>CAIZWI010000228.1 GCA_903936645.1 uncultured Verrucomicrobia subdivision 3 bacterium
CGCCCAGGCCGGCTGCGGGGTCATCATGACCATGGGCAAAGGCGGGGTGGGCAAAACCACCATCGCCGCGGCCATTGCCACCGAACTGGCGCGGCGGGGTTACCCCGTGCATTTGAGCACGACCGACCCGGCCGCCCACATCGCCGCGGCTGCCGGAGCGATCAACGGCATGCGGGTCAGCCGCCTGGACCCGCAGGTCGAGACCCGCGCTTATGTGGCATCGGTGCTGGCGGCCGCAGGCAAAAATCTCGATGCGGCGGGCCGCGCCATGCTGGAAGAGGATTTACGTTCGCCATGCACCGAGGAAATCGCCGTGTTTCGTGCCTTCGCCCGGGTGGTTGCCGAGGGGCAAGGTTCATTTGTGGTCCTCGACACCGCCCCGACCGGGCACACGCTGCTCTTGCTGGACGCCACCGAATCCTACCACCGTGAAATCGCCCGCCAGGCCAGCACCCTGCCGGAAGCCGTGCGGGAGCTGCTGCCGCGATTGCGCGATCCAAAATTCACTCACGTGCTGATCGTCACCTTGCCGGAAGCCACCCCCGTCCACGAAGCTGGCATGCTGCAAGCCGATTTACGCCGAGCCCACATTGAACCATTTGCCTGGATCATCAACCAGAGCTTCGCGTTGAGCGGTTCGCAGGATCCGCTGCTGATGGCCCGGGAACGGGGCGAAGTTCCATTTATCCGGGAGGTCACGGAAAAACGTTCTACCCGCACCGTCCTGGTTCCATGGGTGTTGGCAGAACCGGCCGGTCCAGAACGCCTGCAACAGTTTTTTCCCCGCCACCCGGGGCCTCAGCTCACCGGGGGAGGCTGCCTTCCAAACGCAAATGGTGCCGCGGGTTTTTAATTCCGCAGCACCATAAGGGAGGACCCCACATTACGGAGTGCAACTGCCCTGGTCGGATTATTGAAACAATTGGTAAAACAACTGCGGACCGTTGATGGCATTAGTCACGCAGTTTTGACCATTGACAATGCCAGGTGCGGGCCAAACCGGGCTCCAGGACACCGGCGGAACCAGGCTTGGAGTGGCGCGCAGGGAGAAACCGGCGGAAGTGTTCGGCCAGGTCAAAATCGCGTTGGCACCGGCGGTTGCAATGGCCAGGCGAGGCGTCGGCAATGCGAAGCTGAACACTGTGCCCACACCAGCCACACCGCCATTCTGACAGGTACCATACAAAATGTTGCTTGACAATATCAAATCAGCCGATGGATAGCCCCCATCATTACCATCGGTAAATTGATAAAGCGGGGTGAATCCAGAGCCATCGTTGTTCACTGCAAACAAGGTGCCAGCACCAAAATTCCCACCACTATTGGCCGTTCCATATAGAGTGTTGCCCGAGATCATCAATGTGGCATAGGGATAAGTCCCATCAGCGTTGGTAGAAAAGCTGCCATTCGCGGCGGAAAAATGATGCAGGATAGCGAAACCGGTTCCATCGGTGTTAACCTTAAACACAGTCCCATTCCCAAAGTTGCCACCCGCACTGGCATTCCCATAGAGTACGCCTCCCGATAGAATGACTCCGTCATATATTTGGCTTCCGTCCGTGTTAGTGGTGCCGACCGTGGCGGTGAAATTGTGCAAAACTGAAAAACCAGTGCCATCCGTTTTAATTTTGAAGACCGTGCCATTGCCATGCGCGCCACCCGCACCCGCAGTCCCGTAAAGTACTCCGCCCGATAAAAACAAACTCCCGTTTGGATTGGCGCCATCGCTGTTGGTCTCAAAGTTTTGCAAGGCGGTAAAATTATACAGATTGGTAAAATGACTGCCGTCAGTGTTCATGGAATATATTGCGCCCGAACCACTATATCCGCCAACGGACGCCGCACCGTAAAGAGTATTGCCGGATTGAACCAAACCGCCATAAGGATTCGCCCCGTCAGCATTGGTGAGCAGCCCGTTCGCCAATGTTGTCAAAGCCGAGAAAATGTGGAGGTTCCTAAATCCGGTGCCATCCGTATTCACGGCGAAAACGCCCCCACTGCCCACCCCACCCTGACTGGTTGACCCGTAAAGGGTGCTCCCGGATAACGTCAAATGCTCAATCGGACTAGCGCCGTCCAAATTGGTGAAAGCGTGCAGCGTTGTGAAACCGGAACCGTCGATATTAACCTTGTAAATGGTGCCATCGCCATAGGTGCCGCCGAAGGCCGCCGAACCATAAAGCGTTTGGCCGGACAAAAGCAGCTCGGATTGGGGGAATATTCCATCAGGATCAGAAGGAAAACTATAAACGGTGGCAAAGTCCGAACCGTCAACATGAATGGAGAAAACACTACCCGTGTTAGCCGTGCCACCAAATTGAGTGGTCCCAAACAAGCTGCCACCAAGAAGCACCAGGCCGGCGTACGGGCTGTGCCCCTCGCTACCCGTGAAATTATGCAGGGTGGCAAAGCCCGTGCCATTGGTGCTGATGGCGAAGACCGTACCAAACCCGGCACTGCCACCTATGCCGGTTGTCCCATAAAGAAGTCCGCCAGACAGCGCCAGCCCGGCATAAGGCGAGGCCCCATCACCGTTGATGCCGCCAGCCAGGGCCGTAAAATTATAAAGATTAGTATAACCAGAGCCATCAGTCTTGATGGCAAAGATCGTTCCGGCGCGCCCGGAGCCGCTGCTGGAAGTGGTCCCGTAGAGTGTGGCACCGGAAACAATCAATGCACCGATTGCCGCTTTCCCATCAGTACTGGAACCCAGGAAACTATGTAAATTCCTAAAGCCCGAGCCGTCCGTGTTCAATGAATAAACTGTGCCGTTCCCTTTTGCACCACCCGCCTGGGCTCCCCCAAACAGCGTGCTGCCGGAAAGTGTCAGCCCGCCGAAGGGTTGTGCACCATCGAGATTGACCCCCCCTTTTAATGGGGAAAAATTATAAAGGTTTCGAAACCCGGTGCCATCGGTTTTGATCGCAAAAACTGTGCCCTCCCCCCCGGTGCCTGCCGCATCGCAAGTACCATAGAGAGTGTTGCCCCAAAGAATCAAGCTGGAGTCGGGATTAGCCCCGTCCAGGTTGGTGCCCGTCGTGGAATCCTCGGCTGAAAACGTGTGAAGGGTGGCAAAGCCAGACCCATCCAGGTTAATCCGGAACACCGTCCCCGCACCACCGGCACCGCCAGACTCTGTCGTGCCATACAGGCTGCTACCCGCCAGAATCAAGCCGCCGCTGGGAGTAAACCCGTCCGAATTCGTATTTTGAGTTAAGTTGGAAAAATTGTGGAGGATGGTGAACCCGGTGCCATTGGTGCCAACGGCGAATACCACCCCGCCCCCCCAAGTGCCGCCATTTTGGGCCGTTCCATAGATCGTGCCGCCAACCACCGTCACCCCGGAAACCGGGAAAGCGCCATTGTTTGCGCCCGTGAAACCGTGCACTGTGGTCAGCGTTTGCGCTTGCAGGGAATTGCTTGGAGCCCAACCAAGCCCGGCGATAAGTGCGGAAAGGAACAAAACAATTTTCATAGCTTGGTGTAGTATGGTGATATTAGCCGGTCGCGTTACTTTGAAATGATGATGCCGCCTGAGAACGACACCCTTAATTCTAGATTAGAAATACGATAACCCAGTTTGCCAGATTTGCAAGTCGTTTTATGAATCCGCCAGCGTAAGACTCCCCGCCCTTGAACGCCCCCCTTAACAGAGAAAACCGCCCGTGTGCAACCAGCCGCTTGAAAACCACCCGCAAACCAGCCAAGCGGCCATTCCGACATTGACGGCGGCACCGTTAAGCGTGAGATTGCCATTCTGATGCGAAATCTATCCTCCCAGAACTTCAGTTGGGGTGGTCTGCTGCTTGGCCTGGGGCTGGCGGCGGGCCTCATTATCTCGGCCGCCCAGGTAACCCGCGCCTGGTTGCATATTGCCGATTCCCAAGTGATCAACGCCACCGGCTCCGCCCGCCAGGACGTCACCTCCGACCTGGCCATTTGGACGGCCAACTTCAGTGTCGAGGCTGACAATTTTACCGCCGCCCAACAAAAACTGAAAGCGGACGCCACCCGGGTGGCCGATTTTTTCCAGCAACGGGGCATCACCAACGCCCAAATTTCCCCAATCAACATCCAGCGGCTCCGACCTCCGGGCAATGAGGGCACCAAAACCGTGGGCTTCCGCTTAAGCCAAACCGTCACCCTGGAATCCAGCAACGTGGCACGGGTGATGGAATTACAACAACTATCGAGCCAGCTCGTGGAGGCGGGCGTGGAGTTGGATGACGCCGGTATTCAGTTCATTTACACCCACACCGCCGCCGCCAAAATTGAAATGCTGGCCGCCGCGACCCAGGACGCCCGCCAGCGCGCCGAGCAAATCGCCAGCCAGGGGGGACGCCAAATCCGGGCCTTGCGCTCCGCCAAGATGGGCGTGTTCCAAATCACCCCGCGCAATTCCAGCGAAACCAGTTCCGAGGGGTTTAATGACACCTCTTCACGGGAGAAAAGCATCCGGGCATTTGTCTCCGCGAGTTTTAGCCTGAAGTGAGGCGCCGCTTACTCTGCCGCGGCATCCGCGATGGCTTCCGGACCGCGGGGTTTGGGACGAAATAGCACCACCACGTGCCCCACCCGGGTAACGATGTGACTGCCGGTTCGCTCCGCGAGTTGGAGGGAAAGTTCCTTTTTCTCCTCCTTGAACTGCTCAAACTTCACTTTGATCAATTCCAGATGCTTCAGGGTCGCCTCCACCTCGGCTAAAAATTGCGGGCTCAGCCCGTCCTTCCCCACTTTCAGGGTGGGTTTGAGCAGTTGCGCGCGGGCTTTCAGCTCGCGCAGGGTGGCGTTGGTCATTTCGGACATGCCCTTAGCCTGCCCGAAATCCCCCCGGAAATCACCGTCATTTTTAATGTTTCGCACGGCCAGGCCCTGACCCTGGAGGGTGAATGGCGCTTACTCAAGGTGTAAAACATTGAATTTGAGTGATTGGCGCCACCCCGTTAAAGCGCCGTTAAGCGCGACCTTCGCGTTTTGGTGCGCGGCGCTTGAGCCCGCTTCACTGTGGAAACCGTTACATTCGCTCGAATTACCAACTCAATCCCGGGCCGAAGTCCCCCAGTCGCGGCGCGACTTTCCCTCCCTAGGAGCGCGGCGTTCACGCCGCTTCAACGTCGCATCCACCTTGTCTCTCCAGAGTTACTGCCCACAACCACTCAGCGCCCCCCCGGTCACAACGCGACTTTCCCTCCCTCGGAGCGCGGTGCTTTAGCCCGCATCAACGTGGAAAACAACTGAGCCGCCCGGATTATCCTGCCATGTACCAACCACGCTTCTCCCCGTCGCGGCGTGACTTTCCGATGGCAGCCGTGTGGCTTCCGCCCACGGGGTCAAACCCTGCAAAATTCCCCGCGGCGCGTAGCGCCGCCGGAATTCCGGCATGAAAGCCAGCTTTGTTCATTGGCAGCGCCATCGGCATGAGCGCAAAAAACCCTGGTTTCCAGCGTGTTTCATCGTCATTTTTCTTAAGTAAGCGCCATTCACCCGGTTGGGCTGTGGGAAAACCAAGATCAATGGCTGCCGGATGCGGGGTCAGCCGCGTCAATCTTATCAACACCGTCCGATTCACCCTCAAGCGCCTGGGCCATCGGGTGAGGGCTGCCAGCCCGCCATGTGAAAGCCCGGGGTGAAGCCCCGGGAACCGTGCCGCCCCCTACGGACCGCCCTGCCAGGGCGGAACCCACTCCGTACCGCCAGCGCCAACGGCGCGTCCCATACCAGCCTGGGTCGGAGCGAGCCACGCGAGCGCAGACCCAGGTGCACCATCCCAAGCCACTCAAGGGCCAACGGCCCGCCCGATCGCGTCGAACCAGTCCCATTGAAATCTCAAATTTCAAATTCATTCCCTCACCACCCTGTTTCCCAACCGCCATCGACTGCCCGCCGCGAGGCGAGCGCGTTAACCAGATCGGCCCCCGACACCCTTTGGAAGAACCCGGATCCAATCATGGACCGCCCTTGCGGGCGAGTCCGGATGGAAGCGTGATGCTTTCCCGTCTTGCCAAACGATCAGCCACCGATTAATAAAATCATGTGCCGCGAACTAATGTAGCAAACCCCTTGACTGCCTTCTCATGGAAGTCGCCGGAGCATCTAACCGCCGTCCTGTCCGCCGTCCCGTCCGCCATAGCCTTGGCGAAGGCGGAAGCTTTGGCGGAGGTGGATGGCGCTGGCCGTTCCGTCCCGCTCTGCGGGACGGTTCACGCCGCGAGTCGGCGGTGGCTCAGCTTTTTACGTTAGGCTGCTATGGACGCCCCTCTACAATCTTTGCGCATTCCGGCTGGCTGGACTGTCGTTTTCAACGATGGTTTGTATGAGATTGACCCCGTGCCAGAAGCAATTCCAGAGTTGGAGTACCTTTGCTTTTTCAAAGAAGACATGCTCCTGATGTTTCACGCAGACCAGAAGTTGCATCTTGATGTCGGCTGGTTTCCGTCTGGGGATTTGGTTCGCGGCGAGTATTGCTTGGTGCTTGCCGAGAGCGAGTGTTATGACCAGCCTATTCGGGAGTTTCGGACGCGAGATCGTTCAGCTTTGGTAGCAGAGATCGAGCGACTTTTAGTTGAGGTTTCCGCGAAGATTGTATGACAACGCAGCCTGACCAGTCGCCGGAGCCCCTATGAGGGTTGTCAACTGGAAGTGAGTTTTTTGAGTAAGCTTTATTGAGTGAGGTGTTCGTCACGCGGAGCGCAACGGCGTGGAGCGGAGACGTGCGCGAA
>CAIZWI010000229.1 GCA_903936645.1 uncultured Verrucomicrobia subdivision 3 bacterium
AGGTCAGGGGTTCGATCCCCCTCAACTCCACCAAAAAACGTCTTGATCAATTCATGAAGCCATTCACACCCCTGCTCAATAACCAATGGGTCCTCATCACCGGTGCCTCCAGCGGATTTGGCGCGGCCGCAGCCCGGGCCTTTGGCGCGGCTGGCGCCCGGTTGTTGCTGGGGGCACGGCGGGTGCCATTGCTGGAACAAGTCGCCGCCCAAGCCCGGGCCAATGGCGCACCCGCGGTTCACGTGCATGCCCTGGATGTGACGCAGACCGACAGTGTCACCCAATTTATGCGCTGGGCGGGCGAGTTTCTCCAAAGCCCAGAAAACCCAGCCGGCCGCTTGCAAGTCCTGGTCAACAACGCTGGCGGGGCGCTGGGACTCGACACGGTGGCCCAGGGCCAGGATCAGGATTGGGAAATCATGATGCAGACCAATGTGCTGGGGCTCTTGCGCATGACGCGCGCCGCCCTGCCCTGGCTGGCGCATCATGCCGGGGCCACCATTTTAAATATTGGGTCCTACGCCGGGCACACCGCGTACGAAGGCGGGGCGGCGTATTGCGCGGCCAAGGCCGGTGAGTTGCAGATTACCCGCAGTTTGCGCCTGGAATTACTGGGCACCGGCATTCGCGTTACCACGATTGACCCTGGCCTGGCGGAGACAGAATTCTCCGTGGTGCGCTTCCACGGGGACCAGGCCCGGGCGGATAAAGTATACGCAGGCATGACTCCCTTGAGCGCCGAGGACATCGCGGAAACCCTGGTCTGGGTGGCCGGCCGGCCGGCCCATGTCAACATTGATGAACTCCTGATCAAGCCGGTGGACCAGGCCTCCATGACGAAAATCAACCGCCGGATACCCGCCAGCTAACCTCAGGCCTGGTTGCATGGGACCAATGATGCATGCCTGGGACCAGGCCGACGGCCGCCCCCCCGGGTTTTCGCTGGTGCCATCTGAGGCGGTGCAGGTTTGGCAGGCGTGGGTGCCCGAAAGTGAGACCACCCTGACCCGCCTGCGCCGCACCCTGAGCCCGGATGAATCCGCCCGGGCCGAGCGATTTACCCACGCGGCCACCCGCCGGGAATATGTTTTTGGCCGAGGGTTTTTACGACAATTGTTGGGATCCGCCTTGTCAGTGGCCCCAGAGCGTGTGGAATTCACCTATGGTCACGCCGGAAAACCCGGCCTGCGCCCGGGCTCTTTCCCGATGGATTGGCGATTTAATCTGGCGCACTCCGGTGGCCGGGTGCTGATTGCCCTGGCCCAGGGCCGCGAGGTGGGCGTGGACTTGGAGTTTTTGCAGGAGATGCCCGATGGGCCGGAACTGGCCAAACGCATTTTCTCCCCCCGTGAACTAACGGAATGGCAAGCCCTCGCGGCGGGACTAAAGGCGCGGGCATTTTTCAAGGGTTGGACGCGGAAGGAAGCCTGGCTTAAGGCCACGGGTGAGGGCCTGACTGAGGCCCTGGCGGAAATCGAGACCACCCTGGCACCGGACGCCCCGCCAGCCTGGCGGGCATTGCCCGGTGGCCTGACCAGCCTGCGGCAGTGGGGCGTGGTGGATCTGCCCTTGGGGGCCAATTTTGCCGGCGCCCTGGTTTTTGAAACCACCGGCCAGACAAAAGAGTCGGCGGTGGAGACAACGACCACCACTTAATTTCAAGCTGGCGGATTGACCATTCCCGGTATTATTGAATCATACTTGGCCTGTCAGCTCGCGTTTATTGTCCGTTCCACAGAAAAGTCTGGTCTTTGGCCAGGTTAATTTGCCGCGTGACCGACCCGTAGCGCAACTGGGTGGAGCCACCATTGAGCGAACGTACTTTGGCGGTCACCAACCGGCCATCCTGCCAGGTTTCATCGACTTCAAAACCACCTCGGGCGCGCAAGCCCTGAACACTCCCGGCTGGCCAGGCCTTGGGCAGTGCCGGCAGAATTTCAATTTCGTCCGGCCGGCTTTGCACCAACATTTCAGCGATACCGGCGGCTCCGCCAAAATTGCCATCAATCTGGAAGGGCGGATGGGCGTCGAACATGTTCGGATACGTGCGCTCGGGACTAATGAGAAATTTCAAAATCTCGAACGCGTGGTCGCCGTCGTCCAGGTGGGTCCACAAGCAGATGCGCCAGGCCGTGGCCCAGCCGGTGGCGCGATCGCCCCGAATTTCGAGCGATTTCTTTACCGCGGCAGCCAGTTCCGGCGTGCCGCGCAAGGTGATATCCCGGCCAGGAAACAAGCCGTAGAGGTGGGAAACGTGGCGATGATGAATATCGCCCGCTTGCAAATCCCAGTCTGACAGCCATTCCTGCAACTGTCCGGCGGCACCAATTTGATTGGGGGCCAGCCGGGCACGGGTATCGGCCAGCTGTTTTTGAAAACCCTGGTCCAGACCGAGGGTGGCGGCGGCATTGATGGTGTTTTTAAACAAGTCCCGCAGAATTTGCATGTCCATGGTGGGACCAGCCACGACGGCTGAGCCGCCGGGATGGCCATTTTCCGGCGACAACGAGGGGTTGGTGACCAGCCAGTGGTGCTGGGCATCCTCCTGAAGGGTGTCGATAAAGAACTCGCACGCGCCCTTCATCAACGGATAAATTTGTTTTAAATACTTTTTATCACCGCTGAATTCATAGCGATCCCAGAGCTGGAGGCAGAGCCAGGCGCCGCCGCTGGGCCACATGCCCGAGTCTGGTATGTCAATGGGCGCGGTGGCCCGCCAGAGGTCGGTATTATGATGCGCCACCCAGCCGTGTGCGCCATACATTTCGCGGGCGGTGCGGGCGCCCGTGATGCCGAGATCTTTCACCATGGCGATCAGGGGTTCGACACACTCCGCGAGCTGGCCGGATTCCGCCGGCCAGTAATTCATTTCCGTGTTGATGTTGATGGTGTATTTGCCACCCCACGGCGGATTGCGGCTCTCATTCCACAACCCTTGCAAACCCGCCGGCTGCCCGCCGGGGCGGGAGCAACTGATCAACAAGTACCGCCCAAATTGGTAATAAACTTCCGCAAACTGCGGATCCTGGCCATCGGCAAATCGCCGGATGCGTTCGTCGGTGGGCAGTTTCATCGACTCACTCTGCCCAACGTTGAGAGCGACGCGCTGGAAGAGCGTTTGATAATCTTTCAGTTGATTTTCGTGGAGCCGGCCAAAGGATTTGTGCGTCGCGCTGGCGATGAGTTTTTTGACAATGGCTGCGGGATCGCCACTGACGTCATCATATTTCTTGAAACTGGTCGCGGCCGCGATCAGTACCACCGCCTCACTGGCATTGGTCACAAAAATGTTGGAACCGTCGGTTGTGGTTTTGCCCGGGCTGGCCATCACCTTGACCAGGGCCTCATATTTGAGCTGGCCTTTTAAACCTGCGGAATCCCCCCCAAAGCCATGCATCACGAGGGAGTCACGGCCGCTGGTTTCGACCGTGGCCCGCATCGCGGTCCGCAGGCTGGCGGCGAAGGATATCTTGCCCGGCTGGTCGGCGGTGAGCCGCAAGACGATGACATTATCCGGGGCGTCCGCAAACACTTCGCGGGTATAATGCACCCCCTCGCGCAGGTAACTGACCGTGGCGGTGGCGGTGGCCAGGTCCAGATCCCGCCGGTAATTTTCCACATTGGTCGGGCCCGAAAAATCCAACAACAAATCGCCCACGGTCTGGTACGGCATTTGACTGACCGGTTTGGCCAGAACCCGGTTCTTGACCAACCCCGCGGCCTCGCGGTACTTGCCGGCATTAATCAGTTCGCGCACTTGGGGCAACGCCTCCTTAGCCTGCGGATTCACGGGATCATAAGGTCCGCCGGCCCAGAGCGTCCCCTCGTTGAGTTGCAATCGTTCCTGGCCGATGCCCCCGAAGACCATGGCGCTAATGCGCCCGTTGCCCAAGGGCAATGCCTCGGTCCATTTTTGAGAGGGTTGCTGGTACCAGAGCGATAACGGACGCGCCGCCGCCGGCTTAGGGGCATTTTGGGCGGGGGTGGAAATCGAGGCCGCCAGCAGCAGCAGGCACAGAGACTGCGACAGTTTAATCAGATTCATGACAATTTAACGATTAGAATACCAAAGGATGCCCGAGTCATGGCATTTTGCCGAGGGTAAAATGATACTGGATGACGTTGCCAAACCGACCCGACCAGGGGCCATATGACATATGTCGTATTTGTGCTGGCATAAAAACGTTGTAGGTTAGCAGACATTCCATGCGACCCCAATTAGCGAAAAGATTTTTCTGCCCTCATAGGCTGGCCGGTGCAGCGGCCTGGTTGGCAGCCAGTCTGAACCTGGCGCTGGCGGGGACGCCCGGGGACGCCGGCACCGCAGCGGCCAGTGCATTGAAGCAATCCGCCGCCGTGGCGTCGGTGCCATCCGCCCCACGGCATCCCCTGCCCTTGTTACCCGCCTTGCCTGCGGCGGACGACACTTCGTTCTATGCGAGCAACCATGTTCCGCACGGACGCGTGGAGCAGGTGTATTATCCAACTGCGAGTGGTAAAACAAAGCGGCTGCACGTTTACCTGCCGCCGGTTTACGAGACGCAGTTAGACCAGCGTTACCCGGTGCTTTACTTAAATCACGGCGGGGGGGAAAATGACGGTCACTGGACGGCTGCGAACCGGCATGCCGGTGGTTACGCGAACCTGATCCTAGATAACTTGATCGCCGCTGGCCGGGCCCGCCCCATGATTCTGGTCATGCCCAACACCAGCGGCCTGGTCACCGGACAGCCGCCCCAGCCAGGAGTGGACGACGCCTGTTCCCAGGAATATTTGCACGACCTTTTACCTTATGTGGATGCCCACTTTCGCACGCTCGCCAATCGGGACAGCCGGGCGCTGGCCGGACTCTCCATGGGTGGGTTTGTGGTCCTCAACACCGGGCTGACGCACCTCGATACGTTTGGCGAACTTTACGTGTTTAGTTCAGGCTACTGGCCGGACCAATTGCCCGCCTTCCAGCAAAATATTGAATCCTTGCTCAGCCAGACGAACATTAACAAGAAATTGGAGATGCCCATTTATTTTGCGGCCGGCGAAACTGACATCGCACTGTATAACAGCCAGCGCACGCTGGCGGTGTTCAATAATCACGGGGTGCGCAATTTCTGGGTATTGAGTTCGCATGGGCATGAGTGGCTCAACTGGCGGCGCTACCTATACCAGACGGCCCAGATCATGTTTCCCGCAAGCCACTGAGCAGCCATCGCAATTCCGCTGACATTTTAACGAAAGCCATTTACCATGAAAATCAATGTCCATTATGAACTTAATTAAATTTATCACGCGTCCGCTGGCGTTCACCATGTCAGCGGTGGTCATTTCCAGCCTGGGCAACCCCACCACTGTCTCCGGCCAGGCATTGCTGCCCGTTATCCAAATTCAGGCGGACAAGGTGACGGCCACGATGCCGCCCACATTTTACGGACTGATGACCGAGGAGATCAATTATTCCTACGAGGGCGGCCTTTACGGCGAACTCATCCGCAACCGGACCTTTAAATCGGACTCGCTCCCGCAGCATCTCAAGCCGGAGGAATATAACCCGGCGAAATATTATCCCGCGGTGTATCCGGCCAATGTCGCCCCCAAATTCTGGAACAGCATCGGTGGCGCCGAGTTGGTGCTGGACACCAACACCCCCTTAAACGAGGCTTTGAATGTCAGTCTCAAGGTGGACGCGACCACGGCCTCACCGGCCGCGCCCGCAGGTGTGGCCAACCGCGGTTATTGGGGAATTCCCGTAAACAAAAAGACCACTTACAAGTTGGCTTTCTATGCCCGGGCCGCCGCCGGATTTAATGGGCCATTGACGGCCAGCCTCGCCAGTGCGGATGGCACAACCGTGTTTGCCGCCACGACCATTGGCGGGATCACCGGCGACTGGCAGAAATTTGAAGCAACGCTCACCACCAAACGCGTGGCGGCATCCTTGGATAACGTTTTCCAACTCACGACCACGACGCCCGGCACCATCTGGCTGCAGGAAGTTTCCCTGTTTCCCCCGACTTACAAAAACCGTCCCAACGGAGACCGCCGGGATATCTCCCAACTGCTGAACGATGCCCAACCCAAATTTCTGCGACTGCCCGGGGGCAATTATGTGGAAGGCAATAATTTCAACGAACGGTTCAATTGGAAGCAAATGGTGGGGCCAACGGAACAGCGCCCGGGGCACCGCAGTTGCTGGGGATATTGGTCCACCGACGGCTTTGGGCTGCCGGAATACCTCGGCTGGTGCCAGGACATTGGCATGGAGCCCGTGCTGGCGGTATTTGCCGGCTACACGTTGAACCGGGAGCATCTGACTGCCGGCCCCGCCCTGGAACCCTATGTGCAAGAAGCCTTGGAAGAAATCGAATATGTCATGGGCGATGCCTCCACCAAATGGGGCGCGCAACGCGTCAAGGATGGCTATCCCCAGCCGTTCGCCCTGCACTATGTCGAAGTCGGCAACGAAGATTTCTTTGATCGCTCCGGCAGTTATGAGGGCCGGTTTGCCCAGTTTTACGACGCGATCAAGGCTAAATATCCCCAACTCAAAATCATCTCCACCACCCCGGTGAAGAGCCGGACGGCGGATTTGAATGATGAACATTATTATGAATCCGAGGAGGCCATGGAAGGCCAGTCTTTCATGTATGATGCGCGGGACCGCGGCAACCCGACCAAAATTTTTGTGGGCGAATGGGCCACCCGCGTGGGGGCGCCAACCCCCAACCTGGCAGGCGCGCTCGGCGACGCCGCCTGGATGTGCTGTCTGGAACGCAACGCGGACATTGTTTTGATGCATTGTTACGCTCCCTTGTTTGTGAATGTGAGCCACCTCAGTGGCACGAATCGCTCCATGCAGTGGCCCAGCGATCTGATCGGTTACGACGCCCTGAGAAGCTATGGATCACCTTCTTATTACGTGCAAAAAATGTTTAGCTTGCAACACGGCGATGAAGTGCTGGCCACGAAGGCGGAAAACCTGCCCACCTACCCGTGGATTCAGGCCAGTCGCCGCAACAGCGGGCAAACCCGGACCAACGAGGTGAAATCGGTGTTTTATTCCGCCACGCGCGATACGCAACGCCATAAAATCATCGTTAAAATCGTCAACCGCGCCGACACGGCGCAAGCGGTGCACATCGATATTACGGGGGTGCAATCCGTGGCAAGTCGTGGCACGGCGACTGTACTGAAGGCTGCCAGCCGTAGTGAGACCAACACCAGCAAGGATCCGCAACATGTGATTCCAGTGACAGAAAAAATCAAAAAACTGGGGTCCAGCTTCACGCGCGTTTACCCGCCCTGCTCGATCACGATTCTGGAACTGGATGCCCGGTGAGGCCGCCAGGACCCCGGCAACGTTTGTGATTAGGCGGGGGTTAGGGAACCATGGCCCGAGCTGATTGAAAAAGCCCCCGGCACCAGTGCCGGGGGCTTTGCTGTAACAGGCCGATGGATTGCTAAATTCAGTGGAAGATTAATTGGGCAAACCGGTACAAGTCTTGCTTCCAAACGGGGAATTCGTGCATTCCCGCATCAACCTGCCAAATATGGGGAACATTTTTCGCCTTCAAATAAGCGTGGGTCCGCTGGCTGATGTTGATCAGGCCGTCCTTGTCGCCGCAGGAGATCCAAAGCAATTTGAGTTGCGCGGCGGCTTGCCCGGGGTCAGGCAACAGTTCTTCGGGAGACTTGGTATTTGGCGCCGAGGAAAACCCACCCACCCAGGCAAAGGTATCCAGGTGGCCCAGACCAAAGTTTAAAGACTGTCCCCCGCCCATGGAAAGTCCGGCCAGAGCGCGGGCTTCACGATGGGTGTTTACCGAATATTTCAGTTGGACGGCCGGGATGAGGTCCCGGAGCAGGTCCTGTTCGAAATTGGCAAACGCTGGTGCCGTGGCATACACATTTCCCACGGCGCGGTCATTCGGCTGGGCGCGTCCATTGGGAAAAACCACGATCATCGGAACCGCTTTTTGGTCGGCAATTAAATTGTCCAGAATCACTTCCGGACTGCCGTGGTGATGCCATTCCTCCTCGTCCCCGCCGATCCCATGCAACAAGTAGAGCACCGGGTATTGGTTGCTGGCCGAGTAACCAGGCGGAGTGTAGACGAGCGCCTTGCGCGGATTGCCCACGGTTTTGGAATCGTAAGTCAGCATCTCCAAATGGCCGTGAGGAATGTTACTGCGCACGGTGTCGAATCCCGCCGGGGGTAAGGGATAAATGTGTTTATCATCTGGTCCGAGCACCACCGGCCGCCTTAACGCAGCGCGTGGTTCCGGTGGCGCGGCCACGGCCGGCGGGTTGGTGGGGGCGGGCGGGGCGACCCGCGTGGCCTTGAACTCCTCAGTGGCGAAATCGCCCACCACGCGTTTAAACGTAATTTCGTTGGTGCCCACTTTTCCCGTGTATTGAATGCGCACCTCGTTATTTTGGAAATTAATGGTTTCGACAAAACTCAACGCATCCCCATCCAGTTTCAATTCCTTCAGTTCCGTTTCGCGTTGCTGGTCGTTCACTACTGCGGCCGCTTTGCCGGTGGTTTTGTCCCCCGCAGTGTGGAAG
>CAIZWI010000230.1 GCA_903936645.1 uncultured Verrucomicrobia subdivision 3 bacterium
ATTTTTTGAGGCAAGGGGATGATGGCGGGGGCGGCGATTTCGGCCGCGCATACCGGTGCCGTCAGCAACCAGGGCAGAAACATCCAGATTTTCATCAGTTGATCCAGGTCAAGCCTGTCCGGCAATGCCCAAAGGCTTCATGGTTTTCCACAGTCCGCGCGTGAAATCCGGAATCGTCACCGGCATGCTGCCCGTGGCCACGGAACGAACCGAGGTTTCAATGATGCAACTCCACGCGGCCGCATCATAGACCACGCTATCGGGCGTGATCCCCCGGCGCAAGCAATCCATCAGCCGCCACGCCATCACAAAATCCATGCCCCCATGACCACCCCCCTTGGCGCGTTCCGCGAGTTTTTTCCAAAGCGGATGGGTAAATTTTTCCCGCATAATCGCCAGGTCGGCGTCCTCCAGCCATTCATGCGCTCCGGGTGAGCTTAAACCGTGGCGCTTCGGATCGTCAACCGCGAGCCGCGCCGGATAGTCAAAAAAGGTCGCCCCCGTTCCATACAGCGCATTAATCCGGCTGTACGGCCGGGGACTCACGACATCATGTTGAATCATGATCGTCCGGCCCAACTCGGTCTTGAGGAGCGAGGTGTTCATGTCCCCACAAACATACTTTTCCGCCGCGTGCTGGCCACCATTGGGCTGATGCTCATTCCGGTACTTGGTCAGGCTCGTTTCCGGGGAGCTGGTGGAGACGATAAATTTGAACTGGTCGCCGCGGCCCACGCCCAAGTATTGGGACACCGGACCGAGTCCGTGGGTGGGATAAAGGTTGCCGTTCAATTGCCAGTGGTAATCACGCCGCCAGTCCCCCTCGGTACCCAGGGAGAACAGCACGCTGCGCAGGTCATGCAAATAGGCGCACTCGGCGTGGGTCAACTCCCCAAAGACCCCCTGCCGGGCCAGGTTGAGGACAAACATCTCATTTTCACCATAACAACAATTCTCCAGCAAGACACAATGCTGCTGGGTCCGCTCGCTGGTATCCACCAGCGCCCAGCAATCCGCCACGGTCACCGCTGCCGCCACCTCGACCATGGCGGTTTTTCCCCGTTCCATCGTTCGCAAAGCCATCGGCACGTGCCAGCGCCAGGGCGTGGCGATAAATATGGCATCAATATCCTCGCGGTCCGCCATTTGCTCCCAAATGGTTTCCGTGCCCCCATAAACCACCGGTCGCTTGCCGCGTTTTTGCTCGCACAAATCCGCCGCATGCACGGCGCGTTCATTGCGCAGGTCGCAGACCGCCACGATATCGACAAATTCAATGCCCAGGCACGACTCCACATGGGTCAGGCCCCGGTTGAGCCCGATCACCGCCACCCGCACGCGCTCCACGGGTTTGGTGGTGAGTTCATGCACCGGTTTCTGCCCGGCCGGCCGGGGTCGGGTGAGGCTAATATCCGGCTGGTCACCCGCTGGTGTGGACTCCGCTGCCCGCGCGCCACGGCCACCCGCCAGCGAGGCACCCAGCCCGGCCAGCGACGAGATTTTCATGAAGTTCCGCCGGGACAAATTTGTATCGCTCATAGACTTTCCACTGGTTGTTTGATTCAAGTTTTAAAGTTGGCCGGGACTACGGCATAGTTTGGGGCAAATGTCCCAGGATGGCAATCCACGGCGGGCGGCTGACTCCGCCCGTCCGTGCCGCGAAGCTGGTCCTTTGGCCGGTCCCTTTTATTTGCTATCAAGCATGCAATCTCCTGAATTTCCCATTCGCCAGTCCCGCCGAGGCCTGGCGCAATTCTGCGAAGCGGGGCACCGCGATTGCCACCCTCGTGAAATTGTCACGCTAGTGTCCCGCATTTGCGGCCCGGGACACCATACCACATTCAGGGGAGTCCGCCCTGGCTGGCCTGGCCCGGCGCATTGGGGATTCACCCGGCTGGCGCTCCGCCGCCGTGCCAAAAAATGAGCCTGTCCTTGTGTGCCGGGCCGCACGCTGGCATGCTAAATCCCGGCCAGTGAGGCAAAACTGATGGCTTTTATTTTTCGATCAATCCGGGGTGCCGCGTTAATTATCCTGCTCACCCTGTCCGTGCCGGCAGCCAGTCCGAATGGCCCCGCTGGTTTGACCCAGTCCCCCCTCATTCGGTCCTGGGGAACCGAGGCGGGCCTGCCGCAAAATACCGTTACCGCCATTGTGCAATCCCCCGATGGCTACATGTGGCTCGGGACGCACGATGGCCTGGTGCGCTTTGATGGGGTGCGGTTCAAAACGTTTGGTTTGGAAAGCGGTTTGCCCACCGTCGATGTCTCCACCCTGTTTGTGGATCATCAGGGGGTGCTCTGGATCGGCACCTACGGTGCCGGTCTGTGCTGCCTCCGGCAGGACCACATCCAGGTCATGGCGGAATTGAGCAGCCAACCCGGCAGTGACACCATTACCAGCCTGCAAGAGGATTTAACCGGGCGTCTGTGGGTGGGCACCTCGGGTGGCTTGCGTTTTTGCAAGGACGGCAAGATGTTCGACCAAACCGAATTTACCAACCTCCTGCATACCCGCATTCATTGCCTGCTCCGGAGCCGGGATGGCCAAACCATGTGGATTGCCAGTGTCGCGGATGGCCTGATGGCGGTTCACGCGGGGCACTTGGACCCCTGCCTTGGCCCCCCCGGCCATGAAAAAATTGTTGGCCGCAGCCTGTTTGAGGACCGGCAGGGCGCCCTGTGGGTGAGCATCGGCAACGGCATGGTGCTGCGGCGCGAACAGGGCGTCTGGCGGGTGTTTAATGAGCAGGATGGCCTGCCCTTTGCCTATGTCACCAGCCTCACCCAATCGGCCGATGGCACCCTGTGGGCGGGCTCACTGGATGATGGGTTATATCGCCTGGCCAACGACCACTTTATTGGCTTGCACCGCGCCGACATGCTCTCGGCCGAGGACATTCGTTCCTTGTATCCCGACCCTCAAGGCAACCTCTGGGTGGGGACCCGTACCGGGGGGTTGAACCGCTTAAGCAAACGCAACGTGCTCGTGGTGGCCGCCCCGCAGGGGTTGACCAACGATTTCACCCGCTCGGTCGCCGAGACTGCCGATGGCACCCTGTGGGTGGGCACGGTGGGGGGCAGTTTGTATAGCGGGGGCCTGGCGGGCTTCCAACCGTTTCGTCCGGAACCGGATGGGTTGTTGATTTACTATTATGCCGAGGTGGATCCCGTGCTGGCCACGCCGGACGGCAGCCTGTGGTGGGGCGGCAACGGGGCTTTGTTGCAGTGGAAAAACCAGCAGCTCGCCGGCGTTTATACCAACCTGGCTTGGATCAAAAACGTGTCCGTGACGGCCTTGCAAAATGACCGGGCGGGCGGCCTGTGGATTGGCACTTCCGGCGGGAATGTGGTGCATTACCAGCGGGGAAACTTCACGGAATTCCCCCAACTGCTCACCCGCTCCACCATTACCTCGCTCGCCGTTGACCCGGCTGGCAACTTATGGGTCGGCACGGTGGCGGCCGGTGTCAAATGCATCCGTGCCGGCGCCGCCTCCGCCATCTCGGTCACGAACGGCCTGGCCAGCACTTCCATCCGCACCCTTTATCTCGATGACCAGACTAATTTATGGATTGGCACCGCCGGTGGCGGCTTGAGTTGCTGGCACGATGGCCACGTGGTTAGCTTCACGGCCAGCCAGGGCCTCACCGCCAGCACGGTGTCCCAGATTGTCGAGGATGATCACGGTTATCTTTGGCTGGGCTGTAATTCGGGGATTTATAAAGCCAGCAAACACGATTTGCTGGCCTGCGCCGCCGGCCGGCTGGCCTTTATCCCGGCGCGTTCGTTTGGGCTGAATGACGGCATGCTCGCCCAGGAATGTTCGGGTGGCTTTTGTCCCGCCGGCTTGCGAACCAAATCCGGCTTGATTTGCATATCCACCGTGCGGGGTCTGGTGTTCATCAATCCCAACCAGCGGCCGGATAACACTCCGCCGCCGCGGGTTTTATGGGAGGAAATGTTGGTCAACGGGCGTCCCCAAGCCCTGGCTATGGCGGATGGTGCCGCTGACTCTCCGAACCACCCGGCCCGGTTGGTCGTGCCCCCCGGTAATCGCGACATCGAACTCCACTACAGTGTTATTGAGTTCTCCACCCCCGAAAAAATCGGCTTCCGCTATAAGCTCGCCGGGTTGGACCGGCAGGACGGTGATTGGACCGAGGCGTTTTCCCGCCGCACGGCGTATTACCAGCGGTTGCTTCCGGGCGATTATCTTTTTCATGTTCAGGCGTGCAATGCGGATGGGGTGTGGGCCGCGCACGACACGACCCTGGCCATCTCCGTCCAACCCTATTTTTGGGAAACCTCCTGGTTTCACGCCGGCACGGTGCTCGGTCTGACGGGCCTGCTGGCCTGCCTGTTATGGTGGATTTTACGCCGGCGCTTCCGGCAGCGGATGACTCGTTTGCAAACGCTCCATGCCATTGAGCGGGAACGTCTGCGGATCGCCCAGGACATGCACGACCATGTCGGCGGCATGTTGACCCAAGTCTCCCAACTGAGCGACCTGGGCCTGCAGGAGACCGAGCGCCTGGATTTGGTGCGCCATCGCTTTGAACGCATCGGGAGCACTTCCCGGGGGGCGGTGCAGGCGTTGGATGAAATCGTCTGGGCCACGAACCCCCAGAACGACAACCTCGCCAGTTTTGCGGAATATGTCAGCCGCTACAGTGACGAGTTTTTCGAATATACCGGCATTCGTTGCTGGCAGGAATTGCCGGTTCACCTGCCGGCCTTGCCGTTGCGCGCGGATGTCCGCCACAACGTCTTTCTTGCCTTTCGGGAATCCTTGAATAACGTCCTCAAACATTCCCAATGCTCCGAGGTGTGGGTGCGCCTCAAGGTGGATGAAGGACTGGTCACCCTCGAAGTAACCGACAATGGCCGCGGGTTCTCGCCCGACACTGTTCCGGCCGGGGGCAACGGCCTGGCCAACATGCGCGCCCGGTTGGTTGAGGAGGGCGGCAAGGCGGTTTTAATCAGCGCACCCGGAAAAGGCACTTGCGCCCGCTTCATTTTTCATGTCACCTCCCCTGCCTGACGTGACCCGCGGCCCTGCGCTTGCGGGGTCTGGCCATTACCGAAGCCCTATGAATCGACTCAAAGCCAAAAAGCCCATCCAGGTGGCCCTGGTGGAGGATGACCCGCTGTTGCGGGCGAACCTGGCCGCCATGCTCAATAGTTCCGACGGCTTCCATTGCCAGGCCGCTTACGCCGACGGCCCGGCCGCCCTCCGGGGCATTCGGGCCAGCCGGCCGGATGTGGTGCTCATGGATATCAACCTCCCCGGCATGCCGGGCACCGATTGTGTGCGGCAGTTGAAAGAACTCGCTCCCCAACTGCCCGTGCTCATGCTCACCGTCTATGATGACAGCAAACAAATTTTTAAATCCCTGATGTCCGGGGCCACCGGGTACCTGCTCAAGCGGACCTCCCGGGATAAATTGCTGGAGGCGATTCTGGAAGTGCATGCCGGCGGCGCACCCATGTCCCGGCAGGTCGCCCGGCAGGTGGTCCAGTTTTTTCAGAAAGCCGACGAAATGCCGGTCACCACCCGCAACGCCTCCGTGGTGGTCAACTTGACGGAGCGGGAAAAAGAGGTGCTCGCCGTGCTGGCCAAGGGGTACGCCTACAAGGAGATCGCCGATCAATTAAAAATCAGTTTTGAAACCGTGCGCACCCACCTGCGTACGATTTATGAAAAACTCCATGTCCACAGCCGCACCGAGGCAGTGCTCAAGTACCATGGCCACGAGGGTGGGCGTTGAGCCGCATCCCCCTGGCCGGGCTCCCGCGACCCTTCCGCCTGCGCTGGCCCGCCGCTTCCGCCCGTCCTGCGGGATGCGTATAAATTGGCTTTGCGGCGGCCTTGCGCCCCTTTAATTTAGTCGCCACATGAATCAAGCTGAAGTCCTCCAAATTTTTCGCGATTCGGGCGCTTTGCTCGAAGGTCATTTTGTTCTGCGCAGCGGCCTCCACAGCCGCCAGTTTTTTCAATGCGCCCTGGCTCTTCAGCAAATGCCCGTGGTGGAGCGCTTGGGGGCCGGTCTGGCCGCCCGGGTGCGCCCGCTGGCCGCTACCACTGTCATTGCCCCGGCCATGGGGGGGTTGGTGATTGGCCAGGAAGTGGCCCGGCAATTGGGTTTGCGCTTTATCTTTGTCGAAAAAGAAAACGGCCTCCTGGTGTTGCGCCGGGGCTTCAAAATTGCGCCCGGTGAAAAAATCCTGGTGGTGGAGGATGTCGTCACCAAGGGGGGGCGCATGCAGGAAACCCTCGATATCGTGAAGCAGCACGGCGGACAGATTGTTGGCACGGCCGCCATGGTGGACCGCTCCAATGGAACCGTGGATTTTGGGGTGCCGTTTCTCAGCCTGCTGGCGTTGCAAGTGGAAGCCTTTGAAGCGGATAAATTGCCCCCCGACCTGGCCGCCACCCCGGCCGTCAAACCCGGCAGCAAATGACCGGCGGCTCCGTCGCTCGCACCCATACCCGCAATCCATTGTTTAATATTGTTGTAAAAGGCCGGCAATTATTCATTTAATAGTGGATGAAGTTAAGGTTTTGGACGTGTGATTTGCATCTGACGCATCGTTGGGCGATTGCCAGTGGGACCAGCAACGGTGCCAGCGTGCATCAAGTCGTCATCGTGGAACTCACGGATGCTGATGGCGTGGTGGGCTTGGGCGAAGCTGCGCCTTCCCGCACCTATCTGGAATCTCCCGAGGGCGTCCTGGCCTTTTGCGCCCAAGTCGATGCGAGCCGGCTTTCGTTTGCGGATGTGGCCGCCAGTTCCGCCTATATCGCCAGTCTGGCACCCCATGAAATGGCCGCCAAATGCGCCTTTAACATCGCCTTGCTGGATGGTGCCGCCCGCCGTGCCCGCCTGCCACTGTACGATTATCTCGGCCTGGGCTTTCGTGAAAACCATCACGTCACTTCCTTCAGCATTGGCATCGATACGCCGGACGTCATCCGGTCCAAGGTGCTGGAAGCCGCTCATTACCCCGTCTTAAAGCTCAAAGTGGGGGATGTCAACGAAGTGGCTAATTTGGCCGCTCTCCGCGAGGTGGCCCCCACCAAGCCGGTTCGCGTGGATGCCAACGAAGGTTGGAAAACCAAGGAGATCGCTCTGGCCCGCACCGAATGGCTGGCCCGCGATGGCCATATTCAGTTCATCGAGCAGCCCATGCCGCGCACCACCCCGGTGGCGGATTTGGTCTGGCTCAAGGAACGCTCCCCCTTGCCCTTGCTGGCCGATGAATCCTACCACACCGAAGCCGATATTCCGCATTGTGCGGAATGTTTTCACGGCGTGAATGTCAAGCTGGTTAAAACCGGTGGGGTGAGTGTGGCTTACAGCGCCCTGCAAGCCGCCCGCCGTGTCGGCCTGAAAACCATGATCGGCTGCATGATCGAAAGCAGTGTGCTCATCACCGCCGCCGCCCATTTGGCCGAATTAACCGACTACCTCGATATCGACGGCAACATCTTGATCAACAATGATCCTTATCTGGGGGTGACGTCGGAAAAAGGTATTTTGTCTTTTGCCAGCGCCAGGGACCCGCTGGGTTTGCGCGTGGTCAAACGGTAGTCATCAGTTCACCGCCGCTTCTTCAATCACCAACTCCGCCGCGTCGCCATCCAGCGTGGCCTGAATCCCCACCGGTAGCGTGGCATTCAACGGCACATGGCCAAAGGGTAAGTTACGCACCACGGGCACCCCCAGGCCGCCCAGGCGCTCCGCCAGCACATCCTCCACGGTCTGGCGGTATTCGCCGCCCTCGCCGGCCTTGGCATCCAGGCATTCGGCGAAGATCCCCAGCGCCACTCCCGCCACCTGTTGGAACACCCCGGCATTCACCAGATGGGTCAGCATGCGGTCGCAGCGGTACGGTTTCTCGTCAATATCCTCCAGGAACAAAATCTTGCCCGCAAACACCGGTTCCCAGGGCGTGCCCAGCGCCGTCACCAGCACGGATAAATTGCCACCGATCAATGCGCCGCTGGCCCGCCCGCCGTGGATTGTCACCGCTGTTTTAACCCCGCTGCCTGCACTGAGCGGGCCGGCTGCCACCGGCTCCATGATGGTCTTGCGCAACGAGTGCCAGGTGAAGTCCGGGCACTGGGGCTGGGCCAGCGCGCCTTCCAGCATGGGGCCGTGAAAGGAAACCAAACCGGCCTTGGTCAGCAAGGCCGCATGCAGCGTGGTAATGTCGCTGTACCCCACAAAAACTTTGGGGTGCTGGCGGATCACCTCAAAATCCAGTAGCGGCAGAATCCGCGCCGTGCCATAACCGCCGCGCAAACAGATAATCCCATCGACTGCCTCATCCGTAAACAGGCTCATCACATCCGCCGCGCGCTCCGCGTCCGAACCCGCGAGAAACCCATGCCGCTGCCGGACATTCGTCGAAAATTTGGCCTTGAAGCCCAGGCGCTCCAGCGCTGCCGCTGAACGCTCAAAGGCCGCTGGACTCGCCGCCGCGCTGGCCGGTGCGATGATGCCAATGGTGTCGCCCTGTCGCAGCCGTTTAGGTTTGATCATAATGATTTCGTCCAGCGTGGCACGTGGCGCGTCAGGACGCCCGCCAGCGCCGCCAACTGCCGGCGGGTGTGCGCACTGGATATCACAAAACGAAAATACCCGCTGGCCGGTCCGCCGGGATATTGTATGAACGAGGGATAAATCCCCGCCGCCAGCAGCGCCCGGCGCAATTGCCGCGCCTGGGGGGGCGTGGCGACCGGCAGCGGGATGATGGGACCCGGTGCCTCGGGCAACGGCACCCCGCGGTCCCGTAGCGCCGCCTTGACCCAGCGAGCATGCTCCATCAACTCCGCCCGCCAGCCGGGATGGTCCTTTAATAAGTTCAATGCCGCCACCGCCGCCGCCGCCAGTGGCAGGGGAAAGGGGGTCGACCCGGCGAAACTATTGCTCGTGGCCATGATACGCTTCCGCATGGCCCGCGTCGTCAGCACCGCGCCGCCGTACGCCCCCAGGGCTTTGCTTAGGGTGATGGTCTGGATAATGCGCCGGCGGTCCACCCCGGCGAATTCAAGGGTGCCGCGACCGTGCTGGCCCAACACCCCCGCCCCATGCGCGTCATCCACCAGCATCATGCCGTTCGCCGGCAGCACCGCCAAATAGTCCTGGAGTGGCGCCGCCGAGCCGTCGTGCGAAAACATCCCGTCTGTTAACAGCAGAATCCGGCTGCCCGGTCCGCACTCCGCCACCAACCGGGCGAGTTCTCCGACGTTCCGGTGGGGGAACGTCAGCACCGGGCAGTCCAGGAAGCGCGCGGCGGTGCCCAGGCAGCCATGCGACCGTGCATCCATCAGCGCATGGGTAAATTGTCCGGCCAGCGCCTGCCCCACCGCCAGATCACTCATATAACCCGTCGGCAGCAACAGCGCGGCCGGCGCGCCAAAAAACGCCGCCAGTTGCCGTTCCAAGTGCAGGTACAAAACATGATTGCCGGTCGTCCGGCGCGAGGCGGACACATTCAGCCCCACCGTTCGGCACGCCCGCGCCGCCGCCTGCACCACCTCCGGATGCCGGGCGAGCCGGAAGTAATCACAGCCGGCAAAGTAGGTCAGCTTGCGTCCGCGATAAACGATATGCGTCCGGCCGGTTTGTTGCAGTGGCTCGGCTTCGGTCATGGCTTGCTGGGCGTTGGGGCAAAGTACTGGTCGGCAATTTTATCCGCCAGCATCCCGCCAAATGTGGATTCATCCGTATTGGAGAGCACGATGATGGTCACGTGATCCTCCGGGTACCACTGGTTCGCCGCCGAAAAACCGCTCGTCACCCCGGTATGCCAGATGGTCTTGTGCGGGCGTTCGGGATCCAGGAACCAGCCAAATCCGTACGAGCCGGCCCGCCGTCCCACCCGCTTCGGTGGCTGGCCATTGTCGATTTGCACCGGCGTCCACCACTGTTTTTTTGCGGCCGCACTCAAAACCCCCTCCCCCTGGATGGCCGCATCCCATTTGGCCAGATCACCCACCGTGGACACGATGGTTCCCGCCGCAAACAAATCGGTCAAATCGGAATCCCGGTTTTGAAACCTGCCCGCCTTTTTCCGCCACGCATAACCATTGGCCCGGTGGGGAATCAGGTTGATCGGATCCCGATCGTATGTGTTGGTCATTTGGAGCGGTTCAAGAATGTGCTCACGCAAAAATTTCCAATAAGTTTCCCCGCTCACATTTTCCACAATGTAACCCAGCAGATTGAAGCCGGAATTGGAATAGGACCACGCGGTGCCCGGTTCAAACACCAGCGGCTGCCGCCCCAGCCGGGCAATGAATTCTGCCTGCGTCTGGCGCAACCGCAATTCAAAGCCCGGCAGCGCATCATAGTTTGTGATGCCCGAGGTGTGGGAGAGCAAATGCCGTAGTTTGACCTTCGCCCAGGCAGCCGGCGTGTTGGTGAGGTATTTGCTAATGGGATCCTCCACGGAAAGCTTGCCCTCGTCCGCCAGAATCAAAATGCAGGCCGCCGTAAACTGCTTCGTAATCGAGCCGATTTCAAACGCCGTGTCCGCGCTCACTGGCATGTCACATTCCAGATTGGCCGTGCCCGCATAAATGGATTCCACCGGCCGGCCGTCCTTGATCACCAGGCAGGCCACGCCCGGCACCTGATGCGCGGCCATTTCGCGGCGCACGAGGCTTTCCACCTCGTCCGCCCACAGGGTCGCGCTGGCTGAAAAATACCACAGGGCCGCTCCTAATATGCAACCGATTCGCCTCATAAAAAAAATCTAGTGACCGCGCGGCCAAAACGCGAGCGGAAACACCGTGGATTATGATGTGCTGGCGCAGCCGGCAAATGCATCCGTGTTTTTTGACTCATTTTGATGTCCATGGCGCGGTAACATCCCTTTTGAGTCAACGTATGGCTGCTTCAGACCACGCCACCCCGCCTTCGGTAACCTTCTCTTTGCGTCAAATCGAACAGCTTGGTCCGGCAGATTCTGCATTGATAACCCAACTCCCATGAAACATATTACGTCAGCGATCATCCCGATTTGCTGCATTAATACCATGATCCCACAATTCTCCAGCGCGTTTTACCGGCCGGCTTTGGTCTTTCTGGCCATGTTGTTCAACCTCCCGCCGGTCTCCGTGCGCGCTGGCGAAGTTGACGAATGGCGGGACCACCTGCAAAGCATCCTGCCCCAGGGGTATCTTTGCCATTATGCCAGCCAGCCCATTGCCGTGGACGGCAAACTGGATGACGCGGCGTGGGCGCAGTCGGCCTGGACGAGTGATTTTACCGACATTGCCACCCCGGTGGTGCCCCGCTTTCGCACCCGGGCCAAGCTGCTGTGGGACGAAAATTACCTCTATGTGGCTGCGGAAATCAGTGAGCCCCACGTGTGGGCCACCCTTACCAATCACGACGCGGTCATTTTTCAAGATCCGGATTTTGAGGTGTTCATGGACCCTCAGGGCAGCACGCACAATTACTACGAGTTTGAGATGAACGCCCTGAACACCAGCTGGGATTTGCGCCTGGACAAACCTTACTTGGACCAGGGAACCCCGCACAACGAATGGGAGATTCCGGGCGTGAAAACGGCCGTGCAAGTGCAGGGCACATTGAATGATCCGTCGGATACCGACCACGGTTGGACCGTGGAAATCGCCTTTCCCTGGCGGTCGCTCGCAGCGTATGCGCGCCATCCCGGCGCGCCCGCGGAAGGGGAGCAATGGCGGCTTAATTTTTCCCGGGTCGAGTGGCCGGTGGCCATCACCAACGGTGGTTATCAAAAACTGCCCGGCCAGCGCGAAGACAATTGGGTGTGGTCGCGCATGGGCGTCGTGGATATGCACCGGCCGGAGCTTTGGGGCCGGCTCGAATTTACCCGTGCTGCCCGTACCGACACTGAGACGGTCGCCCCCCTCCCCGGGAAGGCCGCCCGGGACCAGGCCCTCACCATTTATCATGCGGAACGGGATTTTTGGCAGGCTCACGGACATTGGGCCCTCACCTTGGGCGAACTCGGAGTCGCTGCCCCGCCCCTGCCGGCGGGAACCGAGGCCCCCGAATTAAGTGCGACGACCGATGGCTACGTGGCCTCCGCTGCTTATCAAGACGCCACCGGCCGCCACGTTTGGCGCGTCCGCCAGGATCGTTTGCTCCTGTTGGATCAACCCATGCCCTTGGAGACCGACCGTTTCGTGACGCTTGCCGGCGCTGCGCATGGCGATTTGGGCCGGCGGGCCGCCTGGTTCCTCGTCGACAACCGCCCCTTGCTGGATTACGGCCGCCTGAGCGCCGAACGCTTGCTCACCAATTTGGACCTTGCCCTGCAAGCCCGAACCGAATTCCCCTGGGCCAAGAACGCGTCCGAGCGCCTGTATTTTAACGACGTGCTGCCTTACGCCTCCCTCGATGAACCGCGCGACGAATGGCGCCCCAGCTTTCACCAAATGGCCGCGGAAATTGTGCGGGGTTGCCA
>CAIZWI010000231.1 GCA_903936645.1 uncultured Verrucomicrobia subdivision 3 bacterium
CAGGCTTCGCGCGATCCCACCGGTTTGTACTCTAGAAACGCCGGCGGCAGACTTTCATTGCCACTGGCCGGGCGGACCGGCGGGTCCGTTGGTGAGAGCGCCGGGCGGGCCTGCCGGTCCGCCAGGCCCAACTGCTCAGGATTTTTTTTCCGCGGCGCCATGGCTCGGGGCTTAGGGCTTGGCTAATTTGCTCAGCACTGCCATGTCGCGCAGCACTTCCTCCGTGGTTTTCGGCACCCGTGGCTTGTCCCGGTTGCTCAGCAGCCAGCCGATAAACTGGCGAAACTCGTCCGGCACCTTGATCGAGTCATATTGAAACCGGTCACAGGTTTCCAAAGCCGCCAGGATCAGCGATTGGGTGAGCCCGGTTTTATGGCGGGTATATTGAAAAATCCGGTCGAATGTGCCGATCACCACCATGACCCGGTCCATCTCTTGGGGGGTAACCGGCGTGCCATCCTGCCGCATGGGCCGCGCTTCCAACAACATTGCTTGATGGGGTGCCGCCGCCGTCGCGTTTTGAATGTGCAGGGAAACCTGCCGCATCAAATTCCCTTTCATATGCGTCGGCTTGTAATCCCCCGACAAATGCTCGTTCAACCCGGCAAACACCGCACACCTTAGTTCCTGCTCAGAACCCAATGCCAGGAGCCCACAGCCTTGCAGTAATTCGATCGGATCACACCCCTCCCCAAACAATGGCTCCAACGACTCCCGTAATTGCAGCGCTCCGGCAGCCGTCAGCACGCCCGGCTGATTCGTTGACCGCGCCAGATACCCCAGCACGACAAACAGACGCATGACGATAAACATCGCCATGGCCTCAATCTGTTTGGTGCTTGGCGCTTGAAGTTTGCTCCTGTCTGCTATCGCCCCTGCGCCGGCGGCGGATGGCGGTTGAAGGTTGGAGTTGGGAGCGTCCGCGCCAGCGGACCGCGCCTGCTTCAACAACGTGCGGAGGGCGGCCATTTCCGCCAATTGCTCCACATCCAACGGTACGCGCAATTCAGACATAATTCTTGCGCCATACCCGGACACCCCTATTTCTACCCTAACGCTCTAGGTTTGCAAGCAAAACATGCGAGCATGCTAGCAAAAGGCGCCATCCCCTCTGTTAGCTCCGTTTCCTCCTGTTCAAAATTCGGTCTTACCCGCGGTTAAATTTTCAGCGCTTCCCGACCGCCCGCAATGTCATGTCCGTCAGTTGCTCATCCACATCCTCGGTAATTTCCGAGCCGTAATCTGCCCGGTCGCATTGATGCTGTTCCAATCCCAGGATGTGCCGCCGACGGCACGGCCACCGGTCCATGTCAGGCGTGAACCGCTCATATGGAATACCTGCCAGGCATTTGCAGGAATAATCTCCCCTCAGGTTGTCCAATGATGCACCCGTATAATGCCGGCACAACGGCTGCCCCGCAAGCGCCACCAATCGACGATTCAAATTGGATGTTGAGATTTGATTATTCATTGGTGCTTGGATGTTCTCTGAATTTTGCTGTTTGATTATTGAAGTTTCCTTGCCCGCCCAGCGCCCCGAGCCTAGAGCCTCTTTTCAATGTTGCATTTCCCGCAACACCGCCCGGGCGGACTCCGCTTGCTTGAGTAATTTCGCCGCCCCCGGGCGATGGTGGCACGCATCGCGCAATCCCCCTGGCGGTTGCCCCTGACACTGG
>CAIZWI010000232.1 GCA_903936645.1 uncultured Verrucomicrobia subdivision 3 bacterium
GGCAAAGGCACGATTAGGTGCGATTCACCTGGATTTTAATACCACCGTCAGGGCAGGGGGGGGCCAATGGGCTAGCGGGTTGGATTTTTTAAGCCGGATTCGCCGGGGGGCTGATTGGGTTGCATGGGCGAAACTTGGCAAAGGCACGATAAGGCACGATTTACCTACCGACGCCCTGGCCTGGGGCGCTAGCTTGCAGCTCCGGTAACGGCACCGGGGGGGAGGCCACAGGTGTTTGTAGCAGGCCCCACCGGGCGGCCGGGTTTGTTTTTTTAACCGGGTTTAGCCGGATTCGCCTGGGGGCGCATTTTCCGGATTTTTGTTTTGGGATGTCAAAGAACTGGCTGCTGACGAATGCGCCATGGCTGACCTGTGGGCGCGGAACGGGCGTAATATCGCCCATGGCTAATGGCACACGCGTGATGAGTATAAGCTGAAGGGCAGATTTTGTCAAACGAAGCCAGCACCCGGCACCCTGCGCAGAATGAGGTGCGGACTCAAGGAAATCCCGGCCAAAGGCATTCCTGGGGTGGTTTATTTTTGGTACTGCGCGAGCTCGACAGCCAGGGGCCGAATGAGCAAGTTATTCATAACAATGCGTTTAACCATTTGAATTCCTTCGCCACCCGTTTTGCGCTGATTGATGCCGCGGTTGCGGCCAAGCAAGATTTCGCGACCCGGGAGGTGAAAACGCTGTTCCGGGTGCCCGGCGACAAGATAACGATGGCGCAAATCGCCACCCATACCGACAAGGTTTTCGCCGACTTGGAGAAGCAGCATGATGCGCTGGTAGCGGTCGTGCGGGCGGCCTAGGCGCCGGTCACTTATACGATCAAGTTAATCCCGCAATGAACAGCGGCCGGCACTTTGGGCCGGACACTCCGCGGCCCCATGATTCTGAGCGGTAAGAATGCCGCGTTGGCGCGGGATATCCTGGTGAGGTGCATGGGCCTCCCAAACCACTGTTGTAGTGAAGCGCAATAATTTCCATTGACCCCCGGTGGGAAAACACTTTATTTGAGCAAGTCCCGTTCTGATCCAGGCAGGCGATTGACGCCGCCGGTTTGGCCGGACTTTTGGGAAAATGAAAAAGCACCGTTGTCATCCTCGCCGGGCAAGCGGCCAGCCAGTCGATCACCTGGCTTGGTGGTGGCTGCTGTCCGCACTGCTCATGCTCGCTGCTCCCGCTTACGCGATGCCCGCGCGACCCAACATTGTTTTCATTTTGATCGATGACATGGGCTGGAAAGACGGCGGCTGTTTCGGCAGTAAATATTACCAGACGCCGCAGATTGATGCGCTGGCCGCCAGCGGCACCCGATTCACGCAAGCGTATGCGGCCTGTGCCGTTTGCTCCCCTTCACGGGCGGCGCTGATGACGGGCAAGTATCCTGCGCGCTTGCATATCACGGATTATATTCCCGGGGAAGGCGCTCCCCCCGGGAGCCGGTTCCGGGTGCCGGACTGGCAGGAGCATTTGCCGACCACGGAAACCACGCTGGCCACGGCGTTAAAACGCTTGGGTTATGCCACTGGCCATATTGGCAAGTGGCATCTGGGCGCCGGCGAATACCTGCCGGAACACCAGGGGTTCGACACCAATATTGCCGGGGGGGACACGGGGCACCCGGGGGCTTATTTCTGGCCTTATGGCCGGCTCAAAACCCCCAATCGCGTTCCGGGGCTGGCGGAACACGGAGGTCAGCCCGGCGAATATCTCACCGACCGGCTTACGGACGAAGCAATTCAATTCATTGAGGCGAACCGGGACCGTCCGTTTTACCTGAACTTTTGCCACTATGCGGTTCACGCCCCTTTGCAGGGCAAACCGGGGTTGATTGATGCCGCCGCTGACCGGCCGGGCGCTGATGGGCAGAGCAATGCGGTCTATTCCGCCATGTTGCGCAGTGTGGATGAGAGTGTGGGGCGCATCGTCAAGACGCTGACCGAGCTGCATTTGGCGGAGCGGACACTCATCGTCTTCACCTCGGACAATGGTGGGGCGGTCCATTTCGGCAAACCGCCGGCCACCGCCAACACGCCCCTCCGCAACGGCAAAGGCTCCGCTTATGAAGGTGGTCTCCGGGTGCCATTGATCGTTAAAATGCCCGGGGTCACGCGGGCGGGTAGCGTTTGTGACACACCGGTGATCACCATGGATTTTTTCCCGACTCTAATGGAACTGGCTGGGGCGGATCCTGCGGCCAGCCGCACGGCCCTGGATGGGGTGAGCTTCGTGCCCCTTTTGCGGGGTGAAACGACCCCGCCGCACGGCGAGTTGTTTTGGCATTATCCCCACTATTGGAATGGCGGCAAGGTATCCCCATACAGCGTGGCGCGCGTGGGGGATTGGAAATTAATTCGCTTTTATGAAACGGGTGCCGAGGAACTTTACAATTTGCGGACCGATTTGTCCGAGCAACACAACCTGGCAGCGGTCCAACCCGAAAAACGGCGGGAATTGGCCGCGCGGCTCGACACCTGGCTCCAACAGGTTGGCGCGCAACTACCCGTGCCCCGGCCGTCCGGTCAGTGAATCATCATGCCTGCTTCCCCCCTAACAACCCATGCTAAAGCAGCCGCCTGGCTGGCGGTATTAGCCCTGGCGGTTTTACCCACATTATCCCGCGCCAGTGGGACCACACCGGTGGCGACCCCCAATATCGTTCTCATTGTAGCCGATGATCTGGGCTTTGGCGACACCGGTTGTTACGGGGCCACCAAAATTCCCACCCCGAACATTGACCGGCTGGGCCGGACCGGGCTGCGTTTCACGGATGCGCACGCCACTTCGGCCACCTGCTCGCCCTCGCGTTATGCCCTGCTCACCGGCCAGTATCCGTGGCGTAAAAATGGCACCGGGGTTTTGCCGGGCAACGCGGCGCTGATCATTGATCCGCGGCACGCCACGCTGCCCTCGATTTTAAAAGGGGCAGGGTACCGCACTGGCATTGTGGGCAAGTGGCATTTGGGTTTGGGCGGGGCGGGTGGACCGGATTGGAATGGGGAAATCAAGCCGGGGCCCCTCGAAGTGGGTTTTGATTACGCGTTCATTCAACCGGCCACGGGGGACCGGGTGCCTTGTGTTTATGTTGAAAATCACCGGGTGGCCGGGCTTGATCCCCAGGATCCGATTCAGGTTAGTTATGACCGGCCGATGGGGGATGAGCCCACGGGGCATGCGCATCCGGAATTGCTCCGCCTGGGCCTGAGTCTGGGCCACGACGGCACGATTATTGACGGCATCAGCCGCATAGGATTCATGACCGGCGGACATGCCGCCCGGTGGAAGGACGAGGACAAGGCGGACGTGCTAACGAAAAAGGCCGTGGACTTCATCGCCCAAGACTCGCGGCGCCCATTCTTTCTGGAGTTTGCCACGCATGATCCGCATGTGCCGCGGGTGCCCAACCCACGCTTTGTGGGCAAGAGCGGTTGCGGGGTGCGCGGCGATGTTATTGTCGAGTTTGATTGGTCGGTTGGTCAAATTCTGGCGACGCTGGACCAGATCAAACTGGCATCCAATACCATCGTGATTGTGACCAGCGACAATGGCCCGGTGCTGGATGATGGCTATGATGACCGCTCGGTGGCGGATTTAAACGGCCACACACCAGCCGGTCCTTTGCGGGGTGGCAAATACTCGGTCTATGAGGGGGGCACCCGCGTGCCGTTTATCCTGGCCTGGCCGGGGCGGGTAACGCCCGGCGTGTCGGCGGCGCTGGTGAGCCTGGTGGATTTGCCGGCCTCGTTTGCCGCGCTGACCGGGCAGGCCATCCCAACGGGGGACGCGCCGGACAGTGTGAACGTCCTGCCGGCTCTGCTCGGCAGCAGTCGTACGGCCCGCGACCAACTGGTGGAACACGATGGTGCCCGGATGCTGGCGTTGCGGGAGGGGCTATGGAAATTCATCGAGCCGGATTCCCGGGCAAACCGAACCTATTCACGCGGCGGGGAACTCTACGACCTGGAGCAGGACTTGGGAGAAACGAACAATCTGAACGCAACCGAGCGCGAGCGCAGGCATAAACTATCCAGCGCCCTCGAGCAGACCCGCCAGCCGGGCAAGCATTGAGGGGGGCCAGTGGCCGGTGGCATCCCAGCGGTTGGTCACGCTGGTCGCCCAGAATATTTAATTCCGTCATCCCGGCGGAGGACCCAGGGGGTAAGGAACCTGCCGTGACATCCGCGAGTGCTCGATTTGCCGCAATTGTATTTGACCAGGTTCAACAGCGGGCAACAACAATCGAGGCTTGGCTGGCGGTGGGATCGTGGCGTTCGCCTGGCGCGGTGCCATGGCTGGTGGACCAACGTTGCCAGGCCTGCTGGTCGAGCCGTTGATGGGGGACATTCTTGATTGCAAAACACCCGGTGCCCGGATGGGCAGGAGCGGCGGTCTGGATCAATTCCTGCGCGAATTTCGGCGGCAAGCAGCGGGCCAAATAGAACTGGCTAAATCCAATCATACACCAGAATCAGGCGCCGAGGTCGTGAACTTTGAACCCGGCAAATCAGATTCGACAACCATGCTGGACGACCGCACAATCCGAGAATTACATTTATGAGATCAAAGTTTTCTGGAATTTTGAGGGTTAACACAATTTTTTGCCTCGGATTGTTGTGCTTGCTGGGATTGACCGGACTTTCCGCCACGGAAGCGAGCGGCACCACCCAGGGCGGCATTGACTGGCCGGGCTTTCTGGCGCGGCATGATTTGGTGTGGAAGCGATTGCCCGACCGGTTTGAGTCAGCGGCCTACGCGGGCAACGGACTGCTGGGGAGCATGGTTTTCACGACTAACGGCCAGGAACTTAAATGGCAGATGGGCCGTTCGGATGTGGCTTTCAATACCTTGCGTATTCCCATTGGCGACCTGGTGTTGATTCCGTCCGGAAAAATGCTCTCCGGGGAAATGCGGCTGGACCTGTGGAATGCCGAGGTGGTTGGCACGCTGAAAACGGACAAAGGTGAGATTCACTTCCGCACCTTTACGCACAGTGATCAAATGGTGAATGTGTTTGAAACCAGGGTTGTTGGAGCGGAGCGTGTCACCTGGCGGTGGGATGCGGGTTTGGCCAGCAATCCGCGCAAACGCTACCGCAAAGAACCGCTGGGAGCGGACGACACCAATGCCCCGCCGATCACCGGCCAGACGGAGGAAATCCAAACCAGTTTTCAACCTTTAAAACCCGCTGGTGGCCACGCCACAGCATGGAAGCAGGAAGTGATCGGACCGGACCGAATGGTGGTTTATGCCAGCGTTGGTTATGCCCCGGCGCAAGCGGCGGCGCTGGCGGAGGCCGTTGGCGCGGTCGAAATGGCTGCGCGAACCGGCCTGGTCTCGCTCGAAAGATCCCACCGCGAATGGTGGCATCGATTCTGGCCGGAGAGTTTTGTTTCGATTCCCGATACTCGTCTGGAAAGCTTTTACTACATTCAGTTTTACAAGATGGCGAGCGCGACGCGTCCGGGGCGTCCGGCGATGGATTTGATGGGACCATGGTTTCGCGCCACATCATGGCCGCGGATTTGGTGGAACTTAAACATCCAGCTGGCCTACTGGCCACAATTGACGGGCAACCGCCTTGAATTGGGCGAATCACTTTGTCAATTGATTGACCAGGGCGCACCGGCATTGGCCGGCAACGCGGGCAAATTCCGGAACGACTCGGCCGCCGTGGCGCGGGCGACGGGTTATGACTGTGTGGGGGAGGTCGGTAACGAACTCTGCAACCTGCCCTGGGTCATGCACAATTACTGGCTCCAATATCGCTATGAGATGGATGACCGGAGGCTGCGGGAAGGAGTTTTCCCGATGCTCAAACGGGCCGTGAACTACTACCTCCACCAGCTGCGGACCGATCCGGATGGCACTTTGCACATCGCCAGAGGTTTTAGTCCCGAGTATCCTGACCAGCCAGGGACCAATGCCGACTGCAATATTGACCTGGCGTTGCTGCGCTGGGGTTGCCAAACCCTATTGGAGGCGTGCGCGCGGCTCCAGCTGGCGGACCCTCAAATCGCGCAGTGGCGGGATACATTAGACCACCTGACGCCCTACCCGCAGAACGAAAACGGATTGATGATTTCCGCGGCCGTGCCATTCGCAAAATCGCACCGGCACTTTTCGCATTTACTGATGATTTACCCGCTCTACATCATGACTCCCGAACAGCCGGCGAACCGTGAGCTGGTGGTGAAATCACTCAAGCACTGGATGGCAATGCCGGAGGCACTGGCCGGCTACTCCTTTACGGGAGCGGCTTCGATCTCGGCTTTGCTGGGTGAAGGCGATGCCGCCGCCGGCTACCTGAACAAATTGCTGGATAGCAAGATTCCCCCCAACACGCTGTACGTGGAAGGTGGTGGCCCGTGCATCGAAACGCCGCTTGCCGCAGCGGCGTCGGTTAACGATATGTTGTTAAGCAGTTGGGGGGATCGTATCCGGGTATTTCCAGCCGTGCCGGCCAAATGGAAGGACGCGGTTTTTGAGAACCTGCGCGCGCAGGGAGCATTTCTGGTCAGTGCTGCCAGGCACAATGGCAAAACCCAGTGGGTGCGGGTGAAAAGCCTCGCCAGCGAACCTTGCCGCATCCGGCCGGGCCTGGAAGGGGTGGTGCGCGCCACTGTGCCGATGAAACCGCTGGCCGATGGCACCTACGAACTCGACCTCAAGAAAAATGATGAGGCGCTGCTCTTTGTGGGCCAGCCGTTACCGTCATGCGAAATCACCCCTTGCGCTCCGGAATCGAACCGGCGTAATTACTACGGGCTTTCGAAAAATCCCTGAAGCTTTTCACCCGTGCGGATTCGCTGAAATGATTGAAGCACTGGCGGTGGGTCGGGTTGCAACAAACCCAAACTTCTGGCTGGGCTCACGGGGCCGACAAGCCGGGTGTTCCATTCGATGAGCGAAAATGGCAGGGTGACGAAGCCCCTTCCTGCTGGAACCGCTGGGACAATGGCTCGTTGGGAATTGATTGATGGTGCACTTATGCCTGCATGGTTCGCACTACTGGCGATAATAATTTCTTCAAAGCCGGGGATACTTGGGGGCAAGAGCCGTTCAGCTGGACGCTCGATGACCGGTTCCTGGCCGCCGGGGTTCCCATGCTCGGGCCAAACCTTAGCGCTCAGACTCTGGCGCCTCCGGCTGCTTCCTTCAAGGTTCCCCAGCGGGAGGATTGGCGGCCCAAACCAGCCGCGCGGGGAGCTTGGCGAAAGTTTGCCACATTCCCCGGACGCGGCGCTTGCGTGAATCAAAGGCTTTCTGGTATTTTTAAGAGACTAATGCTTGGGCTTGCCTGAGCATGTTCCCTGGCAACCACCAGGGCAGCGTCAAAGTGACAGGGCAAACGCTGCCGCAGTTGTTGGTTGCCAATGGCGGCCGGTGTGGCGAAATGGCAGACGCACAGGACTTAAAATCCTGGGACCATAAAAAGTCGTGTGGGTTCGAGTCCCACCACCGGCACCAATTGCCTAAAGGCTCAATTCCCCGGTTTAAAAAATCAGTGCTCAGCGGCAGGGCACGTGGCCAGGGCTTTGACAATCCGGTCGCTTGGTGCTGTGCCGCCTTGGACAAGCAAAGCCGGGCCATCAGATTTAATGGGCAAATTCCACGCAAACCTGCCCAGGAGTGTCGGGGCAACGTTTTAGCAACATTTTTTCGGGCAAACGCCCACGGCAGGGCAGGGCGGTACCGGGGCTAACTTCTCATGATTTCTGCCCGCAAACCAATCCCAGGGGGGCTTGTCATTTTGTCGCAAATTCTCAAAATTGATGCGCAAAAATCAGTAGCCGCCCCCGCAGGAATCCAGTTATATTTTGGAACAATCCAATTTTACCATGTGTTTTAAAAAGTTTCGGCCGCTCCCAAGATGCCGGCGGTTTGCGCCGCTGTTGAAGGGTTTTACCCTGATTGAATTGCTGGTGGTGATAGCCATCATCGCCATTCTGGCCGCCATGCTGCTGCCCGCCCTGGCCAAGGCGAAGCAGAAAGCCGCCTCGGCGGCCTGTCTCAGTAATCAAAAGCAAATGGGCCTGGCGTGGACCATGTACAGCAACGATAACAAGGATTACCTGGTCAACATGAACAACATGACCAATTCCGACCCGACGTACACCAGTGGTCTAAACCAGGTGCCCTGGCGCTTCCAGTACGCCTCCAGCCAGGAACCCAACAACCTGCCCAAGGTGCCGCCGCAAGGCACTTTGGATGCCCAAAGTTACACCAAGTTGCTGACGGAGCAGTGCGTGATCCAAGGAGCCTTTGGGGTTTATTTGAAAAATCCCGATGTGGTGAATTGTCCGGGAGACACGCGTAAACAATTGAGCAGCGCCAATTATGCCTTTTGCTCGTATTCGGGGGCCACAGGGCTCAACGGCCAGTCCTGGGGCAACGCCCCCTCCAAGGCAGATATCCTGACCAAAATTTCCGATGTGCTCCACCCTACCGACAAGTTCGTGTTCATTGAGGAAAACGATCCGCGCGGACAAAATGAAGGCACCTGGGTGATGAACGTTAGTGGCTCGGCGGCCAACAACTGGGCGGGCACCACCATTTTGGACGCGCCAGCGGCCTTTCATGGGACTTCCAGCACCTTCAGTTGGGCGGATGGCCATGCCACTTCCCGCCGCTGGCTTTCCAGCTTGACGATTGCTTATGGTGCCAGCATGAACATCTCCAAGTACAATAATCCGCCACCGGCTTCCGACCCCGATTCGGCATTCCTAGTCAGCGGTTACGCTTTCCGCGGCAACCAATAAGGGGGCAACGGTATTTCTGGATGAGCGGGCAGGAACCGTTTGGGTTTACATCTGCCCTTGAGCAGGACACCCGGCTGGCCTGGTCGCGTGCATTCCAGGATCAAAACGAAGCCATGAACAAGCCCTGGTTCTTCCTATTTATTTTTCTGACGCACCTGCTGCAGGTTTCGCTTGCCGGAGCGACAACGAATTCAGCCGGCATGGCGGATACTTTGGATTTCACGAAACTGATACCGAAGACGATGCCACGCGCGGCGATTTTTCAACAGCC
>CAIZWI010000233.1 GCA_903936645.1 uncultured Verrucomicrobia subdivision 3 bacterium
GGGTCAGGCGGCTTAAGGATGCCGGTTGAGTGCGGGCACCGGCCGAGCGGGAGCGCAGGCCCTGCAGGTGTACCCAGTGCTTCGACAAAACCTGGCAAAGGCACGATTAGGCACGATTAGGCACGATTGACCGAAAGATCGGCGCTGGGCTCCAGGTTTTGGGTAACTGGGACTTGGTCGGTAAGGGCGGTTGGGCGGGCGGCGTTTTTTATTTTTTGACTCGGACCTACTCAGAACTACTCGGACCACGGTGCAGGAGACGGGATAGGATCCGCGCATTCCTAATTTTCCAAGCTCCCCTTTTAGATGCCAAAGAACACAGCCGAGAAATGGGGTATGCCCCGTTACCGCAACGGGTTCATCGCGCACGCACAACCACTCTACTGATGAGTATATGGCAGTCGGGGGACTTTGTCAAACAGAGCCAGCGCCCGTCAATGGGCCGGCGCATCGCCGCTTGACTTGGAGGGCTGGGTGGGAAAAACTACCCCAGCCTTATGACGGCCAAGAGCAATCCCCGAAAAAAGACAAAACGTGCCAATGAGCGCGACTTGGACACCAAGATCAACTTTCTCGCCGGCATCGTGCGGCGCGACCCTGATTACGTGGATGCCCTGCAGTTGCTGGGCGATCATTACACGCAGCGCGGGCTGTTCCAAGAGGGTTTGAAAGTGGACGAGCGGCTGGCTGAGCTGGAGCCCACCAGTTCACTCGTTTTCTACAACCTGGCGTGCAGTTATTCGCTCACGGACCAATTTGACCGGGCGCTGCAGGCGCTGGACCGGGCCATGGACTTGGGCTACCGGGATTTTGCCTGGCTGGCCCGGGACCCGGATTTGAAGAAATTGCGCAAGCAACCCGGCTATGAAGATATCAAGGCCAAGATTCGCACGTTAAAGGTGAGCGACCGTTAATCCGCCCGCGAACCGTATTGGAAAGCAAACCATGAATGTGATACAGGGCGGACGCGTCCAAGCTTATCGAACGGTGTCGTTCGACCGCATATCCAATTCCGTTTTGCTAATCGAACAGCGCCTGCTGCCGCATGAGTTTAAGGTGGTGGGCACCCAGGACTATCGGGAAACCGCGGCGGCCATTACCACGATGGTGGTGCGGGGCGCTGGGGCCATTGGCGCCACCGCAGCGTATGGGCTGGCCCAAGGCGCCCTGGCCTTTCGCGGAACCGGCCTGGCCAAATTCACGAAGCACGTCGAAAAAGTTTATCAAACCCTCAAGGACGCCCGGCCAACGGCAGTGGACCCGGTGAACGCCATGAACGATGTGCGGGCCGTGATGCGCCTGGGCACCAGCGTGGGCGAGCAACAGGTTTTGGCCCTGGCGGCGGCGGAGGAATTTGCCAACAGCGATGTGGAGCATTGCCGGGCCATTGGCGAGCATGGGGCCAGGCTCATTCGCAATGGCCTCAAGGTGCTGACCCATTGCAACGCTGGCTGGCTGGCGTTTGTGGATATTGGGTCGGCCACGGCCCCCCTGTACGCCGCGCAGGCCCAGGGTAAAAAATTCCATGTCTTTTGCGATGAAACCCGCCCACGTTCGCAAGGCGCCACGCTGACCGCCTGGGAACTGGCCCAGCAAAAAATTTCGCACCAGATCATTGCGGACAACGCCGCCGGGCACCTTATGCAGCGGGGGGAAATCGACCTGGTGATCGTGGGGAGCGACCGCGTGCTCGGCCGGACGGGCGAAGTGGCCAATAAAATTGGCACTTATACCAAGGCCGTGCTCGCACACCGCCACAAAATCCCCTTTTACGTGGCCATCCCGCTCTCCACGATTGATTGGAACCTGAAACGGGGCCTGGACATTCCGATTGAAGAGCGTGAGGAAGCCGAAGTGCTCGGTGCCTGGGGAGTGACCAAAGCCAAAAAGCGGGAATATATCCGCGTGGCCAACCCCACCAGTGGCGCGCGCAACCCGGGGTTTGATGTCACCCCGCCGGAATTGATCACGGGTATCATCACACCAGTCGGCATTCTAAAGCCTGGCGAACTATGGCAGCGGCGTAACGATTTGGGGCACGGGGCCTGAACCAATCAGCCCGCCGTCCCGGTTCAATTCCGGCGCAATTCCGGTGTCGTTCCGGCTCGTTTAACGATTTAATTTAGGACCGCCGGTCCGGTACAAGCAACCGGTCTATTCCGGTTTGAGCCGGGCCCCGGGTGGAAAACCGCCAGCCGCCACCGGTGTGGAAGCACTCACTTCAATCGTGTCGTAACCTTTCAGGCGATAGATGAGGAGCGAAACGCCCCAACTCAGGGCAAACACGCCAATAATGACAAAACCGATCAGGCCAAAATGACCATTCAGTGAGGCAATGGCGTCCCAAATAAGCCCGTGCAAGTTCAACTGGCCGCCAATGAGTCCCAAGACTTCGATCCCACCGATGAGCAGGGCCACCACAATGGAGACCAGGGTAATGGTCATATTATAGTAGAGCTTGCGGATGGGCTTTACGAAGGCCCAACCGTAGGCGCGGAGCATCAGGATGCTGTCGGTGGTGTCAATCAAGGCCATGCCGGCCGCGAACAAGGTGGGAAACACGAGGATGGACCAGATGGGGAGGCCACGCGTGGCCTGCGTGGCGGAGATGCCCAGTAATCCCACTTCCGTGGCGGTGTCAAAACCGAGACCAAAGAGCAGCCCCACCGGATACATGTGCCAACTGCGCCCGACCAGGCGGAACAAACCGCGAAAAATCCGGCCAAAAAAACCGCGCCGGGCCAGGAGCAAATTAAGATCCTCGTCCACATATTCCCCGCCCCGCCGGACATGTTGAAACGTTTGCCAGACCGAAATCAGCACAAAAATATTTGCCGTGGCCAGGATGAGCAGAAACAGAGCGGAAACGGTGGTGCCAACCAGGCCGCCCAAGGATTGAAACGCCCGAAAATGCGCCTGCAAGGCCACCGAGGTCAGGGCAATTGCCACGGAAAGGGCAAAAACAATCGTGGAATGTCCCAGGGAAAAAAAGAACCCCACGCCCAGGGGACGCTGCCCTTGTTGCATCAACTTGCGGGTCACATTATCGATGGCCGCAATATGGTCAGCATCCACGGCATGACGAATGCCAAAGGTATAGGCCAGGAGTGCGGTGCCCAACAACACCGGATAATGGTGAAAGGCCAACAGCGCCCAAAGCCAGGCTCCGGCATTGACCACCAGCAGCAAGGCCAACAAGGCAGCCGTCCGTCCCCGCCAACCGGACAAGTTCCGCGGCAGGAAACAGCTCACACCAGCGCCAGCTAAAGGGCCATTACTCATCGACCATCCGGTCTGCGATCCATCGCTTCCAGTCGTAACAAATATCAAAGCAATCGTAATACTTTGCGGAGTGAAGGCAAATAAAATATGGTCGGCATCCCTTGCCAAAAACAAACCATTATTAGAATTGCCGGGGCAAGCGGGATGGCTGGCGAGGGATGGGATTAAGCGCCGGTCGCTGATTCCGGATCATCGTCCGCCGCCACCGCCGCTGCGGGCACCGGCATCCCGCCGCGCGGCCGGTCCGCGGCATCGGCTCCGGCCACCATCACCACAAATTCGCCTTTGAGCGAACGTTTGGCGCTGAGGGCCAGCAACTCCGCCGGTTTTCCCCGCAGGAATTCCTCGAACTTTTTAGTCAGCTCCCGGGCCAGGACCACAGCGCGTGCGGGATAAATCTCGGCCAGTTCGCCCAATAATTTTTCGATACGGTAGGGGGACTCATAAAACACGAGCGTGCCGGGAACAGCTTGCAACGCCGTGAGCCGGTTGCGGCGCTGGCCGGATTTATGAGGGAGAAAACCCACAAAATGAAATTCATCCGTGGGCAGTCCGCTGGCGGTGAGCGCCCCCACCAGCGCACACGGCCCCACCACCGACTCCACCCGGAGTCCCGCCGCGATGGCGGCCTTAACCACGCGCTCGCCGGGATCGCTGATGCCGGGGCTGCCGGCATCGGTCACCAGCGCCACCTTCGCCCCGTGCCGGAGGCGCTCAATGATTTCCTCGCTGCGCCGGGCTTCATTGAACTGGAAATAACTCAGGAGCGGCCGGGAGATGCCAAAATGCTTGAGCAACTGCCCGGAGCGGCGGGTATCCTCGGCCGCCACCACATCGCACTCGCGCAGCACCCGCAGGGCCCGCAGGGTGATGTCTTCCAAATTGCCGATCGGGGTGGCAACGAGATAAAGGGTGCCCGGCAACAAAGGGGGTAAGGTGGCAGTATCCATCCGGTCATTTAAGCAAAAAACGGACGGAAACCAAACGAAACATCATTTTGAATTTTTCGTGTCCTTTTGGGTCAATTTATGGTTAAATTTTATGATGAAATTGTCTCTGCTGGCCATTTGCCTGGGTTTGGGCGTGAGTTTGGCCAATATTTACGGACTGCTAAAGCCGGGGAAATGCTCCACACTGGCACGCCAGTTTCCGCGCTCCCAGCCTGCGGGCTGGGTCTTGATGCTGCTGGGCACGGCCTGGTTTCTGTACATTGTGAATTACGAGCCGATTGCCGATTTTTCCGCTTATAAAAACATCATGATGCTGGGGTTTGGCGCCGTGGGGGTGCTGGCCTGTATTTTCGTCCAAGACTTTTTGGCCGTGCGCGGACTGGCGATTTTGCTCATGCTCCTGGGCAAATTAATGGTGGATACGGGCCGGCCGCATTTGGGGGAATCTCCTTACGTGCTGATTATCCAAGCCCTGGCCTATGTCTACGTCATTGCGGGCATGTGGCTGACGGTGAACCCGTGGCGGCTGCGCGACTGGCTGGACTGGCTGACGGCCACCGAGCAGCGCTTGCGGCTGGTCAGTGGCGTGCGCCTGGTGGCTGGCCTGGGACTGGTCGCGCTGGGGTTGACGGTGTTCCGCAACATGTGACCGGCCAACCATGAACCTGGCCGACTTGCGGGAAAATTACCGGCGGGGTCAACTGGACCATCCGGATCTGGTTGCCAATCCCATCCGGCAGTTTGAACTGTGGTTTGCCACCGCCGCCGGGGTGGGCGGTCGCTGGCGCCGCATCAGCATTGCCGCTTACAAATTGTGGCAGGCCATCATCGGTCGACCTCCGACCGATGTAAATGCCATGGTGCTCGCCACCGTCAGCGGCCAGGGCGAACCCTCCACCCGGAATGTGCTGCTCAAAGGCGTGGATGATCGCGGCTTCATTTTTTTTACCAATTACGACAGCCGCAAAGGCCGGGAACTGGCGGAAAACCCCCATGCGGCGCTGACCTTTTACTGGCCGGATTTGGAGCGGCAGGTCTGTGTGGCAGGCACGGCGAGCAAATTGCCGGTGGCGGAATCCGAGGCGTATTTCCGCAGCCGTCCCCGGGACAGCCAGCTGGGGGCCTGGGCCTCCAACCAAAGCCAAATCGTGCCGGACCGGGCAGCCCTGGAGCAAAAGTGGCAGGAGACCGCCGCGCGCTTTCCCGGAGCGGTCCCCCTGCCCCCCAATTGGGGCGGTTTTATTTTGAAACCCGAACGACTGGAATTTTGGCAGGGGCGTGCCGGCAGGTTGCATGACCGGTTTCGTTATGCCCACCAATCCGATGGCACTTGGAAATTGGACCGGCTTTCCCCTTGATGACGGATCATCTCCGTGCGCGACCAGTGGGCCCGTGGATTCAGGGGTAGATCAAGCGGTAATAGGCATTCAAGTTAGCGGTGCCCAGGGGGAGGTTGGTGGCTGTGACCAGGGTGGTGCCGGCGACCGTATCCCAGTCGGAAGGGTTGCCGCTCAGGCCCAAGTCGAGGTGGTTGGTTTGGACCAGCAGGCGCCAGCCGAGATGGTCGCCGGGCCAGAACAGGTTCAAACGTCCATTGGCAATGGAATATCCCAGCGCGGGGGGCACCAGGTTTACCGCCGGCACCACCGCAATGGAACCATCCAACTCCAGGCGGTTGGCCCAAGTCAGGCCAGCACCCGGAGCGGGCACAACCGTCAGGCTGCCGCCACCCACCAGCGGCTGGTTGAAGAGTTTGAAGGTGTCACCCCAGGCGAACACCGGCCCGGAATTGGTGAGGGTCAGGGTGCCGGTCCCAATATTGATGAGACTGCCCGCCACCGAAATCAGGGTGTTGGATGGAGTGAGGGACTTATTGATGGAAAGGAACAGGTTGCCGGACAAAGTCAGGTTGCTGTTGATGGTCAGGCCCGGGGAAAAGATCCCCGGTGCGAGCGTGGCACC
>CAIZWI010000234.1 GCA_903936645.1 uncultured Verrucomicrobia subdivision 3 bacterium
ACCTTGGGAACCAATGGCTCGTTAGTGGTGGTCAATGGCAGCGGCCAGTTGGGTACCATCAATTTCGGTGCCTACGGCGTGCAGTCAGTGACTGCCGTCGCGCCGCTCACCTCCTCTGGCGGACTCAATCCGCAGATTTCGCTGACCGGCATTGTGCCCTCCAACTCAATAGCCGGCATTTACCCCAATACCTTGACCCTCAATAACACCAGCAACAACTTCACCGGCACTTTCGCTGGCAATGGTGCCGGCCTGACGGGTCTGAATGCCGCCCAGTTGACCAGTGGCACCGTCCCTTCGGCGGCCATATCCGGCACCTACAACAATGCCTTAAACTTCAATGACGCCAGTAACACCTTCAATGGCACTTTCACTGGCAACGGCAGTGGCCTGACCGGCCTCAACTCCGCCCAACTTCCCGGCAACGGAGCCATCACCATCAACACCGGTTCCGGTCTCGCTGGCGGCGGCACCGTGGCCTTGGGCGGCACGATCACCTTGAGCACCACCGGCACCGGGATCACCTCCGTGACAGGTAATGCCGACATTACCGTCACCAATGCCGCCGGCGCGATTACCCTGGGCGACACCGCGACCAGTACCAACACCGGCAGCACCATTGTTAAACGCGATGGCAATGGCAACTTCGCCGCCGGCAGCATCACCTTGGGCGGCCCCCTCTACCTGCCCAGTACCGCAACGATTTATGCTGGCACCAACACCTTGCTGACCCAGACCGGCGGATTTTTTGCTGGTCTGGCTGCCGGCCAGGGCGCGGCGGCCGGAATGCGTGATGTGGGGCTGGGCGATAGCACTCTTTCCTCGGGCGACACCGGCGGCTTCAACACCGCCGTCGGTTATCATGCGCTCCAGGCCAACACGAATGGCCAGCAAAATACCGCCAGTGGCTACGGGGCGCTGGCCAGCAACACCCGGGGCATTGCCAACACCGCCAACGGTTTCCTGGCGCTGGCCGCCAATACCTCCGGCCAATACAACACCGCCGCGGGAGACCAGGCGCTTTCCGCCAACACCATCGGGGTGCAGAATACCGCCAACGGGTATTCAGCGCTTTATTTAAACTCCAGCGGCTATAATAACACGGCCGAGGGCTTCGGTGCCCTGGCGTTAAACACCACCGGGGCCGGCAACACCGGGGACGGTGCCAGTGTCCTTTATTGGAATGCCCTGGGCCAAAATAATACGGCGGTCGGCAATCAGGCCCTCTACCAACTTGGGTTCAATGGCGGCGGCGGGGGCAATGGCAACATCGCCCTTGGTTACAATGCTGGTTACGCCTATTCAAGGAACGAGAGTTATAACATCGACATCGGCCACCTCGGCGTGGCAGGTGAAAACAGCACCATCCACCTCGGCACGCCGGGAGCGCAGACCAACACCTACATCGCCGGCATCTACGGCAACACCTTGGGAACCAATGGCTCGTTAGTGGTGGTCAATGGCAGCGGCCAGTTGGGTACCATCAATTTCGGTGCCTACGGCGTGCAGTCAGTGACT
>CAIZWI010000235.1 GCA_903936645.1 uncultured Verrucomicrobia subdivision 3 bacterium
ATATATTGCGAGGAACCATCCAGCGCCACCGACACACTGCCGGCAAAAGGACCAGGCTGGTTGAGGGGTGGCAGGTTTGCGTAGGTGCTGGCGGCGGTGGACAGCGAACCGGAATTGGTGACCCCAAAGACCGAGGGGGTTATCGATTCATTTAAAGGATAGTAAGCAGCCGGATTTTGGGATAATACCGTGGACGTGTAATCCGCTTTGGCGGATACCGTTGCGGTCAAGGCCACCATCAAGCTGCCGGCCAGCCGAAGGTTGTGGTTTAGTTTTAATTTCATTGGGCTTGAATCTCCATTGTTATATTTCGGGGTTAATTGACTTTACTTTAATCTACTGGACTGTTCCTGCCTGCGGTTCGTGATTGTTAATCTGGCGTCCCAGTCAGGAAATTTTTGTTATTAGCCCCGGCCTGCCAGTGTGATTGACACGGCAAGCCGGAAGCAAAATTTAACTAGTTTAGTTGGGTTGATTAGGCGCACCCACCAACGGCATAATGAAGGGGTGGTTAAAGCGAGCTCGGCATTATTTACTTAAGACGGGAGGCTTTGTCCTGCATCCACGCAACGTCCTGGCTGCCTTTCGCATCCAGCGTGCTCGTGTTCAGAGCCGTTCCGTTGGGAGCCAGCGCCGGACAGGTGCGGGAATCCAGCCATTTATGGAGCTCCGCGTGACCATCGCAAAACGAAAGACCGCCACCTTTATTGTGATAAGACCCCGGCAAATCGCCCCATTGATATTGACTCGGATCGGTAGGGTTATTGCCATGCATGTCACTCATGAAATTGCTCCAGTTGACCGTGTCCTGCCGCATGTCGAGAAAGATGAAGATCCCGGAAGGCGGGGAAATGGACGAGGACTTGTGAAAAATCTTGTAATTATCCGCCCAGGTCCAGCCGCCATCTGTGCCGAGCTGGGATGATGCTCCCGGTGCCGGGGCAAAGCCACCCACATACAAATTCATGGACATGGTCAGGATGCGGTCATGCACCACTTGATTCAGCGAAGCTTGCGAGGTGTCGGACGGGCATTTGTAAATCCCAGTGTTGGGCGCGTACTTCCACAGCGGCCTCTTTTGCATATCGAGCGTGGGATCCCAACTGGCGCGATTGCCGCCGCTCATGACATCCATGTGAATCCCCAGCCAGGCATAGTCATCGGCCGGCGTTGCCCCCTGGCCAATCAGCACGCTGTTGGCTGTTCCACGGGAACCGGCCGAATAAGTGCTGGCATAAGGCACCACATCACTCGAGTCATCACAATACATGCGCCAGGCCAAAGCCAGTTGGCGGTGATTATTCATACATTGAATACCCTGGGCCTTTTTCTTGGCATTGGCCAAGGCCGGCAACAACATGGCCGCCAGAATGGCAATGATGGCGATCACCACCAGCAGTTCAATCAAGGTGAAACCGGGCGACGCCTGCGACGGGCGGTTCCGTGCGGGACGCTGGGGCGCCGACAGTTCAAATTTGGGTTGGATTTTCATGGTTACGTGAGGATTTGTCAGTTGCATAGTATGGTCCGTTATGTTTCACGGGCTAACAAAGCCCGGCGGCCGTCAAGGTTTCCAGACCGGAGGGAAGGCAATGAAAAAAATATCGATGCCTGTTCTTTACCGGCCAGGTGGCCACAGTCCAGATATGTGATGTTATATTAATTAAGCCAAGGCCAACGCCTGTCAATGTAAATTTTTCACCCACATGGGCAATTCGAGACACCAAACTCAACACCACAATGTGAGGTGGAATCATCGCCCACTTACTGAACACCCTGTATTTTATGGCACATTTCAAATGGTTGTAATCAAATTACATACGGCCACTGGCCGCACTACAGTTTACTAAAAGCACATGTCATGCCACTATCCGGTCGAAACCAAACTTATTGCAGCAGTCGCAGCCGGTAAAATTGCTGGGAATGATTAGTGGCCTGAACATCCGTAAAATTCCACACCGGGTTTAACCCGGCCACATTGGTGGCCACCGGTTGCCACGCGGTTGCCGCCCCCAAGTCGGGAGTGGTTTCCAAGACATAGGTGAGTCCCGGTGCCCCCGTCAGAGTTAAACTAAAGCTGCCATCCGAATTAGCCACAATTCCGGTGATGTTGGGCAGGGAGTTCGTTGGCGCGGCGACCACAATGTTGATCAATTGAACATTAGTACCGCCAAAGCCATCAGCGATGGTGCCATAAAGCTGATCAGCCACATTGTTGGTGTTAAAATAGGTGAGGGTTCCGCCAGTTTCCGCCAAGACCACCCCGTTGGTGCTGACACTGACTGCCACTAATGACAAGGTGTCGCCATCCAGATCCACCCAGTTCGTAGCCAGATCGTTCACCGCGATGACTAACGGCTGGTCTGCCGTCCGGGTAAACTGCACCGTTTGGGCCACCGGCGGGTGATTGGTGACAATCTCCCACAGGGTGTTGGTGGCCGGTAAATAATTGGCATCGCCCGAATAGATCGCTGTGATCTGGTTCGTGCCGCGCGGCAGCGTGGCAAGATCATTAGTCACAAGCAATCCACCGCCCACCGTTTGCGGACTAAATACATTGGTGCCCGCAAGCAATTGCACAGTGCCCGTCGCATTGGTCGGACTGATTTGGGCGACGAAGGCCACATCGGAAAAGTAACCCGCAGGATTCAAGGAGGAGGCCAGCCCGAGGGTCGCGCTATTTAATACGACGCTCAAAAAGACGACGGAACTAGTGGTGGCACCACCCGCCGCCGTGGCGGTCACGAAATAGTTACCCGTGTTACCAGAACTAATCGAAGAAAAGTTCAAAGCAAAATTCGTCTGGCCCGGCAAGGCGCTGTTATTGAAATACCATTGGTAAGTCACCGGTGTGCAGGCCACGGCGGCGGCACTAATTCCGGCGGAGGTTCCCGCAAAATTAGTCAAGCCCTGCGGCTGCAGGGCAAACCAGGGCGGGGTCGCATCGTTCACGATTATGCTATTGGTGACATAAGCCGCATTGCCGGAGGCATCCGTTACGGTAAGCACCACCCAATTCGTTCCTAAACCAAGCGAAGTATTATTGGTGGGAGTTTGCCCGATGGTTATCGCACCGGACACATCATTGGCCAGGATGAAATTGGTGCCGGTCACATCCGGCAACGCCACCGAGCAATTGGAGCCAGCGGCCAGCACCAGATTGGTGAAACTCCAGGTAATGGTCGGGGGCGTCGTATCGCGCACGATAACCTGGCGCACCAGGCTATTAGTATTGCCACTGCCGTCATCGGCCAGGTACGTGAGCAGATTCGTTCCCACAGCATTCGCATTGACCGTCCCTGAGACCACCACCGGAACCACCCCGGCACAAGCATCACTGGCAGTTGCGCCAGGTTCCGTGTAAGCCGATCCCAATTCCACATAAAGCGGATTCGGTCCATTGAGGGCGATCACCGGCGGCGAAGTATCAATTACATATAAGTAAATGGCATTGGTGAGGCTGCCGTATTGATTGGTCACTGTGACCGACACCAACGGGTTGGGTTGATGCACATTTAGCAGGGCGAAACTACTGCTGGTGGCCCCGGCCACGGGCGTGCCATTCAAACTCCATTGATAACCCAAGGGCGCGGCCCCCGTGGCATTCACCGCCAGGGTGAGATCGCTGCCACATTGTATAGTCTCGTTGGTAAGTGGCGCGGCAATCACCGGCGGATCCAACACCATGAGCGCCGCTTCACTACTGGTCACCGCCCCATAGGCATTGGTTGCCACCAATGAGTAGTTGCCCGCGCTGGCCACCGTAACCCCCGTCAGTGTGAGTATCGGCGTGTTCACTCCCGCGATTTGGGGATTGCTCGCCAGATTGACATCATTTTTCCGCCATTGGTAAACCAGGGGCACTGCGCCCGTGACGGTCGCCGCAAACTGGGCGGTGCCGCCCGCCAATACGGTCACATTGGTGGGCTGGCTCGCCAGCCCCGGTGAACTAATGGCCTTTAAAACCACGTCATCCAGCCCAAAACCATCCGGCGGATTCGCGGCACCAAAGAGCAGCGTGGTATTCGTGCCCGTGGCCGTGACCGTAAAGGTCAGATTGGTCCAGGCCAGCACTGGCGGATTGGTGACAAAAAATATCTGGTTGGCTGCCCCGGCATTAGTGTTCCAATCCACAAAAAATTGCTGCCCCGTCCCACTTTGCGGATTGGTCAGCCAGAAGGACAACAAATATTTTTGGCCCGGGGTGGTCGGCACGCTCTGGGCGAGCGTGGCCAGGTTGGTGTCCCCGAGAAAGGCGCCGTAGTTACCCGTATGAACGAAGTTTAGCCCGGCACCGTTGTTCAGGGCATTGGTATTAACCACCGCGTTATAAACGTTGGTTCCGTCATGGGTATTCCCGACCAAAGTCCAGCCGGTAAAATCCCCCGTCTCAAAGCCACCGTTCTGAACTATCCCCACCGCCAGGGTGCTCGGGACCAACTGGACATAGTGACTGCCTAGATTGGTGATCGCAAATGTGGTAAAATAATTTCCGTCGCCCAGGTTATTCGCGGCCGCTGTCGGTGAAATCGTGACAACCGTCTGCGAACCCGGCAGCAAACTGCCCGTAAGTGGGGCAGCAGCATACCAACCCGAGGGATTGTTCAAACTCCAGTTCAAGGTGCTGGCCGTCGGATTCGTAAGAATAATGGACTGCACTCCGGGGGTTATGGGACCGCCCGGGGGTCCGGAGAACAGCAAGGGGCTGGGCAACAGGACCTGCAAAGGATCAACCGTGGTCAGCGCGAAATAGCGGTAATGGCCAACATGGCTGGTCACGTTGGAAAATGAAAGAGTGGCCGTGTAGGTGGCCGGCGGAAGGTTGCTCGCCGCTGTGTTCAAACCAAGCGTCACGCTGTCAGTGCCGCCCACCGCCAGAGTGCCGCTGGTCTTGGAGGCATTCAACCACGATGAAGTATTAATAATCGACCAGGAAAGCGCCCCGGTGCCGACATTCGTAATGGTAAAAGTTTGCGCAGCGATATTGAAAGTGCCGGCGGGGGTCCCCACGGCTTTAAACCCGTTGTTGGAGACCACTGCCAAGGGGTCGGGGTTGACCAAGGCATTGATCAAATTGGTGCCTTTGGGAGTGCCCAGGCCAGTGCACAGATCATAATTAGTCACTGCCGAAAATAAATTGGGACTGACGGCATTAAAATTGTTTCCCGTGGTGATGTCGAAAAAGTTTGAATTGTAAGTGGATTCATTCGCCAGCTCATAAACCGCCGGATTAATGAAACCGGCCGGTGGCAGGCCCGCTGCCGCGGCTTTCTGGTTAACCAACGCCATGAAACCCGCCCACAAGGGCGCAGCGCAACTGGTGCCAACAACCACCGTGTTCTGCCCATTACCATACTTGATATAAATGTTGTCGGCGGTCAGCGCGACATCCGGCACATTGCGGGCAAACGTCGCCCCGCCATTGTTCCCAAAAGAATTAATTGCCGCTTGCCAGGTGGGAATCGGATACTGCGTGCTGATGCCTCCGGCAGTTCCTAAATATTGCCCGGAGGAGGCTTGATATCCGCTGTTCCATACCGTTTCCGCTGTCCGGAGACCGCCGCGGCTCGCCGTGGTCAAGGTCGTGCCCCCCACCAGGGTAATGTAGGGATCATCGTCCGGGAAACTGATCAGGCCGGTGTCAGCATCATAGTCGCCCGAAGCACTCAAAAAAGTTTGTCCTTCAGCGGCCATTTGTTGAAAAATTTGGTCGGCGGCCGGGTCAGCCAGACCATTGGGCTTGTACCAGGAACAGCCAATTTGGTGGGAGAGATTGTCATTGGCCATGCGGTTTAAAAGGGTAATCCAAGAACTGCCGGGGGCCGCCTCGTAAACATAGACTTTGGACAGGCCTGGAGCCATGTCCACGGCCATTTCAATGTCCAGTGACACTTCATCATTCCCCGCGCCCGGGGTCGACACACCACCGCTTACCGGAATATTAACCAGCGGCACGGCGGCGATGCTCGCGGCCGATTCATAGGCCGCGATATCATTGGAGTAATATCCGTCAAATTCGAGGAGTGCCACGGTCTGCCCCGCCCCCGTCAGAGTCGTGCCATTGGCATAGGCCAGCCGGAAGTCCTTGCCAAAAAACTCACCCGAGCCGTTCGGCGCGCTGCCCCCTTGAGGACTGGCCCCTGAGACGCCTGTGCCTCCAGTGGTGCCGGTGGTGCCGGTGTTCAAATGGTGCAGACTCGCCGGTTGCGGCAGCGAATAATTGTCCAGCCCGCTCACACTCAGCAGGGAAACCGGTAGCGAACCATCCACGGTGGGTGGCGTGTCGGGAGCGTAAAACGTGCGGGATTCGGTGGGATGCGGGTAAACCCGCATCTTGACCTGAAAGGTATTTTCAATATCGGCCACCGATCCGGCCACATCCAATACCAACCGGTTGGGATGCAGGCCGGTGACTTGCAAGCCATGGCTGGCTGCAAAATCAATTACCGTTTGGTAATCTTGCTGGCTGGGTCCGTACTTGTCGGTGAACTGGGCCGGGGTCAGATATTGATGGTAATCGGGGCTGGCTGGATTTTGCAGGTTTTCCAGAAACACTTTCAATCCCGCCGCATCGCGCAAGGGCAAACTAATCGCTAACTGCAACTGATTAGTCGCCAGCAAGGTGGTGATGGGCACGAGTTGCTTTGCCGCCTGGGGCAACTGCGCGGCCAATGCATGTCTGGTCATCGTGGGGGCCGCAACCAGTGCCGGTGCCAATAGCAGGCATACGGCAGTCCAAGCAAAACCCACCACGGGTGTAATAACGGATTTCCTCATGTGTACCTTGTTTGACGATTACCCTGTACGGTCATCATTTGAACGACCGTCAAAAACCATTTCGGACACAAAATCCTAAATTCTTCTGTGTGAAATGTCAAACTTGGTCGCAACATAATCAATTGACGAATCTTGTTAATTGCCAGGTACTTGCCAAACTTTGTGAAGTTATGGTGAAATTATTGTTCACCGCCCTTGCATTCCACCCTCGCAACCATGGTAGGGCCGCAAAAGGGTTAAGCCCCTCCCGGCCTCGGCCGGGCTGCGGCAGTTCCACCGTTAGCCCCGTCGACAATCTTCGCGTTTCGCCTCGCTGATACCATCCGCTCACCGGTGTTTGCATAGCCATCTTTCGATTCATCAAATCGGCCGGTGCACCGGACCACTTATCAACGCTAATGCCTATTATATTGATTGTCATTAGTTAATTAACTACAGATTTAAATGACCTTTTAAATCGACTTAAGCAATTAATGTACGACTTATATAGTCATTATAATGGGCGTAATTATCTTTTTGTCAACGGTTTTAATTGTTTTTTCTGCCCCGCTGCCGGCAACGGCTCCTGCGCGGTTTGCCCGATGCCCCCCGCAAGGCGCTCTCGACCGGTATCTGTTGCCGCAAAATCAGGTCTTGCGACGTGGGCGCTGCTTGGCCGAAATGGATTTAATAATCGTCCGGCCAGCGCCCTGCGCAGGCAAGGGCGTGCGGGCTTGGGCCACGGCCGCCCGAATAAGCGTCAGCACCCCGGCGGTTCGCAACCCTGCCACCGTGGGTAGCCGCAGGAAGCGATTTTGACTGCCACGGCCCTGCAATAGCTGGTCAGGATCCGGCAGCGTGGCTCCATAATAAAACGACAAACCCACGCCATTGGCGGCCGCCGCCAGGGAAAGAATACAATCCGAGGAGCGCTCCGAGGCACTATAGCCAATCACAAAGAAATTGTAATTGTCATAGACCAACTCGATCGCACCGGGCAGGAATTGGCGAAGTTCGGCCCGGCATTCGACAATCAGTTGGGCGTGCGCCGGGGTAAATTTCGCAATGAATTCCGCCAGTGATACCTCCGGGTCACCCGCGACCGTCGCTTTCTTTTTGGATTCACCGCGGCTGTTCATCGGCAGAGGATTGGGTGGGGTGCCAAACTGGGAACTCCGGAGCAGTGGCGACCCGGATTTGCCGACGCCCCCCCGGCCGGCTGGCGAAGTAATGACATCATGGCCAATACTAATGACACAGGCGGGGAAGATACCGCAAATGGAAAATGAAAAAAGCCCGCGGCATTAGCCGCGGGCTGGGATCGTTCACGCTGCGGGCGCGACTGGTGTTGAATTATTTTTTCTTCGCATGCACCTTGGCCGCGACTTTCAGACGCAGGGCATTGAGGCGGATGAAGCCGGTGGCGTCGTCCTGGTTGTAAGCCTTGGTCGGGTCGGCTTCCATGGTGGCGATATGCGGATTGTACAGGCTCACCGGGGATTTGCGGCCCGCCACGAGGATATTGCCTTTGTAGAGTTTTACCCGGACGGTGCCGGTGACGTTCTTCTGGCTCTCCGTCACGAGGGCTTGCAAAGCCAGCCGCTCGGGCGCGAACCAGTAACCGTAATAAACCAGCTCGGCATATTTCGGGATCAGCGAATCCCGGATGTGCATGACCTCGCGGTCCATGGTGAGGCTTTCAATCTGGCGATGCGCAAATTGCAAGATAGCGCCCCCGGGAGTTTCATACACGCCGCGGGATTTCATGCCCACGTAGCGGTTTTCCACCATGTCCACGCGACCCACGCCGTGCTTGCCGCCGAGTTTGTTCAGCGTGCGCATGACTTCCAAGGGACTGAGCTTCTGGCCATTGACGGCCACGCAATCGCCTTTGACGAAGTCCAGTTCCACAAACTCCGGCTTGTTCGGCGCGTCTTCGGGCAGCACCGAGAGGGTGGTGAAATAACTGCGGTTCTTCAAATCGCCGGCATCGAACCACGGATCTTCCAAAATGCCCGCTTCATAGGAGATGTGGAGCAGGTTCCGGTCCATGGAAAACGGCTTCTTGGCGCTGGCCTGCACCGGAATCTTGTGTTTGGCGCAATAATCAATCATTTCCTGCCGGCCGGGAAATTCGCTGCGATAGCGTTCATCGCGCCAGGGGGCGATGACTTCCAAATCCGGCGCGAGCGCGGCGGCGGTAAGTTCAAACCGCACCTGGTCATTCCCCTTGCCGGTGGCCCCGTGGGCAATGGCATGGGCTTTTTCTTTTTTGGCAATCTCCACCATGCGCTTGGCGATGAGCGGACGGGCGATGCTGGTGCCCAGGAAATACTGGCCCTCGTAAATCGCCCCGGCCTGGATCATGGGATAAATAAAATCGCGGGCAAACTCCTCTTGCAGGTCATCAATGTAAATCTTGGAGGCACCCGTGCTTTTGGCCTTGGCCTCCAGCCCGTCCAGTTCGTCCTCCTGGCCAATATTGGCGCAGAAGCAGATCATTTCCGCGTCGTATTTTTCTTTGATCCACGAGAGCAGCACCGAGGTGTCGAGGCCGCCTGAATATGCTAGCACGATTTTCATGTGCGGATATTAAACCGCCAAGCCGCCCAAAACGCAAAAGGAAACTGCCCGGGTTGGAAGTTACGCTTGTACCAGCGGGCGACTCGGTTAAACTACCCGCCTGATGGCTATGGCGATGAAGACATTTAAGGAATTGGGCTATCCAGGCCGGCTGGTGGCTGTGGAGGGGCTGGATGGCTCGGGAAAGTCCACGCAGATTTACCTGCTCAAACGCTGGCTGGAGGCCGAGGGCATCAAGGTTTATTTCAGTGAATGGAACTCCTCCGAGCTGGTAAAATCCGCCACCAGCAAGGGTAAAAAGCGTGAATTGCTCACCCCGACCACGTTCAGCCTGATTCATGCCACGGATTTTGCCGACCGTTACGAGCGGCATTTGCTCCCGCTGCTGCGCGCCGGCTACGTGGTCTTGTGCGACCGCTATGTGTTCACTGCATTTGCGCGCGATGTGGTGCGGGGTTGCCCGCCCGAATGGGTGCGCGGCCTTTATAATTTTGCCGCGCTGCCGGACCTGACCTTCTTCTTCAAGGCGGACCTTGAGGTTTCCCTGCAACGCATTCTGGACGGGCGCCCGAAGCTTAAATTCTTCGAAGCCGGCATGGACCTGCACCTCTCCACGGATCCGTATGAGAGTTTCCGGATTTTTCAGGGCCGGATTCTGGAACAGTACCTCGCAATGAGCCGGGAATTTAAGTTTATGGTGATGGACGCCAATGAGCGCGCCGAGATCCAACAAGCGCTGGTGCGCAAGTTGGTGAAAGAAAACATCGACCTGGCGAATTTCAAACGCCAGGGACCGCTGCCTCTACCGCCCGCCGTTCGTAAAACCAAAAAAGTTGAAACCCCGCAACCAGTGGTTGAGGAGGATGCTGGCGTATGAGGAAACCTTCCCCCAAAGAGCAAACCGGTCATCGCTTTTATGGTCACGGCATTCCCGGGGTCAATCCAGAAGAACTGGTGGGCAAGCTGATTGCGGTGGAGGGCGCGGACGGTTCCGGCCGTTCGACCCAGATCGCCCAACTGGTAAGCTGGCTCGAAACGCGCGGTCACCCGACCGTCCAGGTGGGCTTGAAACGCTCGACCCTCGTGAGCGCCGAATTGGAAACCGCCCAGGAGGGCAATATTTTGAGCCGCACCACGCTGGCGTTGTTTTACGCCACGGATTTTGCGGATCAATTGGAAAACATCATTTTGCCGGCGCTGCGAGCCGGCTTCATCGTCCTGGCGGACCGGTACATTTATACGTTGATGGCCCGGGACATGGTGCGGGGCATGGACCAGGCCTGGCTCAAAAACCTTTATGGCGTGGCCTTGGAGCCCGACGGCGTTTTTTACCTCTCGGTGGAACCGGGCGAGCTGGTGCAGCGTAATCTGGCCAAGAGCGCCACGCTGGATTACTGGGAAAGCGGCATGGACCTGGGGTTGTCCCCGGATCTGTTCGATAGTTTTCTGGCTTACCAAACCCGAATGCAGGAGGCCTTCCGGCAACTGCAAAAATCTTACGAATTTGAGATCATTGACGCCAACCAGCCGGTGGAAGCGGTGGCCAAAGAACTGCGCAAAAAAATCACCTTGCTGCTAAACGGCGATTAAGCCCGCCAACCTTACTTGGCGGGCACGTTGGTCGCCAGCGGGGCGGCCGCATTGGTGGCGTTAACCGTCACGGCAAGGGCATTCGTTACCGTGCCGCTGGTCCGGTGCCCGGCGGGGTGCATTTGCTTCAGGATGGTTTCAAATTGCTTCCGTTGATCGGAATTAAGCTGCTCCCGGATGTGCTGCCGGATTTCCCCCAGCACCTGTTTGGACTGCCCCACCCAATTGGTCCACAGCGCTTGATTCTGGCACTGGCCGTCGGCAATGATTTTGTGAATGGCGTCCCGTTGGGCCGGGACAAATTGCAGTTGGTCATCCAACTTTTGCACAAAGTCCTGACTCAGTATTTCCGGCTGGTGCAAGTTGAACAGTTCGGTGGCACGCACCACCGGCGGGCGGTTGGTGGTGACCGGGGCCGCCACCGCGGCGGTATGGTGGCTGGCCTTGGCATGGGGCTGCTCCACATGGTCCACCAGCAAACCGCCGGTGATCACCCCCGTGCCGAAGATAACCACCGTGGCCAGAATTAAATTCCAAGCGTTCACTGGGGCAGATCGGATTGATCCACCGAGGCGAGCAAGGTGGTTTCAAAATCTTGCGACAGGTCGTTGGGGTTGGTGTTGTCGCGCGTCGCCAGGAACCACACCCCGGAAACCAGGGCGATGGCCACGCACGACACCGCAGAACGCCACAGACCGGCGGACCACAGCGCCCAACGATCGGCCACCGCGCGCGCCGCAATGCGGGCCGTGATGCGCTTTTCAAACGCCAGCGGCACGCGCTCGTCCGGCGCCCGCAGGCGGGCGGCCGCGATCAAAGTCTGTTGTAGTTTTACCAGGTTCATATGAAGTCGTTGTTTCGGCGCTGCAAAGGTTCAGACGTGCCCTTGCCGGCGCGGGTTACAGATACTTGTCCCGGGCCATTTTGGCCACTATTTTCCGCATTTCCGCCCGCGCCCGGAACGCCCGGACTTTGACCAACGGAACGGACCAACCGGTGATTTCCGCAATTTCTTTCACCGAACGGTCCTCGATTTCCAGCAGCGTGATCACCAGTCGCGCGGCCGGCGACAGTTTGTCCAAAATACGCTCCACCAGCAATTTAGCGGCATCGGCATGCTCGCTGGCGGATTCGGGCGCGGCCACGAACCGCTCCAGCCAGTCATTCTCCGGCTCGCTCAAATCCGTGAAGGAAGACTCACGGTTGCGCTTGTGGCCGCGCAAAAAATCAAAACACGTCCGCACAGTCAGCCGCATCAACCAGTGTTCAAACGGGGCCTCACCCCGGAAACTTTTGAGTTTATCAAAGGCCTTGAGCCAGACCTCCTGCGCAATGTCCTCCACCTCACTGTCGCGCCGGGCATAACGCCGCGCCGTCGCAAACACCCGCGGCGAATACTTGGCCACCAAAGGCTCGAAACTCGCCGTGTCGCCTCGCAACACCGCGGCTATGAGTTCCGTTTCCGTTTGGTCCATTGAGTGGGTACTATGCCAAGGTTTGCCCAACAGCCAAAGGCAAAAAGGGCAAAGCCGGGCATTTCACTAACCGAAAGTTCACCGGGGCTTGCCAAAAGCCAGCTTAACCGGATAATTACTGCATGAGTGCTTTGGAAATCATCGCGCAAATCAAAGAGTTGCCCACCCTCGAGCAGGTCAAGGTCGCCAGGTTTATGGCTGAAAATGGCGGTTTGCTGACTTCCAGCCCAATCTCCATCGGTATGAAGGAAGATGGCCTGCCGGTCATTCAGGTGCCGGGCGGAGCCATTACTTCCCAGCTCGTCCATGAACTTGCCTGCCGGACACCATGACCCGCCTGCTCGATGTCAATCTACTCATGGCGTTGCTCTGGGAAAATCATGAGCATCACTCCCGGGCGCGTTCGTGGTTTAAGGACGTTTCCACCTTTGCCACCTGCCCGGTGGTGCAGCTTGGGTTTGCCCGGGTTTCCGCACATCCGCTCCTGGGGTTCGGCATGACCCCGGAACTGGCGTTTGGGGTGCTGCGTCAACTCATCGCCAACCCCCGCCACGTGTTCATTCCCGACGACTTAAGTTGCGCTGACCGGGTGGTCCGGACTGACCTCATGACCGGCCCCAACCAGGTTACCGACCGCTATCTGGTCGCGCTCTCCCGCCAGCATGGAATCAGGCTGGCAACGTTTGATCAACCCCTGGCAAATGATTTTGCAAATGAAACCGGGCTGGTCGAACTGGTGCGTTCATAATACGCAACCTTGCTTTGAGTTTGCCGCCCAACTGCGCCCCCGGCGTCACTTTAAAAATTCGGTTCCCGCAGAACTTGCTTTACCCCGTTCGCCCACTAAACTCCGCCTCCGATGTTGAACCTAGGTTCGCTCAATTTACCCCAGCGCCAGGCCGTGGAAACCATTCACGGTCCCGTCTTGATTCTCGCCGGTGCCGGCACCGGCAAAACCCGCGTCATTACGTTCCGCATCGCCCACATGATCGGCAAGCGGATCGCCCCGGACCACATCCTTGGCGTGACCTTCACCAACAAGGCGGCCCGGGAAATGCAGCAGCGGGTCAACCAGCTCATCCCCCGCCCCAAGGCGCGTCCAGGGGAGGAAAAGCCCAAACGCCCCACCATCTGCACCTTCCATTCGCTCTGCGTCCGCATTTTGCGCGAACATATCGAAAAGCTCGGCTACAAGCGCAACTTCGTCATTTACGACGAATCCGAGCAGTTGGGCGCGGTTAAAAAAATTCTCAGCCAAATTTCCGCCAAGGGCGAGAAAACGGATCCCGGCGCCATCCTGGGCCTGCTCAGCCGCTATAAAAATGGCGGGGAACGCGCCGCCATTTTTGCCGATCCCAGTGTCGCCGCCATGGCCGAGCACGTCAAAAAACGCTACGAATCCGCCCTGCGCGCCTGCAACGCCGTGGATTTTGACGATTTAATCCTGCTGACCTTAAAACTCTTTCGCGAGCATGCGGATGCCCTGGAGGCGTGCCGCACCAAATATCGCTACGTCATGGTGGATGAGTACCAGGACACCAACGCCGCCCAGTTTGAGCTGGTGCACCTCCTCACCAAGGAGCATCGCAATTTATGCGTGGTCGGGGATGATGACCAGAGCATCTACGGCTGGCGCGGGGCGGAAATCGCCAATTTGCTGGACCTGGAAAAGCATTTCCCCGAGGTCAAGATTGTGAAATTGGAGCAAAACTACCGCTCCACCTCCACCATTCTGGACGCGGCCAATGCCTTGATCAAAAACAACACCCGCCGCCGCGCCAAGCAGTTGTGGTCCGAGAAAGGCACCGGCACGCGCATCAATCTGCATGCCTTTGCCGATGACGAGGAGGAGGCGCGCACCATCGTGGAGGAAATCCAGTTTGCCCGGGTCACCCGCCGCGCCACCTGGGGCCAGTACGCCATCCTCTTTCGCACCAACCAGCAGTCGCGTCCCATTGAAACCGCCCTGCGCGCCGCCCAAGTGCGCTACCACCTCATCGGCGGCCAGAGCTTTTTCGACCGGCGCGAAATCAAGGATTTCTGCGCCTACCTCAAAACCTTCATCAATCCGCACGATGACGTCAGCCTGCTGCGCATCGCCAACACCCCGGCCCGCGGGCTGAGCGATGTCACCATGGAACGGCTCCTCCTGGCCAGCCATGAACGCAGTTGCTCGGTGTATGCAGCCATGCGGAACCCCCTGGTCACCTCCACCTTCCAGACCAAGTCGCGCGAAAGCATTGAGGCCTTTGTGGAATTCCTCGAGCGGACCCGCGCCCCCCTGCTCCTCACCCCTTACGCCGCCCGCCCGCTTCAGACCTGGTGCGAAAGTTTTCTCGAGGAAACCGGCTATTACCGCGAGCTGCAACGCTCGGAAAAAAACCCCGAAATCGCCGAGAGCCGCATCCGCAACCTCCGCGATATCATCGCCACCATGGATGGCAAGGAGGCGGAGACCCTGGTAACCACCGGCACCCTGGCCGAACGGCTGGAGACCTTTCTCGAAAACATCACCCTGGATTCCGACCGCGCCGAGGAGGAAGAAAGCACCGGCGACGCCGTCACCCTGATCACCATGCACAGTTGCAAGGGCCTGGAATTCCCCCACGTTTACATCATCGGCCTGGAAGATGGCCTCCTGCCGCACACCCGCTCGAAGACCGAGGGCACGCTGGACGAGGAACGGCGCTTGTTTTATGTGGCCGTGACCCGGGCGATGCTGACCCTGACCATCACCCATTGCGGCGGCCGCAAAAAGTATGGCCAAATCCTGCCCTGCCAGCCCTCACCCTTTCTGAAAGAACTGCCGCAAAACCTTGTGGAGGACGCCTCTGCCAAGGCCAAACGCCCGGTGGCCCCGGAGGCCGGCAAAGACATGTTCGCCGCCATCCGCCGGGCCATTGCCGGATAATGAGTCTTACCGTCGTGGCCTTGCCCTCGCCCCGGTTATCGGCAATAAAAAACGGGCGACCATCGCTGGTCGCCCGCTGAAATCAACGTTGACTGGGATCAGGCCTTGATCAGGGTGGCGGCCGGCTTGGCGCTCAGGGCAGCCTTGACCACTTTCACCAATTCCGCGAAAGCGGGTTCGTCCGTGGCCGCGATATCGGCAATGACCTTGCGGTCCAGGGCCACTTTGGCTTCCTTCAGGCCTTCAATGAAGCGGCTGTAGGTCAGGCCGGCGGAACGGGCGGCCGCATTAATGCGGATCTGCCAGAGATAACGGAACGTGCGTTTTTTCACGCGGCGATCACGGTAGGCATACTGGCGGCCGTGGTCCACGGCGTCGGAGGCGTAGCGGTACAGTTTGGACCGCTTCATGCGAAAACCTTTCGCAGCGGTCAACATCCGTTTACGACGTTTGCGGGAAGCTGGGGCGTTTGTAACTCTCATTGGATCTAAATGTTAACGTGTTAAATAGTTGAACTGCCGGCTTAGCCACGGTGGCTGAACGGCATGCTCTGAGTGATGCGGTACGCGTCGGTGGAGTCCACCACGGCAGCCTTGCCGAGGGCACGGCGGCGCTTGGGCGACTTGGTTTGGGCCAGATGGCGAATCCCCGCGTGACGACGCAGGACCTTGCCGGTGGCCGTGATCTTGAACCGCTTGGCCGCGGCCTTCTTCGTTTTAATACCTTTTGGGCGACGCATATAAAAAATCTTAATTCAATTGCAAAAGAGCATGAACTATACGTGGCACCGGCCGCGATGGCAAGCGCGATTTTTTAAATTTTTGTTACCCCCCGGCTTGCCATTCCTCCCGGGCCAACCTATGTTCGCCCGCATGAAATATCGCCGCTTTGGCCGCACTGAACTCTCCATGCCGGTTTTCTCCTGCGGGGGCATGCGTTACCAATATAAATGGCAGGATGTCGACCCCAAGGACATCCCCCAGGCCAACCAGCAAAACCTCGAGGCCACCATCCGCCGCTCCCTGGAACTCGGCATCAACCACATCGAAACGGCCCGCGGTTACGGCTCCTCCGAGATGCAGCTCGGGAAGGTGCTCCCCACCCTGCCCCGCGAAAAGCTCATTGTCCAAACCAAAGTCGCCCCCAAGGCCACGGCGAAGGAATTTCTGGAAACCTTCGAGACCTCCATGGCCTATTTGAAACTGGACCATGTGGAACTGCTGTCCTTGCATGGCATCAATAACCAGGAATTGCTCGACTGGTCCATGGGCAAAAACGGCTGCGTCGCCGCCGCCCGGCAGTTGCAGAAAGCGGGCCGGGTGCGCTTCATCGGCTTTTCCACCCATGCCACCCCCGACATTATCGAAGCCGCCATCAACACCGGCGAGTTCGATTATGTGAATCTCCACTGGTATTTCGTCAATGACCTGAATTGGCAGGCCGTCCTCGCCGCCCGCCGGCAGGACATGGGCGTGTTCATCATCAGCCCGAACGACAAGGGCGGCAAACTCTACGAACCGCCCCAGAAACTCGTGGACCTCTGCGCCCCCCTGTCCCCGATGGAATTTAACGACCTGTATTGCCTCGCCCGGCCCGAAGTCCACACCCTCAGCCTCGGCGCCGCCCGCCCCAGTGATTTTGACGAACACATCAAGGCCCTGGACCATTACGACCGCATCCCTGCGACCATCGACCCCATCGAACAACGCTTGCGGGCCGAAATTGACCGCGTGGTCGGGGCCGACTGGCATCAGCGCTGGTCGGAGGGCCTGCCGAATTTCGGCAACGTGCCCGGCCAGGTGAACATCTCCGAAATCCTCCGGCTTTGGACCTACGCGAAATCCCTGGATTTGACCGCCTGGGGCAAAATGCGCTACAACCTGCTCGGCCAGGCCGAACACTGGTTCCCCGGCGAAAACGCCGCCAAACTGGCCGAACTCGACCTCACCGGCGCCCTGCGCCGCAGCCCCTTCGCCGACCGCATCCCCGCCATCCTCGCCGAAACCCACCGCCTGCTCTTCGAAAAACCCGTCCAACGCCTCAGCGCCACGTAAAAACCCCCAAATTCCCATCCCTATCGGCCCGGTGCCCCATCAGCGTTAACCCTAAAACCCGGCCAAATTTCAATCCATTGCCCGCCCCCAACTCTGCGGCCTCTGCGCCTCTGCGCGCGCCATCTGGGCTGGAAGACGCAGCCCCGTTGCACCTTCCCCCAGCCCCCATGTAACGCAGCCGTCCCCGGATGCGGGTTCGCGCACCGTCTCGGTGCGTGTTCCGTGAATCGGATCCTGCTGGACCGCGACAAACCACCACCCGCCCCCACCGCCACCCCAACTCCACAAGAGTTCCGCCTTCCCCAGCCCCGAACGCCAGACCAAACCCGCAAAAACCGCATCCCCCACACTCCACCCAAACCCGCCTTTCCGCCTAGTTCCGCCAAGCCGCCGCCGGGTCAGGGAACCCGACCTACCGTTGGGCGACCACCATGCTGTACGCCCTGTGCCCCACCATCGCTACCCCTAAATCATGGCCAAATTCCAATAAATTGCCCGCCCCCAACTCTGCGGCCTCTGCGCCTCTGCGCGCGCTGCCCTATGTGTCTTGGCTATCCATTGTCAATGGCTTCCACCTCCCGCCTCGCGCGCAGCCCACACACAGGGTTTGACAAAGGCCGCTGGCCTGAGGCAAGGTGACAGGGAATAGAAGCTGGATATTATGAATGCCCTAACCTTGGATCAAGTTCTGACGGACGCCGGACACTTGCCGACCGACGAACAGGAAATGCTCGAGGAACTATTGCGCAATCGCCGTATCGAAGCCTGGCGCGGGGCAACTGCCGGCGAAGCCAAAAGAGCGGCTGCCGCATTTCGTTCCGGCAAGTTAAAAGCCCAATCGGTGGACAGTGTCATCGCTCGTTTGCGTGCCAGCAAATGAGCCATGAACGACCTCGTTCTCACTCCCGGCTTTGAAAGGGCATTCCGCCGTCTGGTTGGGAAAAATCCCCGACTACAATTGCAAATTGAGAAGGCATTGTTACGTTTGGCGGCAGACGTCAATGATCCCCGATTGAAGACCCATCATTTGAGCGGACAACTAAAAGGTCTCCACGCCAGTTCCGCTGGCTATGATTGTCGGATCGTCTTTGCCCGGCAGAAAAACCTCAAAACTGGCGTGGAAACGCTGCTGTTGATCAACCTCGGTTCGCATGACGAAGTTTATTAATAAATATTCGGCCTTCCGCCCTCTCGCCCATGGTCGCGCCCTCCGCGCTACCATGGGTCAAAGTCCAGCTGCCATCCCAACTCCAACGAAGTTGCGCCTTCCCTAGGCCTGACCGCCAGACCAAATCCGCCGTTCCGCCTAGTTCCGGCAAGCCGCCGCCGGGTCAGGGAACCCGGCCTACTGTTGGGCGACCTCCATGCTGTACGCCCGGTGCCCGATAAGCGTTAAGCTTAAAAACCGGCCAAATTTCAATACATTGCCAGGCCCCAACTCTGCGGCCTCTGCGCCTCTGCGCGCGCCATCTGGGCTGGAAGACGCAGCCCCGTTGCACCTTCCCCCAGCCCCCATGTAACGCAGCCGTCCCCGGCTGCGGGTTCGCGCACCGTCTCGGTGCGTGTCCCTTGAATCGGATGCTGCTAGCGACGAAACCTGCGTTACATAAATAAGTGGATTTAGGTGCGTTGCGCAGGGTGCCCCCCAAAGCCTGCCCCTTGTGCTTGCCACGCGAACCCGGCCGGCGCTAAGCTCCCGCCATGGTCAAAGGAAAACGATTTCAGGGTGCTTCCCCCACCGCCCGCCGCTGCCGCCGCGCGGCCCGAAGCTTTTTACTGGCCGCCCTGCTGCTGCGCCTCGCCACCCCGGCCGGGGCGGCGCCGCTGGGGGCTTATCCCGCCGCCCGGCGCGATCCGGTGATGGACGACTACCACGGCGTGCCCGTCGCCGATCCCTATCGCTGGCTGGAACACCTGGACGCGCCGGAAACCCGGACCTGGGTCGCGGCGGAGTCGCGGCTCACGGATGATTATCTGGCCGGCATCCCCGTGCGGGAGGTGCTCAAACAGCGGTTGTCCGCCGTCATTAATTTTGAGAAATTCGGCATGCCGTTCCATCAGGGCGGCCACTATTTCTACACCCATAACAGCGGGCTGCAACCGCAGAGCGTGCTGTTCACCAGCATTGGACGCGAGGGCACGCCCACGGCGGCGTTTGATCCCAATACGCTCGCAACGAATGGCTCCCTGGCCGTGGTGGGTTATGTGGTGAGTCCGGATGGCGGAACCCTGGCCTATGGGGTGTCGCACGGCGGCTCCGACTGGACCGACTGGCATTTCCGCGACCTGGCTTCCGGCCAGGACCGGGCCGACGTATTACGTTGGACCAAATATTACTCACCCGTGTTTGCCCGGGACAGTCACAGCGTGTATTACAGCGCCTTCCAAGCCCCGGCGCCCGGCGAGGAACTCCGCGTGCGGGACCTGGGCGATGCGATTTACCAGCATGTGTTCGGCACCCCGCCCACGGCCGACCGCTCGTTATACGCGCGGCCAGATCATGCCGACTGGCAGTTCCAACCGCACCTCACCCCGGATGGCCGCTGGCTGGTGCTCCGGGCGGGAGAAGGCGAAGTGGGGGACAAGGGGTTGGAAAATCTCTATGTGCTCGACCTCCAGCAAACCAACGCACCCGCCCGGGCGCTGGCGGAAGGATTTGCCAACAATTATCTGTATGTGGGCGCGGACCAGGGCCGGCTGTTTTTCGAGACCACGGCGCAGGCCCCCCGGGGTCGCGTGGTGGCGATTGACCCGGCCGCCCCGGGCGACCCCGCCTGGCGGGAGGTGGTGCCGCAGGGACCGGACACCTTGGATGTCGACTCGGGCAGCGTCACGCTGGTGGGTCACCACCTGATTGTGCGGTCACTGCACGATGTCGCCAGCCAGGTGGCCCTTTATGGTTTGGATGGCCGGCTGGAACGGGCAGTCGCGCTGCCGGGCCGGGGCATTGCGGGCGGTTTTGGCGGCGAGGCGGAGGACCGGGACACCTTTTATTCCTTCACGGACATGGTGACTCCGCCCACCCTGTTCCGTTTGGATTTGGCGTCCGGCACAAGCACGGTTTACCGCGCGCCCACCGTGGCCTTCGACACCCGCACGCTGGAAACCAAACAGGTGTTTTATCCCTCCCGCGATGGCACGCGGATTCCCCTGACCCTCGTGTACCAAAAAGGCATCCACCTGGACGGCCGCAACCCGACCGTGCTCTACGGCTACGGCGGCTTTGGCATCTCCGTGCTGCCGGGGTTTGACGCCACCCGGCTGGTCTGGCTGGAACGGGGCGGGATCTTCGCGGTGGCCAACCTGCGCGGCGGGGGGGAATATGGCGAGGCCTGGCACCGGCAGGCCATTCGCGCCCACAAGCAGGTGGTCTTCGACGATTTTATCAGCGCGGCCGAATGGCTGATTGCCCAGGGTTATACGTCCACCCCCAAGCTGGCGATCCAGGGCGGCTCAAACGGCGGCCTGCTGGTGGGCGCTTGCCTGACCCAGCGCCCCGATCTTTATGGGGCCGCCCTGGCCTATGTGGGGGTGCTGGACATGCTGCGCTTTGACCAGTTTGGCCAGGGAGCCGGCTGGGTGGGCGATTACGGCGTGCCGCATAACCCGGAGGATTTCCCGGCGCTGCGCGCTTACTCCCCGTATCACAACGTGCGCCCGGGCACCCATTATCCGGCCACGCTGGTGATCACCGGCGACCACGACGCACGGGTGATGCCCGCCCATTCCTTCAAATTTGCCGCCGCGCTGCAAGCCGCGCAGGCCGGCCCCGCACCCGTGCTGTTGCGGGTGCGGCTCGACACCGGCCACGGCGCCGGTCCCACCACCAGCCAGTTGGTGGCGGAACGGGCGGACGCTTACGCGTTCCTCATGGAAAATCTCGGCATGCCGATGAAGTGAGCTGGCAAGGGATGCGCCAGCCCGCCGGAGGCCAGCCGGCCCGCAATGGGCACCCGGACGAACCTCCCAAAACTGGCGGCGTAAATCCATGCGGCTTGCAAGGGACGGGCGAGCGCGCCCGGGGCAATGGACAGTTCATCGCGGCTGGCTCCCGCTCAACACCGTTTGCACGGTTTGGAGCAACAAATTCAACGAACAAGGATGCGTGACCACCGCCTGGATTTGCCCGCCCGGATGCGGGTGCATCCCTTCCGCCGGGGGCCGGCGGGAGGCGAGAATCACCGGCAGGCGCATGGCCTCCTCACGCATTTGCTGGAGCAAGTCCGGCCCCGGGTCCCGGGCCGGATGCGGCTCCGTAATGAGCAGGTCATACCGCTCGCGGTGCAGCGCCCACCAGGCTTCGCGGCCATCCCCCGCCGTGTCCACGGTGTAGCCGGAACGGATGAGGACGCCCGCACTCAGCTCGCGCGAGTAAAGGTCGTCATCCACGACCAGGATATGGGGCCGCGGGCGGGGCCGGGCGGCAATGGTCAGACGGGAATTCATGGCGGGACAGGTTAGCGCATTTGAGGCACCCGCAGGTCATGGGCATGACCCAGGACGCCAAACGCGGACAGGAGCCAGACGACCACGCAAATGACCACCACCACATTGAGGATTTGTTTAATTTTTGCGTCCATCGGAATATACGTATTCACCAGCCAGAGAAGGACACCGACAATGATCAGAGTAACCAGGAGCGAGATAAGTGACATAGTTTGAGGGGATTTGGTTTGAACTAAGCCGGATTCATGAACTAGAAACGCAGCGTTGCAATGACAGGCGTCCGGCTAAGGAACAGCCTAAACCGTCCGCCGGGCTGCGACGATGGGGTGTTTCCCCCACCAATCCGGGCGGCCGGAGCCTGGCGCGCACGGTTCCCAGCGGCAAAAAACCGCCGGCGACCGGCCAACCCGGGGGTTGTGCCTGCCGCCGGCGGCGGAGGAATTGTCGATGAGCTTAACAGCCGGTCACTGCTTAAACACATTGACGATGACCGGCACCTCGATGCGCGGCTGCGCGGCCACGGAGGTTTCAAAGGAGACATTGCCGCTCACGGTGGTGGCCGGCACATTGTCCAGCCGGGCGATCAAATCGTAGGCCAGGCCATCCGCCTGGGGCACGAGGGTTACATTGAGCCCTTTGATGGTGCTTTGGGGATTCTTCAACGCGAGCGGCTGCCCGCTGGCGGAGTGAATGTTCACGTGCTGGATGATCAGGGATTCCGGCCGCTGGACCGGTGTGTTCGTGGAGTCATTGATGCTCCAATAGAGGGCTTCCGGCGTGGTGGAAACTTCGCCCAACACCTCGCCATAGAGATAAATGCTGGAGGCCGGGATGGCTGGCTGACCGGCGGTGTAGATGTGCACATATTCATTAAACCGGTGCGGGGGCCCGTCGCGGTTTATTAACACCCGAATCCGGGCATTGGTCGCTTCCGCTCCGCCGCCCGGCTCCACCGTGGCGGTGATCCACGGCTTGGAGGTTTCGAGCCGGAGAATCTGCAGGGGTTTGCCATCCGTGCGCGTGAGGGTCGAGAATTCGTTCGTGGCCTGCATGCCATAGGCAATATTGGGCGAAATCGCCAGCGGATCCAGGTTGTAGAGCGGGGTGTAGTCCACCTGGATGGTAAGCGAAACCTCCGGGGTCAGGGGATCATTCGAGTGCACCGCGATGTGCTTGACCAGCCGGCCGCGGTTGAAGCCGAGGTTCAAGGTGAAGGGAATTTGCCCGGCAGCCCCCGGCGGCAGTGTGTCCGGGATGACTTGCGCCGCCGTGCAACCACAGGAAGGTTTGGGCGGATCCACATGCAGCACCCCGGTGCCGGTGTTCTTGAAGTGGAAAATGCCGGAGACCGTGGTGACTTGGGAAGTGCTCCCAAAGTCATAAACGGTTTCGTCAAAATGAATTTTCGGGATGCCGTCTGTCTGGGCGGCAAGGCTGAAGACCCCAAGGCTGAGGCCGGCGGCGAATAACGTGAGCAATTGTTTCATAAATACTGGTTTTGGTTTGGCAGCTTAAAATGGAAAAATAAAAGGCTGAAGGGTGTCGCCCAAAGCCGGCCGGAGAAACCTTTCTCCGGCCGGGTCGCGGTCCTTCAGCCAGGTCGGTTTACGGGGCAATCATCACGCGGTAAAACCGGGTCGGCTGGCCGGCGCTGGTGTTATCCGTAATGGTCTGGTTCGCCCCGGTGCCGGGGATGGTGGACAAGTTGGTCCAGGCGGGATCCAACAGGTGGTTCTTGTATTGCACGGTGTAGGTCTTCCCGGTGGCCGTGGGGAAGGTGATGCTGTTGGTGCCATTGCCGCGGGCAAAAACCGGCGTGGTGACCACCGGGCAACTGGCACTGTTGGTGGCCAGGGTGCCGCCACACGTTTCCTGACCGAGGGCCGTCACGGTCACGGCCCGGGTGTTAAACACCGCGGTGTAGGTTCCGAAGTAGGTCGCGGCTTCCCCGGGAGCGAGCTGGATCGGGCCGAGGACGGTCTGGTTGGTGCCCAATGGACCGTAGACGTAAACGTTGGTCAGCACGACGTCGCCGGTGTTGGTGACGTAGCCGCTGAACAGGAACAGGCTGCCCATGGGAATGGCGTTGGCCGGGCAATATTCCACCACCGCGATCCCCGGGAGGGTCAGCAGCGGACAAACCGCCGTGGAGGTGTCGGTGACATTGGTGCCGGTGCAGTGATCCGCGCCGCGGGCGGTCAAAGTGTCAATGATCAGGCAGCAGCAGGTCGGGGCGACGTAGCTGTTGGTGAAATTGACCACCGTGCCGGGGGCCAGGGTGAGCGGTCCGATGACCGGCGTGTTGTTCGTCGGCTGGTTGTTCACCACATAGACATTCATCAGCGAGACATTGCCCGCATTGCTGACCGAGCCGCTGTAGGTGTAGAGCCCGCCCCGGGGCGTGGGCAGCAACGGACAATTCTTCGTCACGATGATGCGGGGGGCCGTGGTGATGGGACAGGTGGTGGTGAGGCTGCTCACCACGGGCATGTAGGTGCAAACATCCATGCCACTGGCAATGATGGTGTCGGTACCGCAGAAGTCCGGCGGCACAATGTAGGAGCCGAAGAACGTCTCCGATTCGCCCGGCGCGAGATCAATCGGGGCGGGGAGCGGCGGGTTGCCCGGGGTCTGGGAATCCGTGACGGTGACGTTGATCAGGGTGATGTTGCCGGCATTGCTCACGCTGCCACTATAGGTCAGCAGATCCCCCGGCCGGAGGATGCCGGCGGTGCAGACCTTGGTGACCACGATGGCCGGCTGGGTGAACACACTGCAAGTGCGGGTGTACGAGTCGGTGACGGTCACGCCCGCGCAACCCTGGCCACTGGCCACCACATCGCTCCACACCACGCAACAATTGAGCGGGGTCAGGTAACTCCCGCTGAAGTTGGCCGTGGCCCCCGGTGCCAGGGAAGCGAGGGTGAAGATGACCGTATTCGGCGCCGGCCGGTCGCTGATCACGAGGATGTTGGTGAGCGTGATGTTCCCGGCATTGCTAACCGTGCCGCTGTAGGTCAGCAGGCCGCCCGGCAACACGGGTGTGCTGGGACAGTATTGCACCACCCGAATGGCCGGGGCCGTCAGGATCGTGCAGGTGGTCGTGGCCGAGTTCGTGACCGCGCTGCCGCAGAGGCTCCGGCCAGTGACGGTCGAAGTGCTGGTGGAAGCACAGTTCGTCGGTGCGAGGTAACTCCCGGTGAAGTTGGTCACCGCTCCAGGCGCGAGCGCCAGCACGGTGAAGACCGGGGTGGAACCGCTGAGGTTGTTCAGCACCACCACGTTGGTAAGCAGGATATTGCCGGCATTGCTCACCGAACCACTATAGGTGAGCAGACCACCGGGGATGGCCGGATTCACCGGGCAGGCCTGGGTGATAACGATGGCCGGGGTGGTGACCAGGGCGCAGGTGGCGGTCGCCGCGTTGGTGGTGGCCACGCCGCAAATGCTGACGCCGATGGCGGTCGCCGTGCTCGTGGAGGAACAATTTGTCGGGGCCAGGTAACTGCCCGTGAAACTCGCGCCCACCCCCGGGGCCAGATAGGCCGCGGTGAAGACCGGCGTGGTGCCGCTGAGGTTGTTCAGCACCACCACATTGGTGAGCGGAATGTTACCCACGTTGGTCACCGTGCCACTGTAAACCAGCAGCGCGCCGGGGGCCACGGAAAGGGCCGGACAGTTTTCCGTCACCTTGAGGGCGGGCGTGGTGATGATGGCACAGGTGGCACTCACCGAGTTGGTGATGGTGATGCCGCACACGCTCTGGCCACTGGCGGTCGCCGTGCTCGTGGTGGAACAGTTGGTCGGGGTCAGGTAACTGCCGCTGAAACTGGCGCCCGCGCCGGGGGCGAGCGTGGCCACCTTCAGGACCGGGGTGCTCCCGCTCAGGTTGTTCAGCACCACGATGTTGGTGAGGGTAATGTTACCCGCATTGGTCACCGTTCCAGTGTACGTCAGCAACGCGCCGGGCACCGTCGGCACAATCGGACAGGTTTCGGTCACAGTCAGTACCGGCGTGGTGTTAATGGCGCACGTGATGGTCACGGCGCTAGTGGTGCCAATCCCGCATAGGCTCCGGCCGGTCACCGTGGAAGTGCTCGTAGTGGTGCAGTTGGTCGGCGCCAGGTAACTGCCGGTAAAGCTGGCGGTGGCGCTGGGGGCCAGGGTGGGAATGGTGAGGAGCGGGGTCGCGCCACTGAGGCTGTTCAAGACCACCACATTCGTCACCGTGATGTTTCCGGCATTGCTGATCGATCCGCTGTAAGTGAACAAACCACCGGGGATCACCGGAACATCCGGGCAGGCCTGGACGATGACCAACCCGGGCGTGGTCGTGATCGCACAGGTGGAACTCACGCTATTCGTGACCGCCACACCGCACAGGCTCTGGCCCGTGCCGGTGCTGGTGCTGGTCACCGAGCAATTGGTCGGGGTCAGGTAGCTGCCCGTAAAACTGGCACCCACCCCCGGGGCCAAACTTGCGGCCGTGAAAACCGGGGTGGCCCCGCTTTGATCATTCAGGACCACCACATTGGTGAGGGTGATGTTGCCGGTGTTGGTAATGGTGCCGCTATAGGTCAACAGCGCGCCGGGCACCGTTGGCAGGGCCGGGCAAGTTTGCGTCAATTTAAGGGCCGGCGCGGTGATAATCGCACAGGTGGTGGTGACTGAATTGGTGATGGCCACCCCGCAAACACTCCGCGCGGAACCGGTGGCAGTGCTCGTGGTGGAGCAATTGGTCGGGGTCAGGTAACTGCCGGTGAAACTGGCGCCCGCGCCCGGAGCCAGGCTGCTCACCGTATAAACCGGGGTGGCCCCGCTGAGATTATTCACGACCACCACATTGGTCAGGGCAATGTTACCCACATTGGTAATGGTGCCGGAATACGTCAAAAGCGCGCCCGGCACGGTCGGGAGCGCAGGACAGTTCTGGGTCATGGCCAGCGCGGGCGTGGTGGCAATCGCACAGGTGGCGCTCACTGCATTCGTAACGGCGATCCCGCAGACACTCCGCCCGGAGGCGGTCGCAGTGCTGGTGGTGGAACAATTCGTGGGGGTCAGATAACTGCCGGTGTAACCGGCGCCCTCGCCCGGGGCAAGGGTCAACGCGGTAAAGACCGGGGTTCCACCACTCAGGGTGTTCAGCACCACAATGTTGGTCAGGGTAATATTACCGGTATTGGTGACCGTCCCCGTATACGTCAGCAAGGCCCCCGGCGCGGTCGGGCTGGCCGGACAGGTTTGCGTAACGGCCAGGGCGGGGGTCGTATTAATCGCACAGGTGGAAGCCACCGTGTTCGTGACGGTGCCGCCGCAATAACTCTGGCCGGTGACGGTGGCAATGCTCGTGACGGAGCAGTTTGTCGGCGCGCTAAAACTACCCATGAAATTGGCCCCGATGCCCGGGGCAAGCGAGGCGATGAAAAAGACCGGGGTGGGGCCGCTGAGATTGTTCAGGACCACCACATTGGTCAGGGTGACATTGCCCGTGTTGGTCACCGTGCCACTATACGTTAACACGCCCCCCGGCACCGCCGGCACCGCCGGACAGGTCTGGG
>CAIZWI010000236.1 GCA_903936645.1 uncultured Verrucomicrobia subdivision 3 bacterium
GCGCCCGAAAATTGGCGCGCGCTCGGTGACTGGCTCACCCCAATCGCCATCAGCCTTGTCTGAAGCTTGACTAAAACTTAGCCAGCTCAGCCGCGACCGCCGCGAGTGGCGGGCGCGAGGCCATTACCATTCGGCAACTCATGACGCACACTTCCGGTCTGCCGCCGGACATTGAGACCAGCACCGACTGGCACGGCCAGGCCACTGCCATTCAAAAGGCCTGTGCCATCAAACTGGCCGCCGCCCCCGGTGCCGTCGAGCGCTACAGCGATATCAATTTTTTCCTGCTCGGCGAAGTCGTGCAACGCGTCAGCCGGATGCCTTTGGAACAATTTGTGGCCCGTGAAATTTACGAACCCCTGCGCATGACTGACACCGGCTATCTGCCGCCCGCCGCCAAGCGCGGGCGGGTGGCCCCCACGGAAGTGGTGAAGGGCCAACCCTGGCGCGGCGTGGTGCATGACCCCACCGCGCGGCACATGGGGGGCGTGGCCGGTCATGCCGGCCTGTTTTTCACCGCCACAGACTTGGCCCGTTATGCCCGCATGTTATTGAATGGCGGCGAACTCGAGGGCGTCCGCCTTTTTAAACCGGAAACCATCCGGCTCATGACCCAGGTGCAAACCCCGCCGGGGGTCACCGGCCGCCGGGGGTTGGGTTGGGACATTGACTCAACCTATAGTGGTCCGCGGGGCAAGTTGTTTCCCGTGGGTTCGTATGGCCACACGGGCTGGACGGGGGGCTCGCTCTGGATTGATCCCTTTTCCCAAACGTTTGTCATTTTCCTCTCCAATCGCAATCACCCCACCGAATCGGGCAGTGTCATCGCCTTGCGTGCCCAACTGGGCACCCTGGCGGCCGAGGCCATCACGGATTTTGATTTCGGTCACGTGGCTGGCGCTTTGCCCCGCCGCACCGAAGTGGCCCCGACGCTCAGTGGCATCGATGTTTTGGAGCGCGCCCAGTATGCCCCGTTGCGCGGGTTGCGCATCGGGCTCATCACCAATCACACCGGCCAGGACCGCCAGCGCCACGCGACCATTGACCTGCTGAAAAATGCCCCCGGGGTGCAACTCCTGGCGTTGTTTAGTCCGGAGCACGGCATTCGCGGGGTGGCCGATGAAAAGGTCGGCGACAGCGTGGACGCCGCCACTGGCCTGCCAGTCTACAGCCTTTATGGCACCCACACCCGGCCCACGCCGGAGCAACTTAAAAACCTCGATGCCCTGGTGTTTGACATTCAGGATATTGGCTGCCGCTTTTACACTTATACGGCGACCCTGGGGGAAACCATGGAAACCGCCGCGACGAACCATTTGAAGTACTTCGTCCTCGACCGCCCCAATCCAATTGGCGGCACCACCGTGGAGGGACCGGTGCTCACTGGCACCCCCAATTTTGTGGGGTACCATTTTGTGCCGTTGCGTTATGGCCTCACGGCCGGCGAACTCGCCACGATGTTTCGTGCGGAGCGTTCGCCCGGCACGGACCTGACGGTGATTCCCCTGACCAACTGGCTGCGGGCGGATTATTTTGATCAAACCGGGCTGCCCTGGACCAATCCCTCCCCCAACATGCGCAGCCTCACCGAAGCCACTTTGTACCCCGGTATTGGCTTGCTTGAGGATGCCCTCTCGGTGGGCCGGGGAACGGACACGCCATTTGAGGTCGTGGGCGCACCCTATATTGATGATGTGCAACTCGCCCGGGAACTCAACCGGGCCGGCCTGCCGGGCATCCGGTTTGTGCCGGTTCGCTTCACGCCCACGGCCAGTGTGCACAAGGGCAAAGTGTGCGGCGGGGTTAACTTGATGCTGACCGACCGCGAGGCCTGTCCGGTCGTTGATGTGGGCCTGCAAATCGCGGCGACCTTGTACCGCCTGTACCCGCAGGACTTTGATCCCGCCAAAATGCGCGGACTGCTCCGCCATCCGGCGACCCTGGCGGCCGTCAAGGCGGGCGAATCCCTGGCGGAAATGCATGCCCGCTGGCAGCCAGAACTGGACCAGTACCAACAACGCCGGGCCAAATATTTGCTGTACCCATAACAGTCCGCCGGGGCTGGGGGGGACCACGACCACCCTCCGGCTGCCCGCATTCCGTGCCCCGCCTCGAACAGATGTCGTATGCCCGAATCCAAAATTCCGCTTTAATTTCGGCGCGAAACCCAGCATTTTAGGGTCAACAATTGACCCCAATCCTATGAAAAAACTTGTTTTGCCCGGGCTGATCCTGGCATTGGCCCTCACTGGTACCCTGCGCGGTTTTTCCGAGAACGCGCTGGAAAAGGAAACGAAGGAACACCGCGACGCCCGCATGGAATGGTGGCGCGAAGCCAAGTTCGGCATGTTCATCCATTGGGGCGTCTATTCCGTCCCGGCCGGTTTTTACCATGACAAGCCGGTGCCCGGCATTGGCGAGTGGATCATGAACCGGGGGAAAATTCCCTGTGCTGAATACCAGGACTTTGCCAAGCAATTTGACCCTGAGAAGTTTGATGCCAACGCCTGGGTGGCCGTCGCCAAAAACGCCGGGATGAAATACATTGTCATCACCAGCAAACATCATGATGGTTTTGCGATGTTTGATTCCCAGGCGAGCGATTGGAACATCGTCCAGCGCACCCCCTTCCATCGCGACCCGCTCAAGGAGCTCGCCGCCGCCTGCAAAAAGGCGGGGATCAAACTGGGCTTTTACTATTCCCAAGCCCAGGACTGGAATAACGGCGGCGCCGCCAGCGGTGGCAAATGGGACCCGGCCCAGACCCACGACATGGATGATTACATCGACAAAATTGCCGTGCCCCAGGTGCGGGAAATCCTGAGTCACTATGGCCAGTTCCCGGCTGTGCTCTGGTGGGACACCCCCAACAACATGAATTCCAACCGCGCCGCCAAGTTGTATCAGGTAGTGAAGGAACTCCGCCCCAACATTATTATGAACAACCGGCTCGGCGGCGGTTTCCGGGGCGATACCGAAACGCCGGAGCAGAAAATTCCGGCCAAGGGCTTTCCCGGTCGCGATTGGGAAACGTGCATGACGCTAAATGACACGTGGGGCTTCAAGAAAGATGACAACCACTGGAAATCCACCCAAACGCTCTTGTTCAACCTCATCGACATCGCCAGCAAGGGCGGCAACTACCTGTTGAATGTCGGCCCCACCTCCGAGGGTCTGATTCCCGACCCCAGCATTGAGCGCCTGGCCGAGGTGGGCAAATGGATGAAGGTCAATGGCGAGGCCATCTACGGTACGCATGCCACGGTGTTCGGCAGCGAACTGGGCGGCACCGTCACCACCAAGGACGGCTACGGCAACAACACGCAGGTCTCGGCCGCCAATGACTGGCGCTGCACCACCAAGCCGGGCATTATTTACATTCATGTGTTCCACTGGCCCGCCAACGGCCAGCTCGAATTACCCGGCCTGCAAAGTCGCGTGAAAAAGGCCTGGTTGCTGGGCGATCCCGACCATACGCACCTGAAAGTGCACGCCACCGCCACTGGCGTGACCCTGGACCTGCCCGCGACGGCTCCCGACCCCATCGCCTCGGTCATTCGCATTAACATTGGCGACAAAGTGGCCAAAGTATTGCCTGCGGTCGTGCCGGCTAAATAACTTAATGAGCCAGGGGCAGCCGAGGGCTGCCGGTTCACGGTTAGGATTCCTCCGTTGCTGCGCCAATTCCGGGCGCAGCAACGGATTTTTATTGGAGCGGGACGGCATAGGGCCTGAGGCGGGTATTCCGCGCCAACCCTGTGCCGCCGCCATAAATTGATTCGCCAAACGGCTCCGGGAGGCATTAAATAGGTTCATTCTCGTGAACATCATTCCCCCTCGATGGTGCGGCCGTTTTCGGGCGGACCTGGCCGGCCGCCTGGCGCTGGGTGCCAGCATGGTGGCGCTGACGGTTCAGGCGGAGGTCACGGTGGTAACCACCCCCGACCTCACCCGCACCAATCATTTTTATCTGAGCAACCGCGCCCCGCTCGAACCCAGCCGATTCATTGCCCTGCCCACCGGTTCCGTGCACGCGCAAGGCTGGTTGCTGGAGGTCTTGAAGCGCCAGCGCGATGGTTTGTGCGGCCATCTGGGGGAAATCAGCGTGTGGCTCCAAAAAGATGGCAACGCCTGGCTGAGCAAGGATGGGCACGGCCAGTATGGTTGGGAAGAACTGCCCTACTGGCTCAAGGGCTACAGCCAGCTCGCCTACCTCTTCAACGATCCCAAAATGATCGCCGAGACCGAGGTCTGGATCCAGGGAGCCCTGAACAGCCAGCGGGCCAACGGCGACTTCGGCCCGGACCAGAAATTCGAGGACGATGGCACCCGCGATTTTTGGGCGAACATGAACATGATGTTCTGCCTGGAAACCTATTATGATCAGTCGGCTGATCCGCGCGTATTGGACCGGCTGACCCGCTATTTTAAATATCATTTGAGCCTGCCCGACAACCAGCTCCTGACTCATTACTGGCAGAAGATGCGCGGCGGCGACGAACTCTACAGCATCTACTGGCTCTATAATCATACGGGCGATGCCTTCCTGCTGGAACTCGCGGACAAGATCCACCGGTGCACCGCCAACTGGGAGCAGGCCGGCAACCTGCCGAACTGGCACAATGTCAACATCACCGAAGGCTTTCGGGAACCGGCCACCCATTATTTGCAAACCCACAATCCGGCGGAGTTGCAGGCGACGTACGCGGACTTCCAGGAAGTGCGCCGCCGTTACGGCCAGGTGCCCGGGGGCCTGTTCGGCGGGGACGAAAACTGCCGGCCCGGTTTCGCCGACCCGCGCCAGGCGGTGGAAACCTGCGGCATGGTCGAGCAAATGCTCTCGGACGAATTGCTGATGCAGATCAGCGGCGACCCGTTCTGGGCGGATCATTGCGAGAACGTGGCCTTCAACTCCTACCCGGCCGCGCTCACCCCGGACCTCCGCGCACTCCGCTACCTCACCGCCCCCAACCTGGTGGTGAGCGACGCCGCGAATCATTCGCCCGGCATCCAGAATGGCGGTCCATTCCTGCTGATGAATCCCTTCAGCTCCCGCTGCTGCCAGCATAATCATGCCATGGGCTGGCCTTATTTCACCAAGCACCTCTGGCTGGCCACGCCAGACGACGGCCTCTGCGCCGCCCTGTACAGCGCCAGCACCGTGGTGGCCCGGGTGGGCGATGGCACCCCGGTGCGCATCACCGAGGAAACGCATTATCCGTTTGCCGAAACAATCCAGTTCACGGTGCACCTGAATCAAGCCGTGGCGTTCCCCCTGTACCTGCGCATGCCTGGCTGGTGCGCGGCGGCGACGGTGGCGCTGAATGGCCGTGCCATTTCCGTCACCCCGGAGCCGGGTAAATACGTCCGAATTGCCCGTCCCTGGCAGGACCGGGACGTGGTGACCCTCACCCTGCCGATGCAGGTGGCGGTGCAGCATTGGGCCGCCAACCACGATAGCGTGAGTGTGAACTACGGTCCGCTGACCTTTTCCCTGAAAATTGGCGAGCGCATTGAGGCGGTGGACAGCTCGGCCACGGCCATTGGGGATTCGGGCTGGCAAAGCACCGCTGACCCGCGGCAATGGCCGTCGTTTGGTTATTACCCGACCACGCCTTGGAATTACGGGCTGGAACTCAATGCGACGCATCCGGAGCGGTCCTTTAAAGTCAAACACCGGCCCTGGCCGAAGGACGATTATCCCTTCACGCCGGCCAGCGCCCCGATCGAGATCCGGGCCAAAGGCCGGCCGATCCCCGCATGGACACTTGATCAATACGGTCTGTGCGCCCCCTTGCAAGCCAGCCCTGCTTTGACCCGGGAGCCGGAACAACCCCTCACGCTCATCCCCATGGGGGCCGCCCGCCTGCGGATCTCGGCTTTTCCCACCGTCAGTCAGAAACCGACCGCCCACGCCTGGAAAGCCCCTCAATTGCCCCAGACATCGCCGTATAACATCACCGCCTCCCATGCCAATCCCGGCGACACCCTAAACGCGCCGGGTGATGGTTTGGAGCCGGGCGCTTCGCACGACGACAGCATCCCCCGCTTCACCTGGTGGGACCACCTCGGCACCACGGAATGGTTGCAATACACCTTCCCGCAGCCCCAGACCATTTCCGGCGTGGAAGTTTATTGGTACGACGATACTGGGTCCGGCCGTTGCCGCCTGCCCCAAGCCTGGCGCCTCCTTTACCAATCGGGGACCGAATGGCTCCCCGTGCCCGGCACCACCACCAACCCGGCCATCGCGGATCAATTTAACACGCTCACCTTCCCGCCGCTAAAAACCAGCGCCCTCCGGATTGAAGCCGGGCTGCAACCCAACTTTTCCGGCGGTGTCCTGGCCTGGCGCGTAAAGCCATAGCGTCGGGGGAAAGCCCAAGTATTCGATTAACCGAGTCGGGCTCGGTTGGCTTGGGCGACAGGATCGTCCCGCGCCGCGCCGCAACTCAAAAGGGGGTGTTACCCAAGTCGAGGCCGGAAGGGGCCGACCCAGCCCATTGACATTTGACCCTTAAAACGGCAGTTGAAGAGAGCTTGATTTTCAATCCGCCCATTATTTAATGGGGCATGAGCTTCTGTGACGCTCCGCTTGCGGCTCACCCAATGGGTGAGGGTAAATCACCCTTGGTGAAGGCCGGAGGCGGAGAGCCAGCGCCAGCGTTGGCTGTGGACACATTGGGACGCCGGATCCATGTGGAGTGGGATCCGCAAGCGCCGGTGACCCCGTTGGGACAGTTGGTTTTCTTCGCGCAGTTTCTCGCCGCTGGCGGACTTTATTCCCAATGGGTGGCGGATTGTCCGCTGCGCTATCGCAGTCCCAACGCCCCGCGCCGGGCGGATGTGTTGGGCACCTGGGTGCTGGCCACCTTGAGCGGGGCCTGGCGTTACGCGCACGTCACGGCGTTGCGTGGTGACCGGGTCAATCCGCCAGGGTTGGGCATGGAAAAGGTGGTCAGCGAAGACAGTTTGCGCCGCGCCTTTGTCGGGCAGGCGGCGGCGGCCCTGGCCCACTGGCAAACCACGGCGTTGCGGCGCACCTATGCGCCGGCCCTGGCCGTGCCGTGGATTGCCGATCTGGATGTCACGGTCAAACCCATTTATGGCCATCAAGAAGGGGCGACGCTGGGGTATAATCCGCACAAGCCGGGACGGCCCAGCCACGCGTATCACACCATTTTCCTGCGGAGTCTGCGGGTGGCGCTGGACGTGGAGGTGCGTTCGGGCAAAGAACATGCCTGTCTGCATGGCCGCACCAACCTGTGGCGGGTGTGGGACGCGCTGACGCCGGCCCAGCGTCCGTGGCTGGTGTGTGGCGACGCCAATTATGGCAATGAACAGTTAATGGCCGAATGCGAGGCGCGGGGGCAAGCCTATCTGTTCCGGCAGCGCAGTACCAAAGGGGTCAAACAATTGATCCTGCTGCTGGAACGCCAGGGAGGCTGGCAGCCTTTGGCCGAGGGCTGGTCGGGCGCGGAGGGCACCTTGCAACTGACGGGCTGGACGCGGCGGCGGCGCACGGTGGTGTTGCGGCGCAAACGCCCGGCGACCACGCCGGCGGCCCTGCCCTTGCTGGCCGCCCAGGAGGTCGCAGTGGGGAGCGAACCCCTTTATGAATATGTGGTGCTGGTGACCAGTCTGGCTGAAAACCTGCTGACCCTCGCGCAACTCTACCGGCAGCGGGCGGACGTGGAGAACGCTTATGACGAATTGAAGAACCAGTGGGGCTGGGGTGGTTTTACCACGGGGGACCTGCTGCGCTGTCAGCTCGCCGCGCGCATGGTGGCGTTGGTTTACAACTGGTGGAATCTGTTTGTGCGCTGCGCCCAACCGGAACGGGCGCGGGAGGCGGTCACCAGCCGTCCCCTGCTGCTGCACGCGGTCGGGCGGATCATCCAGAGCGGTGGCCAAACCACGCTGCGTCTGACCAGCAACCACGCCGAGGCCAGCCAGGTGCAAAGCCTGTTAACCGGGCTGAGTTTGTTTTTAAGCGGATTGATGAATGCTGCGGAGCAGTTGCCCGCCGCCGAACGCTGGCGGCGGATTTGGCACCGCGTTTTAGAACCTTACCGCCGGTCCCAACCAGTGCCGTTGGCTCCCAGTGGTTGAAGTTGAAAAAAAGAACCGACAATCAACCGAAGCGATCACCCAATGCCAAATTTATCCAGGCGCAGCGGCGGAGCTTTATCTCCCAACCGCCGTTTTTAGGATTATACAAGACCACCGTGTGCTGTCCCAGGGCGCTGGGTAGCCGTTCTTTAATACCATCCAGGTTCACGATGGCGGAGCGGCTGGTGGGAGAAATTTTTCCGGGTCCAGTTTTTCAGCCAGTGCGTTGATGGTATCCCGCACAATCTGCGTTTCCGTGCCCACCAGCGGGGCCATTTAATTGCCGGCGGATTCAACGCAGTTGATCGGCGCGGTTTTGATAAACAGGATGCGTCCGGGAGTGTTGACGGCGAGGCGGGTGAGGTAATTACTGCCTTCCGGGGTCCGGCCGGCGAGGGCCAGGATGGTTTGGGCCAGGGAATCATCCTTGGGGTTGGCCGCCAGCCGGGGGCGGGCACGCTGAACGGTTTCGCGAAAGGGGGCGGTGGTGGCGGGCGCGTGCCGTAAAACCATGCCAGTCATGATCCTGGCTTTCGGCGGGGTTCAGCCGGTGGATTTGAATTTCACCCCCGCCCCAGACCATTGTAGAATTGATTACTATTTTATGAATCGTTATCGCAAATACATCACTTCCACCGTGGGCTTCACCTTCCTCGTGGTGGGGGTCACCGGAGTTATATTTCAGTTCTTTTTTAAAAACCCCGTGCTGGAGCATATCCACGGCTGGCTTGGGGTGGCGATGGTGGTGGCCGCCAGCTTGCACATGCTGCAAAACTGGCAGCCGCTGCAAAAATATATGCGCGACGGCCGCGTGCGGCTGCTAATCATCCCGGTGGTGGCGGTCATTGCCCTCGCAGCGTTCGGCCCTTTCGCGTTTGGGTCCCAGAAATCACGGCGCGAGGGAAATTTCAATCCCCGGGAAGTGCTCGGCAAACTCGCCCAGGCCAACGCGACGGATGTGGCCAAAGTGTTCGGCAAGGACGTGAATGCCATCTTTGGCCAGATGCAAAGCGACGGGCTCCAGACCACCAGCCCCACGCAGAGCATTCAAGAATTGGCCCGGCAAAACCACCGCTCCCCCGAGGGCATCTTCCCCTATTTTTTGAAATAGCGGATTTAGCTTGATGAGTGGGGATGGCAACGGATTGGCCAACCAGCCTGAGGCGGAACCATGCGCTGGACTCTCCCCAGCCCAAGGGGAGCGGGTGGGGAGGGTGCTCCCCTGCCCCGCCATCCGGCCCATCAAACCGGGGCGGTCCGCAACACCGTGCGCACCCAGGCTTGATTGGCCAGATACCACTGAATGGTTTCGCGGAGGCCTTGCTCGAACTGGTGCGCCGGGCGCCAGCCCAGTTCGCGTTCCAATTTGCCGGCATCAATTGCATAGCGCCGGTCATGTCCTGGCCGGTCCGTGACAAACGTGATCAACCGGCGGGAGCCGCCCCCCAGGGCCGGGGCCAGTTCATCCACCAGGTCGCAAATGAGCTGCACGATGGCCAGATTGTTCCATTCATTATGGCCGCCGATATTGTAGGTCTCCCCCACCCGGCCCCGTTGCAACACGGTCCACAAGGCCGTGGCATGATCGCGCACGTAGAGCCAGTCGCGCACATTCAGGCCATCGCCGTAGACCGGAATGCAGCGGCGCGCCAGCACGCTTTGAATCACCACGGGGATTAATTTTTCCGGAAACTGGTATGGCCCGTAGTTGTTGGAGCAATTGGTAATGACCATGGGCAGTCCATACGTATGATGATAGGCCCGCACCAGCAGGTCGCTGGCCGCCTTGCTGGCCGAATAAGGCGAGTTCGGCGCGTAGGCGGTGGTTTCAGAGAATCGCCCGGCGGGCCCCAACGAACCATAGACTTCATCCGTGGAGACATGATGAAAACGGCAGCCGGAGAAATCCGCCCCCCACACCGCCCGGCAGGCCTCCAGCAAATGGAAGGTGCCCACCACATTGGTGTGGATAAAATCGCCCGGCCCGCTGATGGAGCGGTCCACGTGCGACTCGGCGGCGAGATGCAGGACATGGGTGATGGCGTGGCGTGCCACCACGGTCCGCACCGCCGGCTGGTCGCGCAAATCCACCCGTTCAAACACATACTTGGGGTGCCCCGCCACGGCTGCCAGGTTCTCCAAGTGACCGGCGTAGGTCAGGCAATCCAGGTTGACGAGCGTTTGAATGACCGGCTCGTCGATGAGCTGGTGAATAAGATTGGAGCCAATAAAGCCCGCTCCGCCGGTAATCAACAAGTTCATGGCTCCGTTAAATTCCACGGTTGGGCGGGTTGCCAGTGCTGGAGCGAATCCTCCAGGGCCTCCATGACTGGACGCAGTTTGACGCCGGTGGCCAGCAACTTGGAAACATCCAGCACGCAATTGGACCGGGGGGTTTTGGCGGCCAGCCGGTAAAATTCCTCATCACTGGACCAGTATTCCAAGGGGCGGGTCAGTTTCAGCCGCGCCTGGATCAATTCCGCCACCTGGTGCGTGGTGACAAAGCCAGGATTAGTGACATTATACGTGCCAAACGGCGCGCGCCGCTCCCATAAATCCAGGCACGCCCGCACGAAATCGCGCCGGTGGGAGATGGAATTCACGTTTTCATAAACCCGGGGGTAATTCTGGATTTTGCTGAGATAATTCCGGGGGCTGTCCACTTCATCAAAGGGAATGCGCATCCGCCAAATGTAGCTGCTGCCCAGCCCGCTGATGGCGGCTTCCGCCAGGGCCTTGGTGCCGCTGTAAAAACTGCAGGGCGGATCCGGGAAACAAAAGTTGGGCAGATCGGTCTCGGCATAACCCTGGATGTTTTCAGGCGCGTTGGCCAGCACGGCCCGGCCGGCGGGGGACATCAGGTCTTTCACCGCCTGCCAGCCCTCGGCGGTGGGGATTTTGGCCCCGGCATAACAGCAGCCGGAGGAAACATGCCCCCACGGCACCCCGGCCACACTGCACGCCTGGGCAATGGTTTGGGGTAAGAGGAGATTGCCCGCGATGGTCCCGCCTTTGTCCTGTTCACAGGCATCCACATTCGGTTTGCCCGTGTAACCCGCTGCATTAATGACAAACTGGGGCATCACGGAGCGCAGCAAGGGCAGGAGCACCTCAAAGCGGGTGTAATCCAGTTCGTGCCGGGAGAGCGCCCGGAACTCCCATTGGCGCTGGCGCAGTTCGCTTACAAACGCCTGGCCCACATAGCCGGTGCCGCCCAATAATAAGATCATGGCGTGGCAGCGGATGGTTGCGCCTCAGCGAGGACTTGGTTTTCAAGATAATCCCGGTATTCGCACCGGGGCATTTGCCGGGTGAGCGCGGCCAGCTCGGACAGGGATAGAAAACCGGCGGCATAAGCCGCCTCCTCAGGGCACCCGATCTTGATACCTGCGCGCTTTTCAATGGTCTGCACATACGCACTTGCCTCGTGCAGGCTGCTGCTGGTGCCGGCATCCAGCCAGGCGAAGCCCCGGGGCAGGCGCTGCACCCGCAAGTCCCCGCGCCGGAGGTAGGTACTGTTCACATCGGTGATTTCCAGTTCCCCGCGGGCGGAGGGTTGCAGCCCCTGGCAAATGGCCAGCACAGAATTATCATATATATAAAACCCCGGTACCGCGTAATTGCTCTTGGGCGTGCGCGGCTTTTCCTCGATGGAGATGGCGCGGCCGTCAGTATCAAACTCAATCACCCCATAACGCTCGGGATCCTGCACATGATACCCAAAGAGCGTGGCCCCGGACCGAAACTCCGCCACGGCCCGCTGCAGGGTGTCACTCCCGTAAAAGATATTATCCCCCAGAATCAGGGCCACCGGGCCGGTGCCCACAAAGGACTCGGCAATGAGGAATGCCTGGGCGATGCCGGCCGGCCGGGCCTGTTCGCGATATTCTATGGCCAGGCCCCACGCCCGGCCATCCCCCAGCAATTGCCGGAAGCGCGGCAGTTCCCCCGGGGTGGAAATCAGGCAAATCTCGCGGATGCCCCCCTCGATCAACGTCGTGAGGGCATAATAAATCATGGGCTTGTCATACACCGGTTGCAACTGTTTACTCGCCACCAAGGTGAGCGGAAACAGCCGCGAGCCCGTGCCGCCGGCTAAAATGATTCCCTTCATGTCCCGCTAACCTAGCCCTTCCACCCCGGCAAAGAAATCCCAAAGTGCCTGCCGCGGGCTTGAGTTTGCTGGCCGGCCCACAAGTTTCCGCCCCCCGGCCAACCTAATCTGCATCGCGACCATATTTATATTGCTTACGCCGAAAATCATGGGATGATACCAGTAGTCGGAGCGTAGCTCAGCCTGGCTAGAGCACTTGGTTTGGGACCAAGACGTCGCAGGTTCGAATCCTGTCGCTCCGACCATTTCATCTCCCGCTTAAAAAATCAGTATCGTTGTCTCCCCTGCCCCGGTTCAAACCAACTGACGTATCGACAGCATTTTAGCCACATTTTAGCCCCCAACCAGCATTAGGATGGTGCTTTTTGGACACCGCTTAACTGGCCAATTATTATGTCAGTGGACAAAATCGAACAGAGTGAATTTTGGTCGAATGATTTCTACGGGCACAGATGGTGGCGATTTGCGGGGGAAAATGGACGTTTTTAAGAATTTAACCTGAAATCAATCAACTGGCATCCACCTTGCTTCGGACCTCTTGTGCCAATTACAGCCATCACAAGCTGGGTAGTGTGCATCCGCCCGGTCGGCGAATGTGAGTTGCGCCGGGAAACCGGACGCAAGATTGGCCCGGTAAGACGCAGCTCAAAATAAAATGAAATAAATATGAAGAAAATTGAAGCAATCATAAAACCATTCAAACTGGAAGAAGTCAAAGACGCCCTGAGCGAAATCGGCATCGAAGGCATGACGGTTAGCGAGGTTAAAGGCTTCGGCCGTCAAAAAGGCCACACCGAAATTTATCGTGGCAGCGAATACACCGTGGATTTCCTGCCCAAGATCAAAATTGAACTGGTGATCACCGACACCCAGGTGGATGCGGCCGTTAGTGCCATCATCAAATCGGCGAAAACCGGCAAGATCGGCGACGGCAAGGTATTTGTCTCCAACGTGGAACAAGCCATCCGTATTCGCACGGAAGAAAAAGGTGATTCGGCTGTTTAAACCCCAACCCCATTTGAACCTTACTCACAATAAACACATGAAAAGACACTTTTTAACCCTTGCTTTGCTGGCCACGACCGCTTTTGGTGCTTTAACCCTGCGGGCCGACGACACAAACATGGCCGCTGCGGCCACTGCCGCCACTAATGCGGTGGCTGCCGCCACGAACGCGGCTCCGGCCACGCCGGCCCCCCTGCCGACCGGCACCATGGATCAACGCGTCGCGGCTTTGGAGGCTTACATTGCCAACACTGATCCAACCGCTCCGTTGAAGGATACCAATGGAACCCAGACCGCGACCACGGTCATCATCGGGAACCCCGGTCCTGGTCATAATGCCTGGCTGCTCACCAGCACGGCCTTGGTGTTATTCATGACCCTGCCCGGTCTCGCGCTGTTTTACGGCGGCTTGGTGCGCAAAAAGAATGTGCTCTCCGTGCTGGCCCAATGCTTTTTGATCACCGGTTTGGTAACCATCCTGTGGGTGATCTGCGGTTATTCCCAGATTTTTGCCGGTACGGGAGCGTCGGCCAAGGAAGACGTGATCAACGGGATTGTTGGCAGTCCGAAGATCGACTTCATGCTGAACAATGTGACGTCGGCGCCGAATTCCAATTACTCCTACTGGGTTTCGGAAAACGTCTATGCCATGTTCCAGCTGATGTTTGCCATCATCACTCCGGCACTGATCATCGGCGGTATTGCCGAGCGCATGAAATTTTCCGCCATTCTGATATTCATGACCCTCTGGATGTTCATAGTTTATTTCACCCAAGGCCACATGGTATGGGGTATTAACGGCATCATGAACGGCGTGTGGAATGCCAATGCGAAAATCAAGGCCATTGACTTCGCCGGTGGTACGGTGGTGCACATGACTTCCGGATGGACGGCCCTGGTGCTTGCCTTGATTTTGGGCAAGCGCGTGGGCTTTGGCAAAGAGAACTTCGCGCCGCATAGCATCGTTTTGTGCTACATCGGCACGGGCATGCTCTGGGTGGGTTGGTACGGTTTCAACTCGGGGTCGGCGGTCGCGGCTGACGTCGTGGCGGCCAATGCCTTCACCACTACGACCATTGCCACTGCGGTCGCCTCCTTCGTATGGCCCATGATCGAATGGATCGTCAAGGGCAAGCCCAGCGTTCTGGGTTTCTGTTCCGGTGCCGTGGCCGGGCTGGTGGTCATTACCCCGGCTTGCGGTTTCGTCACGCCGCAGGGCTCCATCGCCATCGGGGTCGCCGCCGGTATCATCCCCTGGTTCTTTGTGTTCAAAGTCAAGGGCTGGTTCGGTTATGACGACGCGCTGGACACCTTCGGGGTACATGCGGTTGGCGGTACGTTGGGAGCCATCATGACGGGTATGCTGGCGCGTAATGTGGCCAATGCCAACCTCGCCACCAACCTCAAGGCGTACGTGACGGACAGCCTGTTCCAACCGTTGCTCTGGGAACAGCTCAAAGCGGTCGGGATTACGCTGGCCCTGGTCATTCCCAGCACGATCATCATTGCTTACATCACCAAGGCGCTGGTCGGTCTGCGTCCGACGGAAGAAGTTGAAGTGGCCGGTCTGGATATTGCCGAACACGGCGAGGAAGGCTACCACAGCTAAGGCTTAGATTAGAATCGTCACGCCGGTGGTTGACGCAAGTCACCACCGGCGTTTTGCTTTTTGGGGCCTTGCGGATATTTCAATGGAGGCCGGGTGATCCCCGGCGGCGGCCAGCCAGTCAGCCGAGTAACCGCATCACCGGACTTGAACCACCAGGGCGGTGACGTTGTCGCGACCATCCCGGGCAATGGCGGCTTCCACCAAGCGGCGCGCTGGATTGGGGGGGAGCGATGGAGCCGGGGAGGCACGCAACAATTCCAGCAGTGAGTGATCATACAACCCCTCCACCAACCCATCCGTGCACAGCAGAAATTGATCGCCCGGGGCCATGGCAATGGAACCCACCTGGGGGTCCACAAACTGATTGCCACCGCCGAGGGCCTTTTGGAGGACATTCCGCCGGGGATGGGTGCGGGCTTCCCGTTCATTAATTTTCCCTTCACGAAAGAGCCAGCCCACGTAAGTATCATCCTGGCTGAGTTGGTGGATGCCACCCGCTGGGGGAAGATGATAAATACGACTGTCGCCCACATGGCCAAAGTACATGCGTCCCGGGGTAAACCAGCACAGGCTCAACGTCGCCTCCATATCCGCACATTCATCGTAAGAACTGCCCAGGTACTTGAGTGCCCGATGAACCTGTTGGAATAATTCAGTGAGCACGCCACCGGCTTCGGCCAGGGACCGGCGTTCGGGGCGGCGGAAGGCGTGCGGCAACAAGGTGGTAATTTTATCCACGGCAATCCGGCTGGCATACTCGCCAGCCATGGCCCCGCCCATGCCATCGCTCACGGCAAAAGCAAAATCCGCGCTGCCAGTGTCCGCCTCCCCAATTTTGCCGAGATGCTCCACCTTCGTGGCATCAAACTTCAACCCCAGGAAGGCATCCTCATTATTGGTCCGCACCCGTCCGCGATCGGTCATGCCATCCCAGTGGAGAGTGGGCGTGGTTTTGGGGCGGGTGGCTTTGGGCTTGGGCATGGATGATTATTTGGCCTCCGGCAACAGGGTGGCAAATTCAAAATCAATCAAACAGAAGCGTCCATCGGACTGGCGGTACGTGACGTTGCGCATGTCGGGATCGTCATGGCGCACGCCGTAGGGCAGCAACTCGGCAAACAAACTGGCACGACGCTCCTCATCCAGATGATTTACCCGGGTGCCGCAATTAGTGGTGATGATCCGCAATTTTGCCGGATCGGCTTCCAACAGGCGGGGCACGAAATGGCAGCCGCGCTGCTCCAGGTGCCGTAGGACGCGCACCTCGTTGTCGTAGCGCATTTGGGCGTCGGACCCGTGGTAGGTCTTTTCCACCCGGCCGTCGAAACTGAGGCGGACCGTGGCGCGGAGGGTGTCTTTGACTTGCAGCATAGTCGGCGATTCAAGTGAGCGCTTAAAGCGGGGGGATTACAACTTAAAAATTTAGCGATGCGAGTAGGCGGCCGGAACGCCACGATAGAATTCCACGGGCGCAATTCCACTCGACATGGTTTTAAATTAACCATTAAATCGGAGGACACTCCAAATGACTATGAAGCCAAGGTTTAACCCACTGGCCAGCCTAACCATCCTGCTCACCCTGGGAGCGGTGTTGGCCGCCTTGGCCGGGGTAAATGAAGCGGCGCCCACCGAATTCAGGTCGCTACCCGCTCTCCGCGTTCACCCGGCGGGGCATTATTTAGAAACGACCGACGGCCGGCCCTTTTTCTGGCTCGGCGACACCGGCTGGAAAGTGATTCATTGCCTGTCGCCGGCTGATGCCAGTTATTATCTCCATACCCGGGCGCGCCAAGGGTTCACCGTCGTGCAAATGATGGTGCTGGACGAGAACGACGGGATTACGGAAACGAATGCCCTCGGCGAATTACCATTCATTGGCGGCGATCCCGCCCGGCCGAACGACCGTTTTTTTGACCGGGTGGTGGCGGTGGCGGATGCGGCGGCCGCCGTGGGTTTGTACGTGGCCCTGCTCCCTGCATGGGGCGATCAACTCACCGCTCCCTGGGGCAAGGGCCCCCGGATTTTCCGGAGGGACAACCTGCCCATTGGGCGCGGGTATGCCGATTATTTGGGCCACCGGTTGCGGGGCCGAGGGAATGTGATTTGGATGCTGGGCGGCGACCGCCCCGCGAAACTGGATGGGGGCCGGCCGAAAGAGTGGCCGCAGGTTCCCGCCGCCGCCGCCGGGTTTTCGGCGGATTATGACTGGACCCCGGTCTGGGCGGCTTTCGCCAGCGGCCTGGCGGAAGGCCAGGGCAAAGCCCCACTCATCTTATACCACCCACAGGCGGGCACCTACCGCACCTCGCGCTTTTTGGCCGGGGCCCCCTGGCTTTCGGTGAATGGCATGCAAAGTGGTCATGGTGGAGGACATGACATACCGGTTTGGGACTGGGTGGCCGAGGATTGGGCCGCAACCCCGGCAAAGCCCACGCTAGATCTGGAGCCCAACTATGAAGATCACCCTTATAATCCCTGGCCCCAGTGGGATCCGGCGAACGGTTATTTTCGCGATCATGACGCGCGCAAGCAAACTTACCGTTCCGTGTTTGCCGGTGCCTGTGGCGTGACGTACGGCAATCATGCCGTCTGGCAATTTGCCGGATCTGGGGCAGAGGTCATCAATCATGCGGACCGGGATTGGCGGAGTGCGCTGTTTTCTCCTGCGGGCCGGCAGATGGGATATTTGCGGCAGTTGATCGAATCGCGCCCGTTCTTTGCGCGCATGCCCGACCAGACGCTTATCGGCGGCGACGCTGGCAAAGGAGGCTGGCACCTGCAAGCCACCCGTGACCACGAAGGAACTTACGCTTTCATTTATTTTCCGGCCAACGACCAGCCGGCGACGATTGATTTGGCCCGGTTAAAGGCGCAAAAACTTCGCGCGTGGTGGTATGACCCGCGCACGGGCATCGGAACCCTGATCGGGGAACTTCCGGGTGGCACCCCGCACGAGTTTCGCAGCCCGCCCCAAGGCCCGGATTGGGTGCTGGTGCTGGATGACACGGCCAAAAACTATCCCCCGCCCGGTTTGGAATATTTTGGCCGGTGAATTAGTGCGTCGATTGAGCCACGATTTTAACCCGGGCCGGGATCAAGCCATCCGCTCTGGCTGGCACGTAGTCAATTTAGGGGACTGCCGGGCCGGAGCTGAAACTCTAAACTACAGGATGAATCCATTAGGTCTATGGCATGCTTGCCACGCGCAAGTCCCGATGCAGCCGCACCGCCGGAAGCGGAATATTCGGCGGAGACCTTTAAACCATCTGGCAAGAACCACGGTAAATGACTATGAAATACACCTATGAGCAAGTGGCCAAAACCATCGACCACTCGCTGCTAAACCCCACGATGACCGACGCGGAGCTGGAGCATGGCTGCCGGTTGGCGGCACGCTACGGGGTGGCTTCCGTGTGCATCAAGCCTTACGCAGTGAAGCGGGCGGCGGAATTATTGCACGGCACGGGTGTACTCGTCGGGGCGGTGATCGGCTTTCCGCATGGGAGTTCCACGACTGAGTCCAAACGTTTTGAAACCCAACTGGCCTGCCAGGACGGAGCCGGGGAAATTGACATGGTCATTAATGTCGGCAAGGCGCTCTCCGGGGACTGGGATTATGTGGAGCGGGACGTGCAGGCGGTGTGCACTGAAGCCCGCCAGCACAGTGCCCGGGTGAAGGTCATTCTGGAAAATGACTACCTTGCGAAGGGGGGCGCCGGTTTGAGCAGCGATGAGCTGAAGCAGAAGCTCTGCCAGCTCTGCGAACGCGCCGGCGCCGACTGGGTAAAAACCTCCTCGGGCTATGGCTTTGTCAAACAGGCGGATGGCAATTATAATTATCTGGGCGCGACCGAACATGATCTGACGCTGATGCGCGCCAGTGTTTCGGAGCGGGTGCAGGTCAAGGCCGCGGGCGGGGTGCGCGACCTGGATGGCTTGTTCAAAGTCCGGGACCTGGGAGCCTCGCGTTGCGGCGCGACCGCAACAGCGGCGATGCTGGACGAATACCAACGAAGAGCGGCTTCCGGGCAGGACGACCCGGGCGCAGTGACCAACTCCGGCAAACTGGGTGCCGGGGTCTATTGAGCGAGCCAGGAATATCCCCGCGGGAATTGAACTCCAAACTATTGTAAAATGAACATTATTTTGCGCCTATTGCTTGCCGCCAGCCTGCTGGCCCTCCATGTCAAAGCCGACGTCCCGGCCACCAATTTGGTCCCGTCCACAAATCCCGGAATCATCATTGAGGGCCGTTATGCGGCCACGGAGGATGGTTCGGTGCGGCTGGGCTTTCCCGGCACGACCCTGCATTTTCGCGCGCACAGTCGTGAACTGGCGATGCGTGTGAAAGCCAGTTCCGATGAGGTTTATTTTGATGTGGGGGTCGACGGCACGGAGCCAGTGCGATTGCGGGCGCATGCGGGCGAAGGAGAATATCGGTTACTCGAGGAACCGGCGGCGGCGGATCACCTCCTGGAAATCACGCGGCGGTCGGAAAGCTGGCAGGGAACTTGTGAAATCCGCGGCTTCGTGCTGGGGCCGCAGGGGGTGTTGCTGGATCCCCCCGCCCTGCCCGAGCGCAAATTGATGTTCATCGGCGATTCCATAACTTGCGGCGCAGCACTGGACATCCGGACCAATGATCCCCTCACCGGCAAGACGGCACACGGCGACGAAACGTCCAATGCCCGACTATCCTACGGCAAACTTCTGGCCAAACGGCTGAACGCCCAATGCGTGCTGGTCAGTTACGGCGGCCGCGGGGTCATTCGCGACTGGCAGGGCATTCGCAAAATCAATAATGCCCCGCAGTTTTATGAACTGGCGCTGCCGGATGATCCCTCCTGCTTATGGCGGCAGAACTCTTACGCACCCGACGCCATCGCCATTTGCCTGGGCACCAATGATTTCAGCCAGGGAGTGCCCGATGAAAAAGAGTTTGTGAATGCCTATGTGGAATTCATCCGCAAAATCCGGCGCGATTCACCCCAAGCGCGGATTTTTCTATTGGACTCCCCCATGCTGAACGATCCCCCCGGGGGCACGCCCAAGCGGACGGTGCTGCATGCTTACCTGATGGAAATTGCCGCGGCCATCAAAGAACCTGAGGTGCAATTAGCGGCAGTGAGCCATTATGCCGGCATTCCCGGTAATGGGCATCCGACCCGCGCGGATCATGAGGCCATCGCGGCGGAATTGGAGCCCCAGTTCCGGGCGGCACTGCATTGGTAGGCCCCCAGACGGTCCCGGCGAAATCAAATGCTCTGTTTGCGGGCAATCCGACCGTACCAATAGCCCGAAGCCAGAAAAATCAGGGCACACGCGCTGGTGAAGGCGATCAGGTAGGGATGGGGCAAATAGTAAACCGCCCCGATGGCCCCGCCGGTCGAGAGGGCGGCACACAAATAACTGTAATAGGAACTCGCGCGGGCGCTTTGCTCACTTTTGCGCAGAATGGAGGCCATGGCTTTGTCTGCGCGCGTCAGGGCGGTGGCACAAGCGGGCGAGCAAACTAGCCGTGGCGGGTCGGCACTTGCCTCCGCACAACTGGCACAAACCCCGCGACCGCAGTAGGCGCAGACGCCGATGGCATCTACCGCATGCGATTGACATTTCATTGGTGGAACAAGGTGCGCTACGGGGGGCGAAAAGGCAAATGGCATGTACAAACAGAAACTTCTTTTTACCGCTGGCTGGCTGGGGCATGCTGCCGGGCAAAGATTTTCATGTTATGACCATCGCGATCGTTGGCCTGGGTTATGTCGGCCTGCCCTTGTGCCTGCAATTTGCCCGCTGCGGCGTGCCGGTACTGGGGCTGGACATTGACCAGGCCAAGACGGACGCGATCAATGCCGGGCGCAGCTACATCCGGCATATTGACGCCGCCCGGATTGCGGAGCTGGTGCAGGCGGGCAGTTTTTCGGCGAGCACAGATTTTGCCCGGGTGCGCAAGGTGGCAGCCGTGCTGATTTGTGTGCCCACGCCCCTGAAGCGCAATCGGGAACCCGATTTGTCTTATGTGCTGCAAACCGGCCAGGCGATGGCGCCTTATCTGCAACGCGGCACCCTGGTGGTGTTGGAATCCACGACCTATCCGGGCACCACGGAGGACGAGTTGCGGGCGGTGCTGGAAAGCGGGTCCGGGTTGCGCGCCGGAACCGATTTTCACCTGGCGTACTCCCCTGAACGGGAAGACCCGGGCAATCCCGCCAGCCAGGTGGCGGAAATTCCCAAGGTGGTCGGCGGTTACACGCCAGCCTGCCGGGCGGCGGCAATGGAATTATACGGCCGCGTCATCCGGACCCTGGTGCCGGTGGCCAATTGCCGCACCGCCGAGGCCACCAAATTGCTGGAGAATATTTTTCGGAGTGTGAATATCGCCTTGGTGAACGAATTAAAGGGGGTTTATGGAGCGATGGACATCGACATCTGGGAGGTGATCGCCGCGGCCAAAACCAAACCCTTTGGCTTCATGCCCTTTTACCCAGGCCCGGGGTTGGGCGGCCATTGCATCCCGATTGATCCGTTTTACCTATCCTGGAAGGCGCGCCAATTTGGCCAGGAAACCCGTTTCGTGGAACTGGCGGGCGAGGTGAACACCGCCATGCCGCAACGCGTGGTGGACCAGGTGGAACTGGCCTTGCAGTCGCGTCACAAAACGTTGCGTGGCAGCCAGGTGCTGGTGCTTGGGCTGGCCTACAAAGCGGAGGTGGACGATGACCGGGAGTCCCCGAGCTACCGGCTGATGGATCTCCTGGATGCCGCCGGGGCCAGCGTGGCGTATCATGATCCGTATGTGCCGGTAATCCGGCCCAGCCGGATGCATGCGCATTGGGCGGGCAAGGGCTCGGTCCCGTGGGATCGGAAAACACTCGCCAGCTTTGACGTTGTCCTGATCGCCACGGCGCACGCCGCGATCAATCGCCAAGAATTGGCCGCCTGGGCTTCGCTGATTGTGGATACCCGCAATGCCATGGCGGCGGTTACCGTGGTGCCGGGACAGGTTTGGAAAGCATAAGCGAGCCTCTCTGCCGAACTGCCGTATCCCATGGACAGCACCACCAATCACTGCGCCACCACACCCACCCGATAAAACCGGGCACGATCGGGACGCGCGTTGGTATCTGTGACGAAATTGGTCGGGGCGGAGGCGGAGAGGTTGGTGAGGAAGGGAACAAACGGCGTTTTGGAGAGATTGGTAGTGCTTTCCAGTTGGTAGACCTTGCCAGCCACACTCGGCCACTGGAGATTCACCGCGTTGGATTTAGTGACAGCCGCCAGGTTAAGCCGGAGCACCGAAGCGGCGTTGGTAGGATTGGTGCCCGCCAGCCATTCAGCCAGGTTGCTCAGGCCATCATGGTCAGGATCCGCATTCGTGCTAGTGCCGGTGAGATGACCAAAATATTGCAACTCCCACCAATCGGGCAGTCCGTTTTGATCGGCATCCACGACGCGCTGGAGATTCAAGCGACCGCCGGTGTGCACCCGGCCAGCGAGGCCAGGCACGGCATCCACATTCGACAGAATGCGGGCGATCCGCTGGGCCACCGAGTCGGCGGGAAAATTCTGGGCGGCAAACGCCACGGCCCCCACCACGTGCGGGGTGGCCATGGAGGTGCCATCCAGATATTGGTAAATATTGGCGGGATCGGGGGCATTAATCACCGTGGCCGCCACGTTGGTTAACACCGCCTGGCCATCAGCTTGGGACAGGGCAATCGCCGGTATCCAATTATTGGAAGTCTGCAGCGTGCCCGAGTAAAGACCACTGGCATTGTTATAAATAACCGCCGCCCGCGCTCCGGCCGCCATGGCATTGTTTACTTTATCGGAAAAATAGAGGGTGCCCCGTTGGATTAACGCGATGTAATTGGTCTTGCCGGCCGGGAAATTCGTGGGATAGCCCAGGCCACAATAATAGACGGTGCCCGTGATGCCGGTGGTGCCGCCGGAATAAGTTAGGGCATTACCCGTATAAGTGCTGGTGCCCTGCAAGAGTTGCGACCGGAGACCCGCTTGGGCGACGGGGAGCAGGGACAGAATATTAACACCCGGGGCCGCCAGATCCACCGTGGTGGCGCCATAATTGGAAAAATAGGCCAGGGCGTCATTTTGATCGGAAGCCGCCACCACAATCATATTGGAGAGCCGGTAATTCGCGGGATAAAAGGCGGCGGTATCGTTATTATTCGTGCTATTCCCCGCCGCCGCGCAAAAAATAATTCCCGCATTACCGGCGCTTTGAATGGCCGCCAACTCCGTGCTGCTATAACCGCCCCCGCCAAAGGAGGCGTTGATGGCGACCAGGTTCACCCCCCGTTCTTTCATCGTGGTGGCGTAGGAAATGGCCTCAATCTCCGCACTACTGGAAATGCTACTGCCATCGCTGGAAACCCGCAGGGCCATAATGCGGGCCTGGTAATTGACTCCAATGACCCCAACGTGGTTGTTGCCGAGGGCGGCGATGGTGCCCGCCACATGGGTGCCGTGAAAACCGGAATCGGTCGGGTTGGCCAGACCATCGGCAAAATCATAGCCGTAATAGTCATCCACAAACCCATTGCCGTCATCATCCACCCCGTTGCCGGGAATTTCCAAGGGATTGGTCCACATATTACTGGCGAGATCGGGATGAGTGTAATCCACCCCGGTATCGATTACCGCCACCACCACGGGATTTGTGGTGGGGCGGGCCAGGGCCCAGGCCGGTAAAAAGCGGGTGTCTGCCCCGGCGGTTCCCACCGTGCCATTCACGGACTGCCCCTGATTGCGCAATGCCCAGAGGTTGGTGAAAAAAGTGTCGTTGGGGACGCTGGTCACCCAGCGCAAGTAATTGGTTTCCACCCGCTCCACGAGGGGATCCCGGCTTAATTCAGCAATTAAAGCGGCAGTCGTCCGGCCGGATTGATGCACCAGTCCAAATTGCCGGCCCCAGTGGCGGGAGAGTTCCGAAAAATGTTTGGTCAAGACCAGGGAATGACCCGCCAGCGCTTGCCGGGAATCCGTCAGGGTGGCCGATGGCTTAAAAGTGACGATGACATCGCCCTCAATGTAATCCACGGGTACGGGTGCGGCAGCCATTCCAGCCAAAGCCAATCCGGCTAGAATGAACGCCCCCAAAGCGAGTGACCGTGCACTAAACCTCATGTTGCGACGTTATAAGACGAAACCAAGCGAGTCAAGCCACGGCGGGCGTTTTGAGCGTTGCTGTTTGAGGATTGCCACGGGCGCGGTCTTGGGTAATCCTGCTCCGCGTAATTGTAAAACCTGATTTTAATATGAGCACTGCTGACCAAACCCAACTGGAACAAATCAAGCAATTCACCACGGTGGTTGCGGACACCGGGGATTTTGCCACGCTGAAGCAATTCGCCCCCCGCGATGCCACGACCAATCCTTCCCTGATTCTCAAGGCCGCCTTGATGCCGGAGTATGCCTTTATTCTGGAAAAAGCGATTAAGGACAACCAAGGCAAAGCCACCGGCTCCCAACTGGTGGGCCGGGTGATGGATGATTTGCTCATTTTATTTGGCACCGAAATCTTGAAGATTGTCCCCGGCCGGGTCAGCACGGAAACGGATGCCAACCTGTCCTTTGACACCGAGGCCCTGGTGGCCAAGGGGCGTCATTTTATCGATTTGTATGCCAAACAAGGGATTGGGCGGGAACGAATTCTGGTTAAAATCGCCTCGACTTGGGAGGGGATCCGCGCCGCGGAAGTCCTCCAGCGCGAGGGGATCAACTGCAATCTCACCCTGCTGTTTTCCCTGGCCCAAGCCATCGCCTGCGCCGAGGCCAACGTCAAACTGATTTCCCCCTTTGTGGGCCGGATCATGGACTGGTACAAGGCCAAGGAGAAAAAGGATTTTGCCCCGGCCGAGGATCCCGGCGTGAAGTCGGTGCAGGAAATTTACGCGTATTACAAAAAATTTGATTACGCCACCGAAGTGATGGGCGCCAGTTTCCGCAACGTGGGAGAAATCTTGGAACTCGCGGGTTGCGATCTGCTCACCATCAGTCCCGCGCTGCTGGCGGAATTGCAAAAAGGCACGGCCCCGGTGGTTCGCAAATTGAGTCCGGAAATTGCCCGGGCCAGCAACCTTGAAAAAACCCCGCTGGATGAGAAGAAATTCCGCTGGCTCTTCAACGAGAGTGCGATGGCCACGGAAAAAACGGCGGAAGGCATCCGGTTGTTTAATGCCGACGCGATGAAACTGGAGCAGTTTATTGCCTCGAAACTGTAAGTTCGGCGGCCCCCCAAAGGTTTGCTGTGTTTTTTCACCGGCTGCACGTTCCCGCGCGGGGCGTGCAGCCTAACACCTTATCCCGGGCTACTTTATCGCCATGAGTTTGGATCTGCAAAAAGCGGTGGTGGCGCTGGGCTTGAACCAGTTTAAACGCCACATCTTTTTATGTGCGGAACCAGCGGAGGATAAATGTTGCCCCCGCGAAGCGGGCCGCGCGTCCTGGGAATTCCTCAAGCAACGACTCAAAGAGTTGAAACTGGCGGGTCCGGAGCCCTTGGTCTATCGCACCCGCGCCAATTGTCTGCGCGTTTGCACGCAAGGCCCCATTGCCGTGGTTTATCCCGAAGGTGTCTGGTACCACTCCTGCAATTCGGTGGTCCTCGAACGCATCATTCAAGAGCACCTGATTGCCGGGCGAATCGTGGCCGAGTTTGCATTTGCGATAAATGACCTTAAAGGTGAGTCGCTCAAGCCCGACAAGTAAATCCTCTTGCAGTTGATCGGCTCAGCCAGTTGTCCTGCGCGACCACAACAGCGTAAGCTTCCCGGATTGGCCGAGTCAATCTAGTTACCGCTTCCCTTCATCGGCCGGATTGGTTTTGCTTCCTGCCATAAAATCATCCGCAAGCAATACCGCATCTGGATCGGTCCCGACCAGATTCCGCGCTGGGAAAATGAAGCATTTCAATCGACCTGCCCAGCCGATGCCAAGTGCATAAAATTCAAAGCATTTTGCAAGTTATTGGGTTGAAGCAGTCAAAGTGCCCCGGTACAGTTCGCAAGTACCCATGGCTCTTATGTTCATTTCGATGAACCGACGGCGGAATATAGCATCGTCGCGTCAACCCGATGGTGTTTTAAAACGCCTGGCGGCAAGGGTCATGCCCGGAAATGTTTAGAAAAACCCCTATGAAAAACCCCTCCCAACTCAACCCGTTTTTTGCCCCCACACACCGGCCCCTGCTGCCCACGGTCGCCGGCCTGGCCCTGGCCTGGCTCGGTCTGCAACAGGCCGGTGCCCAGGCGACCCTGCCCTTTTACGAACCCTTTCCCAGCACTTATATAAATGGTGAGTTCTTGGGCAGCTACACCGCCTCGGGGAGCACCAGCGGCGGCACCAGCGGAATTAACTGGAATATTGGCAACAGCCTCAGCAGTTCCTGCGCGCGGGTGCAAGGTTATGCGGCCCTGCAATATCCCAGTCTGGTGAACGCGGATGCCACCGCGCAGTCCTACGGCCTGGTTTCTTACTACAAAGATGTGAGTTCCACGAAGGATCGCGGGGCCACCCTGGCAATCACGGCGGGGCAAACCTTGTATGCGTCGTGCCTGATTAACGTACAATATTACACCAACACCGCCGCCTACCCGGAGCCGTTTTTTGGCTTGGGGCCCGGCACCACGATCAACCAAAGCGGCGCGGTGGCTTACTTTAATGCCAGCGGCCAGTTGCTGGTGGCCAAAAACTCGCTGACCCCGGCAACCAACACCACCTATTCCATGACCACCTCCAACACCCATTTGGTGGTGTTACGCTATAAATACAATCCGGGGGCCCCGGATGAAGTGGCTTTGTGGCTGGACCCGACCGCCCTGGGCAACAACAGCCTCGTACCGCCACCGACCATCAGCACGACCAATAATGCAAACGTGGCGTCCTTTGGCAACGTGGCTTATTTTCAGCTGGCCAACCCCTCCGTTTTTTTCCTCGATGAAATCCGGGTGGGTTATAACTGGGCCGACGTAACGCCCACGAATGCGGCCCCGGGCAGAATCTACACTGTGTCCGGTGGCGGTTCTGGCTGCGCGGGCGACAGTTTTTCCATTAATTTGAGCGGCTCGGATGCGGGGTTGACTTATAATCTCTACACCAACGGTGTGTTTAACGGCACCAGCCTGGCTGGCACGGGCTCGGCCATCGCTTTCACCGGCCAGAATGCCACGGCGCTTTACACGGTGCTCGCGACCAACACCACCTCCGGTGGGGCCGCCTGGATGAGCGGGAATGCCGCCATCACCGTTCTCGCCCTGCCGAACATTGCCACGCAACCCTCCTCAGTGGTGGTGGCCACCAACGGACTGGCGGCCATGACGGTCTATTCATCGGGCAGCGGCCTCAACTACCAATGGTACCGTAATGGTGTGGCCCTGACGGATGGCGGCCACATTTCGGGCTCCCAAACCGCCACCCTGGTGATTTCACCAGCCACCGTTGCCGATGCCGCCACCAAGGCCAAAGGCTATTTTGTTATTGTCGCAAATCGTTGCGGTAATGGGGTGGTTTCCCTCACCAACTCCCTGACCCTGGACGCCGCCGCCAACCTGGTCTGGTACGGCGATGGCATTTCCAACCTGTGGGATTTGGCCAGCTCAACCAATTGGAATTTCAATCCCACTCTGGGGTATGGCACGAACGTGTTTAACTACGGTGATAATGTGACCTTGGACGACTCCTCGCCCTATCCCACGATGGTGTTGACCAACGCCAACTTGAGCCCTGGCCTGCTCACGGTGGATGGAACCCAGAATTATTCACTGACCGGCGGGACTTTGACCGGACCCGGCTCCATCTTGATGAACAGCGTGGGCAGCCTGAGCCTGAACATCGCCAACAATCAAACCGGCGGCATCGTGATCAGCAATGGGATCGTGTCCATTAATTCCCCGGCCGCCCTGGGCTTTGGCCCGGTTACCCTGGCTGGGGGTCAGCTGAACGAACCAGGAACTGGCTTGATCACGATTACTAACTCGATTGTGGTCACCGGCGACGGTAGTGTCCTCGGCATCAACAGCCCCGGCGGCCAGCCTTTGGTACTCACCACCCCGCCCACTGGCTTGGGCGGATCATTGACTCTGCAAAATATCACCACCAAAAATGCCTCCACGGCGTACGCTGAGTTCACCGCCCCAAGCTTCACCTTCAACTTGCCGTTGAATCTCATCAATGGTGGCGGCACGATGTTACTGGGGGGATTCAACACCAGCGGGATCCAAACATGGAATGGTATCATCGCGGGCACAGGCATGGTATGGCGAAATGCCAATGGCGGAACCACCGTGTTGAACAACACCAACACCTATTCCGGGATCACCAAACTCTCAAGCGGCAGCATTGGATTGGGTGCCAGCACCGTGGCGAGCACGCCACCGACGATTGACGCCGGGCCGCTGGGCACCGGTTCGTTGATCATTGACACAGGGGCCGCCACCATGGGTTTGTTCGCCGCAGGCGGGGCGCAGGTGGTCGCCAACCCCATCAGCTACAGTACCAATCTCCTGGGCTCACCGCTTATTATCAGCGGGGCCAATAACCTGACGCTCGCGGGGGTCCTGGACTTGAGCGGCACCAACCGGGTGATCCAAGTGAACAACACCGCCGACACGATTTTGTCCGGCGACATTACAGACTTTAACCAGACGCTGGGGGCCAGCACCGTAAATGGATTAACCAAAACTGGCACAGGCCGCCTTTATCTGGATGGAATTAATGACTTTACGGGTTTCCTGACCAATGGCGCAGGGCTTTTGGCGGGGAGCGGCACCGTGGCCGGGCCGGTGGTGGTGGTGGCTGGTGCCACCCTTGGCGCAGGCGATGACGGCCTGATTCCCGGCACAATCACCTTGAACGGCGGTCTCAGTTTGGGGGGCAACGGTTTCTTCCGCGTCAACAAATCGCTTTCGCACTCCAACGACCTGGTGACGGTCACCGGCGGCTTGGCTAACACCGGCACCGGCACAATCACCGTCACCAACGTCGGCCCCGCTCTGAAGGTCGGTGACACCTTTACCCTGTTCAGCGCACCGGTCACGGGTGGCAACGCTTTGACCGTTAGCGGCGCCGGCGTTACGTGGAACAACCATCTGGCCGCCGATGGCGGCGTCACGGTGTCCGGCATCATTTCGAGCGCACCGCCCGTGTTTTTGGGCACGGTATTGAGCGGCAACAATCTGGTTTCAAGCGTTAGCAATGGCGCTGCGGGCAGCACCTATTATGTGCTGGCCACCACCAACCTGGCCCTGCCCCTGGCTAATTGGACGCCGGTGGCGACCAACATCTATCCCGGCGGTGTGTTCTATCTGACGAACACCATCAATCCCGGGGTGGCCAATCGGTTCTACATTCTGTCCCCAACTCCATGAGTAGCCGGCCCGTAATATTTCGAGGCTAACCGCATAAAACCTGGCATCCTGAAATGGCTGCCAGGTTTTTTCGTTATGATGATACGGTGGGTGCATGGTTGCTTGCTTGTGCAGACCAACTGATAAAAACTGAATGCAAAGCCCCTAAATGCACTGCATTTGCAATGCGCAATTATGCAACCATTGCATTGCGAATAAAAAAGCGAGGGTTTTCCATTTGAAAGCAGCAAAAACCTGAAGAAAAAGAGCTTTTATGAGTTGGCATGAGACCTGCTTAATGATTGGCAAGTAAGTAAACAATTTTACAAAACAAAAAATATGAAAACCTTGATCGCCGTTTCCGCCCTGACCGTGCTGGCTCTGAGCAGCCAAGCCCAAACCGCCGACCCCTACCAATCCACCGCCGCACCCTACAGCCTGCCTACCGCCGGCACAGTGATGCAAGCGGGTTCGGATGCCGATTCTAAAAATTTTGATGCGAATGTTTTGCCCCAAGCGCTGCAATTCATCAAAAGCGCGCTGCCCGAAACCATCAATAATACGAAAAGCAGCGCTTTTGAGATTGATCCCAGCAAAATTGTCCTGGCCACCGCCAAGGATGTGACCGCGACCTTTGTTTACGAAGGTGCGGCTTACCACAATTCCGTTGGTTTTGACGCCGTGGCCCCCGGCCAGTCCGACCCTTCGAGCAGTTGGGACCTGGTCAAAGATCCCAATTCCAAGCTAATCTTCCCGGATGCTTCCAGCAGTGCGAGTGGTTATAATGATTGGGGCTCGGTGGCGGGTGTGCGTACCCCGGACCAGCCTTTAATGCCTGGTGATTTTACGGATATTGGCAAATTCACCAAAGGCACCAAGCTGGACTTCTTCCTCCTGTCCAATGGAGCCAACAATTATTGGGCTAACACCTTCTCAACCCAAGAATCACTGAACTCGGATGGTTTCACCCAGCACGTGGCTGGCTTCACCACGCATCTGTTCGCGATCCCCCAGCTCAACAGTCCCTATATCTTCCTGTCTTTTGAAGATTTGTATGGTGGCGGTGACAAGGATATCAACGACACCATCATCGCCCTCAATGTGGGAACGGCCACGGTGAACAGCCTGCTGGCCACTCCGGAACCCACGATGGCGGCCTCGCTGGCTGGTTTCCTCGCTTTGGCCTTTGTGGCCGGCCGCAAAAAACTGATGGCTTAAACCCCGTCTTAAACAATCATGACCGGCGGATTTTTGAAATCCGCCGGTTTTTTTATTTATCGAAGAATTGCACCTGGCCGGTTTTCAAATCATACATCCCGCCCACCAGGGCAATTTGGCCTTGGTCGAGCATCTCCCGGAGGATGGCGCTGCGCTCGCGAATTTCCTGTTCCACCAACCGCACATTGGCGGCGGAAACCTGGTCGACAAAGGCATAGTTTTTGGAGGTGCGGGGTTGTACGGCATCCGGCACGGTGGCCACCGCCGGTTTAATTTTCCCCAGCAACCCGGTGAGATTTCCCAATTCAACATTGTCCACCGCCCCTTTGATGGCCCCGCAGTTGGAATGGCCGATCACGGCAATGAGTTTCGCTCCCGACGCTTTGCAGGCAAACTCCAGGCTGCCGAGGATGTCGTCATTCAGCACATTGCCGGCCACCCGGGCGCTGAACAGATCCCCAATCCCCTGATCAAACACCATTTCCACGGGCTGGCGGGAATCCAGGCAACTCAAGACGACCGCAAATGGATACTGGCCGGCGGCGGTGGCGGTTACTTCCTGTGGCAAATGACGAACCAGCGGCTGGCCGGCCACAAAGCGGGCATTACCCGCGCGCAATTCGGCCAGGGCCTGCGCCGGGGTCATCGCCGCCTGCACCGCCTGGGTTGGCGGCGGTGGGGCCAGTGAATTGAGGGGCTTCTGGCAGCAAGGGGAGGCACAACCGGCGAGCAGTGCCAGGGTGCTTAAAAGCGAAAGATTCAACAAGGTTGGTGGGGGTTTCATATCTGGTGGGCGGATTTTACGCAGGGGCAGAAAATTGTAAAGCACCGGCTGGACACATTGGTCAAGCGATAATGCCAGTGACAGCTAATTTCACTTGCAGAGTCACCGCCGTGGTGAATGGTGCTATCATGCAACCAAAACCGTGGCTCCCACTGGGACTTTTGCTGACTCTGCTGATGTCCGGCGGCCCCTCCACCTCCGCCCAACCGGCCTTGGGCAAAGCGCCGTTGCCCCCCGCGGATGTTTCCAATTTGCCCGGCCGCGGGGCGCGACCGTTACTGGTTACGGGGGGACTCAATGTGAATCCCAATTCACGCGAGGAAGTGCGGGAATTTTACAATGGGGTTTTTCTGGCCTCCGCGGGCATTCCCATCGGCTCCACCGCCGTGACCGCCCAATGCCTGCCGGGCACAAATTCTCCAGCATTCATCAATGCCACCTTGCTGCGCATCAACTGGTTTCGCGCCATGGGGGGCCTCACCGCCAGCATAACATTTGACGCGGGCGAAAGCACCAAAGACCAGGCCGCCGCCGTCATGATGGCCGAACATGGTGCCCTGCAACACGTCGGCGTCTGGACGAATTGGGATTGCTTCACCATCGCCGCGACCAACGCCTCCGCCAATTCCAATCTGGCCTTGGGCAGTGATGGCCCCGACGCCATCACCCAATACATGCTGGATTTCGGGGCCAATAATTATGAGGTTGGCCACCGGCGCTATATTTTGTATCCCCAAACCCAAATTATGGGCACTGGTGATGTCCCGGCGGAAAACACCAATTATGCCGCCAATGCCACCTGGGTGTTTGACGCCAACTTTTTTGGTCCCCGGCCGCCCACCCGCACCCCTTATGTTGCCTGGCCGCCCGCCGGCTATGTGCCATTTCCAGTCGTTTACCCCCAATGGTCCTTTGCCCTGTCCAATGCCGATCTGAGTGCCGCCACGGTAACCATGGCCAGTAATGGCGTGCCCATGGTGGTGACGGTGCAACCTTATTTGGTAAATTATGGCGAAAACACCCTGGTTTGGCATCCGTCCAGTCTGGATCCTGCGGCAAGCACCACCGTGTTTCCCTTCAGCGGCACTGACACCGTTTATTCCATCACTATTAGCAATGTGGTGACGGCCAGTGGGACAAATAGTTTCTCCTATGGCGTCACGGTGTTTGACCCAGCCACCACCGGACCGGATTATTTCCCGCTGACGATCTTCGGGACGAATCAGCCAGCCATCAGTCTGGCCAATCATTATAGCTGCACGCCGGCCAGCAATCCCAATACCACCAGTTACCAATGGCTCACGGCCCAGGCCACCAACGGTAATCTCGTGGACAATGCCTTGAATGGCACCACTAATTTCACCATTACACCGGCTCCCGTTTATCCGATTATTATCACCCCGCCAGTGGGTTCGGGGGCCTGCTTTCACCTGGCTCACACCAACCCCATTGCCCAAGTAATGCAATTGAACCAGATCTTTTTTCCCGCCACCAATACCACGATCAGCTTCAAGAGCTTGCTGGGGTACGCCACTCCTTTTGAAGTGGCGCGGGTGCAGGTGGCCCCCTCGGGTGGCACCAACTGGCAGGATCTGTACACCGATACGGGCACCAATGGAGCCGGCGAATCGGCTTTCACGCAGCACAGCCTGTCCCTGTCCCATTATGCCGGCCAGGCCATAGGGTTACGCTTCAACTATGATCTCGTGCCGGTGAATGGTCAGTACACCTATTTTCCCTATGCTTATCCCAACGTGGGGTGGTGCCTGGAAAACATTATCGTGACGAACAGCCAGCAGTTATTAAATGCCACCACCAATCCCACCGCCTCAACCAATTTCACCTTCACCCCGCTGCAAACCGGTAATTATATCCTGCAAGCCCAGGGGCTGATTTTCAATAGTTTCCCGCTGGATTGGGGCACGATCAAACAGGTCACAGCCATCCTCGGCCCGCCGGTCATCACCCTGAACGCACCTGTCCTCACCAATAACCAGGTGAAAATCAAATTCACCCTCGCCTCCGGGGTGGCGACCAATTTTCATCTGTTACAGGCCAGCCAGCTTAATGGCGCATGGACCACCAACGTCACGGCCCTCCTCACCACCAACACACCTGGCAGCATATTCCAATTCACCACTACGAACGGGTCGGCCATGAGGTATTACCGGGTGCAGACGCCCTAAACCGGCCAGCGTCAATGCGCACTCACAAATTCCTGGTGCAACCGTGCGTAGACCCCGCCCGCCTGCATGAGCGAGACATGGGTGCCCCGCTCCACGATCCGCCCCTGGTCCAATACCAATACCAGATCGGCGGAACGAATGGTGCTTAGGCGATGGGCCACGATAAAGGCCGTGCGCCCGCGCAGGAGGATTTCCAAAGCCCGTTGCAGCCGCGCCTCGGTCACTGAATCAATGGCACTCGTCGCCTCGTCCAGCACCACGATGCGCGGGTTTGCGAGCATGGCCCGCGCAAAGCAGATCAACTGCCGTTGACCGAAGGACAAGGAGGTGCCCCGCTCCGCCACCCGCGTGTGCAACCCCTCGGGCAGGGCCGCGAGCAGGTCCGGACAATCCAACGACTCCAGGCAGGCCAGCACTTCCGCCTCCGTCGCTGCCGGCCGGGCAAAGCGGATGTTTTCCAGCACGGAACCGGAAAACAGGAAATTGTTCTGCTGCACGCTGCCCATTTGCCCGCGCAGGGAATCACTCGTGATTTCTGCCAAATCCACACCGTCCACGCGCACACAGCCGGCCGTGGGCAGGTAAAACTTTTGCAGCAGGCCCACCAGGGTAGTCTTGCCGCTGCCAGTCTGCCCCACCAGGGCCACCGTCTGACCCGGTTCGGCCACGAGGGAAATATCTTCCAGCACGGGCCGGCCGGTTTGATAGGCGAAATTCACCCCGGCAAATTCCACCCGTCCCTGGATGGCGGACAGGGGTTTGGCCCCGGGCGCATCGGCCCACTCGGGGGGTTGATCCAGCAACCGAAAAAACCGCTCGGCCCCGGCCATGGCCATCAGGGCTTGGTTCAATTGGTTGCCAATGACCTGGACCGGTTCAAAAAACAGGTTGGCCAGGAAAAAGAACATCACCAGGTCACCCGGCTCCATGTGCAGCCAGCCGTGCCAGCGCAGCGCCCCAAACGCCCCCAACAATGCCATGGCTCCCAGAAACACCTGGCTTTTGAGTTGGAGCAGCGGGACAAACACGGCCGAGGTCTGGGCCATCACCACGTTGTTCTCCCCATGGGCATCAATGAGCTTTTGGAAGAACTCTGCGTTGACCTCCTGGCGGACAAAGGCCTGGGTCACCCGGATCCCACTCACCGATTCCGCGAGTGTCGAGGATACCCGGCTCCAGGATTCCTGCGTTTTGCGCATCCGGCGGCTCGTCTCACTCTGGAATTTTTTGTTCACCAGCCAGATGAAGGGGGCCATGATGACCATGAGCGAGAAAAGTTTCCAGTCGTACCAGGCCATGAGGGCGGCGGCGGTCGCCATTTGCAACCCCTGCACCACCAGGACAAACATCACGTCCTGCACCCCGGTGCGCACGCTGTCGATGTCCGAAGTCATCCGGCTGATGATGCGGCCGAATTTGGTGGTGTTAAAAAATGCCATGGGCATGGTCATTAGCTTGCGCACCAGTTCCAGCCGCATGTCATGCACCACCGCCTCGCCCAGTTCGAGCGCAAAGCGCTGGCGAAAATGAAAGGACCCCACCGTGACCAGCGCCAGGGTGAAATAACCAGCCGCCGACCAATAAATTCCCGTCACATCCCGGCCCGCGATGGGCCCGTTGATCGTGCGGCCGATCAGCCAGGCGAGCGCGGGCAGTTGCAAACCGCGCAGAAAGGTGAGGAGAAACAACCAGTTGCGCTTCGCCGCATAGGGTTTGGTATATTGAAAAATACGCCGGATCAGCCGGGCCTGCAAGGGGGCTTTGTCCGCCTCGCGTTCCTCGTGCGGATTATAGAAGGTGATCGCGCCGCGCGCGGACACATCGCCTTTGGCGATGCGGCTGCCAGCCGGCGGAGGATTGGGCGCGCTCACGCTACGACCTCCGCGCCGGACTCATCCAGGTCCATAATCTGCAACTCTGCGGTGTCGTGATACGGCCCGGGCCGCGCCACCAATTCGGCATGCGTGCCCATTTGGGTCAACCGCCCCTCCTCCAGCACCAGAATCACATCCGCCCGGCGCAACAGATTCAAGCGGCCGGAGACCACAAAGGTGGTGCGCCCGGTCATCGCCCGGCGCAAGGCGGAGACAATGTCGTGCTCCGTCCGCGCATCCACCGAGGCGGTGGGATCATCCAGGATGAGCAAGGGTGGTTGCAGGAGCAACGCCCGGGCCAGGGCCAGCCGCTGCCGCTGGCCCCCGGATAAATCCACCCCCGACTCGCCCAACACGGTTTCGTAGCCGTGCGGCAGGGCCAGGATAAACTCATGCGCCGAGGCAATCCGTGCCGCTGCTTCAATCTCCGCCATGGTGGCCTCGGGATGACCAAAGGCGATGTTCGCCGCCACCGTGTTGGAGAATAAAAAGCTCTCTTGGTAAACCATCCCGACCTGCCGCCGGTAGGCGTCGAGATCCAACTCCCGCAAATCCCGGCCATCCACCGTGATGCGGCCCGCCGTGGGGTCATAAAAGCGGGGCAATAAACTCAGCAGGGAACTTTTGCCTGAGCCGGTCATCCCAAAAATGCCCACCACCTGGCCTGGCCGAACCGAGAACGATAATTCGCTCAGCACGGGCTGGCCGGCATGGTAAGCAAAGGTCACGGTTTCAAAGGTCACCTGGCCCGAAAGCCGGCCGGGGGCGCGCGCGTCCGGCTGGCTTGCCACCGCCACCGGCATGTCCAGCACTTCAAACACCCGCCGCGCGGCGGCCAGACTTTGTTGCACGGAATTGGCGATGGTCGCGATGTTCGCCACTTGCGCGGTGAATTGCTGTAGCAAACCCGCGAACACCACCATCCCGCCGCCCAGGGCAATCCGCCCCTGCACAAACAACCAGCCGCCATAGGCGAATAAAATGACGAGGCTTAACTGGGACAGGAGTTGCGTGGCCGGGGTGAACACCGACAAATCCCAGAAAATCCGCCGTTGCTGGGCGGAAACCTCCGCGTTGGCCGCCTCAAACCGCCGCACTTGATGCGCCTCGGCCGCAAACCCCTTCACCGTCTGCATCCCGCGCACATTCTCGCTAAACAAGAGGACCATCGCATCGGTCAGTTCGCGATTCCGCAGATACCCCGGCCGCAAGCGGGCGGAATAATAGTGCGCCAGCCACGCTAGCGGGAGCGTTACCGAGAGGCACGCCACCGTCAGGGTTGGCTGAATGCGCCACATGAAGCAGGCATAAGCCCCCAAGGTCAGCAGCAGGTTGGTGCCCTGCAACAACACGCCATCCACAAACAGCCGGGTGTTCTGGACGTCCCCCGTCACCCGGTTGAAAATGGAATTGGAACCATGCTGGTCAAAAAAACTGAAGCTGAGCCGCTGCAACTTGGCATAAAGCTGGGCGCGCAAAGCCGGCACAATCTCGCCCTGGGTCAGCCGCACCGTGATCATGGTAAAGGCATAAGTCACCAGCGCCCGCACCAGGGCCAGCACCACAATGGCGCAGGCCAGCACCGCCACCCGATGCAAGGGGGTCCACGCTGCGGGCGGATGCCAGCCCAAGGGGTACAGGGGGGCGGGGAGGCTGGGGTCGAGGGCACCGCGGATGACATCAATCACCAGCCCGAGCCATTGCAGCCCGGCAATGCCCAGCAGGACCAGCAGCAGGTTGAGAGCCAGTGACCACAGGCAGTCGGCCCGAAATTGCCACGCAAGGGCGAGCAGACGCCGAACCAGTTTCCCTTGGGAATAACGCTCGTCGTCCGCCACCTTTGGATTTGGGCCAGCCGCTTTCAGAACCACGACTATGCCAAAATCCGGCCGGGTAATCGAAGCAAAAATGGGAGGATTGGGACTGCGGAACGCCCGTAAAAAAGAAAAAGCCCGGACACAACTCCGGGCTTGTCACACACAACGCACTTGAGAACTGAGTGCGCCGAACACATCCATAGACTATCAAACTTTGTATCCCCAGCCAGTCACCAGTACTGGGGACACGCAGCCCCTACCCCGCGACCGGCTTAGTCCAGGGTTTGGCGGTAGCGCTTAATCCCGACCGTCAGCATCACCGCCAGAAACAAGGCCATGGGCCATAAATCCGGCATCAGCTCGGCCAGCCCGTTGCCTTTGAGCAAAATGCCCCGCACCACGCGGAGAAAATGCGTGAGGGGCAGCACCTCGCCAATGTCCTGGGCCCAAACCGGCATGCCGCGGAAGGGAAACATGTAACCCGACAACAACAGCGAGGGCAGAAAAAAGAAAAACGTCATCTGCATGGCTTGCAACTGGTTCTTGGCCACCGTGGAGAAGGTGATACCCACCGCGAGGTTGGCCACAATGAACAGGAATACCAACCCCACCAAGAGGGGCACACTGCCCACCATGGGCACATCAAACAGAAATTTGGCGGCCAGCAGGATCAGCGTCACCTGCACATAGCCCACGCCGATGTACGGCACAATTTTTCCCAGCAGGACCTCACCCGGGCGCACGGGCGTGGACAGCAGGTTTTCCATGGTGCCGCGTTCGCGCTCGCGCGTGATGGCGAGCGCCGTGATCATCACCATCGTCATGGTCAGCATCACGCCCATCAGGCCGGGCACAATGTTGTATTGGGTGATGTTTTCCGGATTGTAATGCTGGTGGACGACCAGATTGAAGGGCGCGGTGCCGCCGGTCAAATGCGCAAGCGGTCCGGTGAGGTCGCGGTTGAGAATGGTCGGGGTCAACCCGCTCACCGCTGCGATGGCATAGCCCACTGCCGTGGGATCGGTGGCATCCGCCTCCAGCAGCAAATCCGGGCGTTCGCCGCGGATCAGTTTACGGGAAAAATCGACCGGGATGGTGACGGCAAACTGCACGGTGTTTTCCGCCAGCAACCGGTTGATTTCCAAGGTGTTTTTGGCTTCCCGAATGATGTCGAAGTAACTGCTGTTCTGCAATCCCCGCACGAACGTCCGCGAAAAAACGCTGTTGTCCGCCGAGTACACCGCCGTGGGCAGGTGTTTGGGATTGGAGTTGATGGCGAAGCCAAACAGGATGAGCTGGATCATCGGCACGCCCACCATCATGCCAAACGTGAGCCGGTCGCGCCGCATCTGGATGAATTCCTTCAGCACCACGGCCACAAACCGCCGGAAATTGAAGTGTGCGAAGTTCATTTGAAATTATCCGCGGCCGTTTCCATGAGGCTGATGAACACATCCTCCAAACCGGAGGCGATGGGCTGCCAACGGTATTCCCCGGTCATCCAAGGTTTCACGCTGGCCTGTAACTGGACGGCGTCGCGGCCGCTGACATGCAGGGTGGCGCCAAAGACCACCACCTGCTCCACCCCCGGCCGGCCGCGCAACTGGTCGGCGACGGCATGGAGATTTTTGCCCGTCACCTCCCAGGTGGTCAGCCCGGCACTGCGCACCACCTCTTCCACGGTGCCTTTGGCCAGCAAATTACCATAGGCAATATAGGCCAGCTGGGTGCACCGCTCCGCCTCGTCCATGTAATGCGTGGTGATCAACACGGTCAGGCCGTCGGCCGCCAGCTGGTGGATCTCCTCCCAAAAATCCCGCCGGGCCTTGGGATCCACGCCGGCCGTGGGTTCATCCAGCAACAATAACTGTGGCTGGTGAATCAAGCAGGCCGCCAGGGCCAGGCGCTGCTTCCAGCCGCCAGACAGGGTGCCCGCCAGTTGCCGGCGCCGGGCGGTCATCGTGAGCCGTTCCAGGCTGCGTTCCACGGCGGCCGGGCGATCGGGCATTTCGTAAAGCCGGGCAATGAAATCCAAATTCTCCTCGATGGTCAGGTCTTCATAAAAACTGAACCGCTGCGTCATGTAGCCCGCATGTTTCTTGATCTCGGCCGACTGCCGCAAGATGTCGTAGCCGAGGCAGTGGCCGCTGCCGCCATCGGGGGTGAGCAGGCCGCAGAGCATGCGCAGGAAAGTGGTTTTGCCACTGCCATTCGGCCCGAGAAAGCCATAAATCTCGCCGGGCCGCACTTGCATGGCAATGTCATTGACCACGGTCCGGCCGCCAAACTTCTTGGTCACGCCCCGGACATCGATGATGAATTCATTCGCACTCATGGGTCACGGCGTTACTTGCACATCCACCGGCTGGCCCGGGCGCACGTCGGCGGCATCGGCGGCGGCAAAGCGGGCCTCGATCATGTAAACCAAACTCGCCCGGTTTTCCCGGTTGTAAATGACGGGCGGGGTGTATTCGGCCTGGGTGGCAATGTAGCTGGTGGTGGCCGTGAGCGGTGATTTGCCGCCGTCGAACGTTACGGTCACCGGGGCGCCCACCCGCACGCGGGGCAGCCAGGCTTCCGGCACAAAAAAGCGCACCTTCAAATGTTCGGGGGGCAGCAGCACGACCACCGGGGCACCCGCCGCCACGTATTCCCCTTGGCGGTATAAGGTGTCCTGCACGGGCCCGCTCGCGGGGGCGAATTGTTGTTTCTGGTCAAAGGCCCACCGGGCTTTGCCCAGTGCGGCGGTCTGGGCCGCCACCTGGGCCGCCATGCCGGTGATGGCATCCGCCCGGCCGCCCAACCGCGCGGTGGCCAGGTCGGCGGTGAGCTGGTTGACCAAGGATTGATCGGCATCACGCTGGGCGCGGGCCTGGTCGAGTTCCTCGGCGGAAATCACGCCCTGGCCGATCAGATTTTGCCGCCGCTGCCATTCGGCTTCGGCCAGTTTCCGGTTCGCCCGGGCTTGTTCCAGCTGGGCCTCCAGGGAGGCGATTTCGGTGGGGCGTTTGCCCTGGTTCAGGTCCGCCAACTGGGCTTGTGCCTGGCTGAGGTTCTGTTCCGCCTCGCGGACGGAGGCGGCTTCGGATTCCCGCTCGAGGGCAAAGAGCAGCTGGCCGGCCTTCACCTGGTCGCCCCGGGCCACGGCCAAGTTGGTGAGGGCGCCGCCAAGCGGGGCGGCCACGTAGACGTACTCCCCCTCAACGTAACCCTGAAACTCGCCGGGCTTTGGGCGGTCGCAGCCGAGGAGGGCGAGGGCAAGGGCGAACATACTAAATAGCGGGAAATAGCCTAAAAATAGGGGGTTTTTCATGACATTTGGGTTTGGCGGCAGATTCCAGCCAGCGCCTTTTTATACAAAATTAGCATTGACTTGTCAAACGGTTGTTTGAATCATTTGTTTGAAACACAGATTTGAATGTGATGGTGGAAGCTATAGATGCAGCGCAGGTGGCCACCCGCTCCCAGATTTTGGAGGCGGCGGGGGAGGTGTTTGCCGAGGTGGGGTTTCGCGATGCCAAGGTGCGGGACATTTGCCAGCGGGCGGGGGTGAATTGTGCGGCGGTGAATTATCATTTTGGGGACAAGGAAACGCTGTATGCCGAGGTGTTGCGCTATTCCCAAGCCAGGGCCATCGAGAAATACCCCCCACTGCTCGACGTGGCCCCCACCGCGCCGCCAGAGGAAAAACTGCGGGCGTTCATTTTTTCCTTCCTGCTGCGGGTCTTTGAAAAAGGCCCGCTGGCGTGGCATGGAAAAATCACCTCCCGCGAGATGGTGGACCCCACGGCGGCCCTGGATTCGATCATTGTGGATAAAATCCGGCCCATGGCGGAGCAACTGCGGGGCATCGTGGCGGAGATCCTGCACCGGCCGGTCACGGATGAAACCGTGCGTTTATGCAGCTTCAGCATTGTAAGCCAGTGCGTTTTTTATCATCATTGCCGGCCTGTGCTGACGCGACTCTATCCCGACCAACCGCCGCTGGACACCGTCGGCGCGGCGCGCCTGGCGGACCACATCACCCGCTTTACGCTGGCGGCACTGCACCATTTGCCCGTATCCACCACCACCCCCTGATTTATCATGAAACGACTTCACTTGCTCGCGCTGCTGACGGTTCTGGGCTCAGCTCCGGCCCTGGCCCCGGCCCAAACCAACCAAGCCCGCCTGCCCGGCTGGGTGGCCGAACCGCTCTCGCTGAAAGACGCGCTGAACATTGCCCTGCGCCAGAATGCCACCATTCACAAGGCGCAAAATGATTTGGAGGCCTCGCAGGGACTGGTGATCACCACCCGCGCCGTGGCGCTGCCCACGGTGCAAGCGACCGGGCAAATTAAGAAGAGTGACCCAAACTCGATTGAGAATTTCTATAATTCCACCCAGTCGGACCGCAACTGGAACACGGGGATTCAAGTGGTGCAAAATATTTACGAGGGCGGCGTGCTGGGGGCGGCGCTCAAAGCCGCGCGGGCCACCAAGGCCCAGGCGCTGGCCCAGTACCAGACGTCCCTAGCGGACACACTGCTCAACGTCGAGACCGCTTACTATGATGTGCTGCTGGCGGCCCAGCAAATCACGGTGAACGAAGCGTCCGTCACGCTCTTGCAAAAGGAATTGGACGATCAACAGCACCGGTTCAACGCCGGCACGGTGCCGCGCTTCAATGTGCTGCAAGCCGAGGTGGCAGTGGCGAATGAACGGCCCGCGCTGATCAAGGCGAAGAATAATTATCGCAACAGCAAGAATGCCCTTTCCAACCTGCTCGGCTACGACCTGCCCCGCGAAATCTGGGAGGACGTGCCGCTCAACCTCACGGACAACCTCGTGGCGGAACCCTATGACGTTAATTTGCCGGACGCCATCCAAAAGGCATTGGAACAGCGGACGGAATTGAAAGCCCTGCGCAAGACGCGGGAGTTGCAGGAATTGAATATCATCAATGCCAAGGCCGGGTCCAAGCCCACGGTGTCGGTCTTTGCCGGGTATAGCTGGAAGAATGCCCAATTCACGCCGCCGATGGCGCTGGACCAGGTGTATTCCGGCTGGAATGCCGGGGCGCAGGTCACGTGGAATATTTTTGATGGCGCGGCCACCCAGGGCCGGGTCATGCAGGCGAAGGCCCAGTATGAAAAGGCCAAAACGGAACTCATTGACCAATCCCGCCAGATTGAACTGCAAGTGCGGACGTCGTATTCGGATTTTGTTGAAGCGAAGGAAACCTTGGAATCGCAGTTGAAAGTGGTGGAAGAAGCCGAGGAAGCCCTGCGCGAGGCCCGCGCGCGTTCCGAGGCGGGCACCGGCACCCAGCTCGACGTGCTGAATGCCGAGACCTCCCTGACGCAAGCCCGCACCACGCAAATCCAATCCCTGCACGACTACGCCACGGCCCGCGCCAAACTGGAACGGGCGATTGGGAATAAGTTCGTGACCAAGGATGGTAAATAGTTCGCATCCGGGAAATCGCCTTTTGACGCCGCCCAGCCAGGCCAAAGGCGGCCGGCGGGAAACTGGAATTATTGGAATACAAGCTCAAATCTAATATATATTTCTTATGTATATTCACAAAGTCTCACTTCGGAACATTCGCGGTTTCGAGACACTCGATTTTGATCTTGCCCGCCCGGATGGCAAATACGCGGGTTGGACGGTGTTCACGGGCGACAACGGTTCCGGCAAGAGCACGCTCCTCAAAGCTATCGCCGTCGGACTTCTTGAAAAAAGCACAGCGCGGTCACTGCAAACCAGTTTCCACCGTTGGATTCGTGATGGTTCTGGGCCCGAGGAATCTTCCATTCAACTGGACATCGTGCGGAGCGAAGAAGATGACGCCCTTACGGATCCAGGCCGAAAATCCTCTCCCGAACCTTTTCCCGCCAAAATTGTGCTGAAGAACGGCGGCAAAGAAACCACCGTTCAATCCACTATCCCTTCCGGTAAACAAAAAACCTACCAGACCCCCGACCGCACCATTTGGTCGCTCGATGCGACCGGTTGGTTCTCCTGCGGCTATGGTCCGTTCCGTCGCGTGTTCGGCGCGTCTCCTGAAGCCACCCGGCAAATGGTCTCCCCCACCACCGGGCGATTTGTCACCATGTTCCAAGAAGCGGCGTCACTGGCCGAAGTGGATCAATGGTTGCGGCTGCTCGATCACAAGAAACTGGAAAACAAGCACGCCGAGGCCGAACAACTCGCGCTCGTCTTGGAACTGTTGCGGGATGATTTGATGCCCAATCGGATCACCGTGGATCGGGTGGATTCGGATGGCTTGTGGTTGAAAGACCGGAACGGCGTGCAACTGGCTTGGGGCGAAATGAGCGATGGCTACCGCGCCGCCGCCGCTCTGCTGGCCGATATTTTGAGACACTTGATCAGCACTTATGGGCTGGAGGGCCTGACCGAGAAAAACGCGGAAGGTAAAACCGTGATCAAGCGTAGCGGCGTGGTTTTGATTGATGAAATTGACGCCCACTTGCACCCGGAGTGGCAACGGGTAATTGGCTTCTGGCTCAAGCAACATTTTCCCAACATCCAGTTCCTCGTGACCACCCACAGCCCGTTGGTCTGTCAGGCAGCGGATGCCAACGGCCTTTTTGTGCTCCCGGAACCCGGCAGCGGAGCCAAGCCTCATCCGCTCTCTGATGAAGAATACAAACAGGTGATTGCATCCAAATCTGATACCATTCTGCTTTCAGCAGCTTTCGGTTTGGATAATACCCGGTCGCCGCGCGCAGTCGCGGGACGTGCGGAATTTGCCAAACTTGAGGCCAAGAAGCGCGCCGGCGGCAAACTCTCCATTGAAGAAAAAAATCGCGCCGACCAACTCCAGCTTTTTGTGGCGCCCGAACCGGAATCTTGAGCCATGCAAAAAATTCCGCGCCCCGCTTTGCCGGCGGAGACCGTCAAGGCGCTTAATCGAAAACAAACTGCGGCCAACAAGAAATCAGCGGCGGGCACTTTGGATATTGAGTCCACTTGGAAATCTGCCCGCCAGACCAAACCGGTCAAGGCCGCTCTGGGTGTGCTTCGAAAAATGGCAGGGCCACGCCAGCGCTGCATGTATTGCGGCGATTCGCATGGCACCGACATCGAACATTTTTGGCCTAAAAACCCTCATTCAGACCGGTTGTTTCGCTGGCCCAATTACCTCTTGGGCTGCACGGAATGTGGCCGTTTCAAAGGTAATAACTTTCCCCTGGATCAGGAGCAGTCGCCGCTCTTGATTGACCCCACGACGGAGGAACCGTGGCAATTTCTCGATTTCGATCCCGTTACCGGCAACATTGTGGCGCGATTTGACACCGAGACCAATGAGTGGAAACCCAAAGGCACTGAAACCGTAAAGGTGCTGCATCTCGGTTGCCGAGAAGCGCTGGCAGCCAGCTACCAAACGACTCACGGTCGGATAAAATCCAAGGTTGAAGCCGCCCTGAAGAACAACGCCCTCAATGCCAACAGCCTGATGCAGGAGTTGCGTGCGGCGGATGATCATGGATTGTTAGGCTGGTATTTTTTGGGAACCGGTCAGAATGTGGAACCATTTGCCAGCCTGCGCCGGCAACAACCAACCGTCTGGCAAGCGTGTGTCCAATCTTTCCCCTAACCGTCATGTCCCATAATTATTTTCCTCTGCGTCCTCTGCGGTTAAATGCCAGAGGGAAAAAGCGTAAAAGAGCAAAAACTAAAGCCCCCATACACAACGAAAACCAGTGAAGTCGTCGGCACTGCTCGGGCTGCCGTAGTTGCGAACGGCGCACCGTGCGAGGCCGGCGATGGCGCCCCAATCGCCGGCGCGCAACACACGGACGCCCGATCC
>CAIZWI010000237.1 GCA_903936645.1 uncultured Verrucomicrobia subdivision 3 bacterium
GCATCAAAAGCGTTCTGACAATAGGGCCAAAACATTATTCTCCTTTTGCTCGCACATGCTTGTCTCCTTTTGTTCGCACCACGACAGGGAAGCTGAGGCGAGTGGAGGCTTTGGGCGGTGGGCTTTGGGCGCTGGGCGGGAAGGGAGGTGCGGGGGCGTGAGGTGGGGAATGCCCGGTGGGAGGAGGGGGCAAACGGGGAATAGGGCAAGGCGGTTTTGGCCCCAAAAGGGTGCCAACAGCGCAGCGATCGGGCAGGCCCTTATGGGTGCCCGATCGCCGATGGTCCCGGCGGTTAAATTACTGGGGTGGGGCGGGGGAGCCAGACTTGGAATTGGAGGCCGGTGGGGGTGAGGTTGGTGGCTTCGACGCCGCCGCCAATAAATTGGAGGATTTGGCTGGCCAGGGCGGGGGCGAGGCCGAGGTCGCCGCCGGGGAAGGGCTGGCTGGCGGCGAGCACTTCGAAAAAGTGGGGCAAATCGCCCGGAGGAATGCGGTGGGATTTGCTCGTAAGGGTGAGCACGACGGAGTCCGGCCAGCCTTCGACGGTCCACCGAACGGCTTCCCCGGTGGTGGCAGGCGTTTCCGGGTGCTGGCATTTGAAGCAGATTTCCACGAGGCAAAGGAGGGCTTTGGCCAGCAGGTCCGCCTGGCCGCGGACGGTGCCCAGTCCCGCCGGCAGGGGCGGGAGTTGCAGGTGCCAGGGCGCGCCGAGGTTGATGGTGGCCCATTGCACGGTGGCGAGGACTTCATCCAAAGCCACGGTGGAGGGGTCGCCGGCCGGCGGATTGAGCCGGAGGCGGGCGAGCAGCAGGCTGTCGTCCAGCAGTTCCAGCAACCGGGTGCGGGAGATTTCAAACATTTGTTGCAACTCGGTGGCAAGTGCGCCGGCGGGGACTTCGCGAAAGGCGAGGTCAGCGGCCCCGAGCAACCCATTGAGGGGGGTGCGCACTTGATGGGCCACGAGGGTTAGGAAATCGTTTTTGGTTTGGTTGAGCAGGGCGAGTTCATGGTTGGCCTCGACGAGTTGCTGGCTGCGGAAGCGGATGGCTTCCTCCAGCAGGCGGCTGCGCAAGGCCCGGGTCTGTTCCTGGCGGTGATGGGTCAAATGGGCTTTTACCCGGGCCAGGACTTCGACCGCTTGAAAGGGTTTGGTAATATAATCGAGGCCCCCGGCGGTGAAGGCCCGGAGTTTGGCGTCCGTCTCGTGCTGGCCGCTAATGAAGATGACGGGAATATCGCGGGTGTGGGCTCCGGCCTTGAGGGTTTCGCACACTTGATAGCCATCCATTTCCGGCATTTGGACATCCAGTAACACCAGGTCGGGGAGAGCCCGGTCGATTTCCAGCAAGGCGGTCCGGCCACTGCTGGCGGTGCGCACGGGATAGGCGTGATGGTGCAGGATATCCGACAGTACGCGCAGGTTGCCAGGAGTGTCATCCACGACGAGGATGTCCTGGGAGGAAACGGGGAATGGGGCGTTCGCAATCATAAGGTTTTAGGGTTGGGGGCCAGCAGTTGCTGGAACATGCAGGGAAAGTGCTTCCGGGGGGCGGGCAACGCTAAAAATAATCAACCAGCGCCGGTAAAATAGCAACGAACGCAGCTTGACGGCGGGCTGGGCCGGGGGGCGGGGGTAATTTGTCAATTGTTTGTAACGGAATCGTCACGGTGCTGTCGTTGAATGCAGGGCGGGGGGGGAGCAAACTGAACCGCCGGTCAGAAGCGCTGAACTGTGGAAGCCAATCGCACATATCGTGACCTTGGGAAGCTGGCGGTGGGAAAACCCGCCGGTGGCCTGCCCACGCTGGCGGAGCTTTGGCGACAGCCGTTGCCGGGCTTTGCGGGTTACCCGGTGCGGCGGGTTTGTTGTCGCGGGCTGGCCATGCTGGGGCAGGGATGGTTAAGGGAGTCAACGGGTTGGGAACATATTTTACCGGACAACGATCCGTTTATTCTTGCCCCCAATCACAGCAGCCGCGCGGAAGCCCTGTTATTGCCGGCGTTGCTGGCGGTGGTACGCGGGGGGCGGCAGGTGCACTTTCTGGCCGACTGGAATTTTTTGCTGTGGCCGGTCGTCGGCTGGCTGATTCGGA
>CAIZWI010000238.1 GCA_903936645.1 uncultured Verrucomicrobia subdivision 3 bacterium
GGGAATTCAAAGGCAAATAGCCCGGCCAGACGGCTCCCGCCGGTCGTTCCGGGGTGAATTATTTGATAAGTTTTTAATTATCAACAAATAATACCCTGAAAATAGCAGAATTAGGTTGGTGCCGGGGTCGGAAATTGTTAAATAATAGGTGTGTTCGGTGGCCAAACGTTTCTTCAGCAGACAACTCCCGTCCTGCCTTATTGGCGTCGCCACCGAACACGCTTTAAAATCCCCCTCGGGTGTTGGCAGAAGCTCCAGTAACCTTTTTCCTGTCACCAGCTCGCCCTCCCAGGTTTGCCGTGGGCAGTCGCTACCTCCAAACCCTAAAATGAATAGCAAGTTTTGCTTGCTTCGCATGGCATTCCCCCATATAAATATTGGACGATTACGTTGGCTACGCGCCAATTTGCTTGATGCTTAAAATAATAGATATGCCACAACCGAAGAGGGTGTCTTGAGCCGCCCTTTCTCTCCACGCAATTCCTCTCCTGCCTCGTTCGTCCGGGTCAATGGTAAAATCCGTGCCCGTGAAGTGCGCGTGATTGGAGTGGACGGCAAACAACTCGGAGTCATTCCCCTCACTGATGCGCTGAATCAAGCGCGCCAACACGGGGTGGATCTCGTCGAAATTGCGGCCACGGCCAACCCGCCGGTTTGTCGGCTCGTTGATTTTGGCAAATACCGCTACGAACAAGCCAAAAAGGAGAAGGAATCCAAAAAGCATCAGCACGCCTCCACTGTCAAGGAAGTGCAATTGAGCCCGCGCATTGATCCCCATGACCTCGGCATCAAAGTGACCCATGCCATCGATTTCTTGTGCGAGGACATGAAGGTCAAAGTCGCGCTCAAGTTCCGTGGCCGTGAAATGGCCCATACCGAAGTCGGTTTTGCCGTCATCAAAAAATTTCTCGCGGAAATTGCCCCCTTCGGCCACGAAGATTTCCCGCCCAAACTGATTGGACGCGGCATCAATGTGATGATCAGCCCCCTCCCGCGCAATAAACGGGCCAAAAACCCGCGTCAGTTGGCGGATGGCTCGGTGCCGGTGAACCCCAACAAAGTTCGCGTGCCGGATGAAGAGGACGACGAGGACGACGAAGTGGAAGGCACAAATGGCAAGCCGGGCTTGGCTAATCCCCAGTCCGAAGATCAATCGTCCGAAGGCTTTGGTAATCCGCCATTAAACGCCTAGGACATCAAGGTGTAAACCACTCCGGTGAGTAAGCTTTCAGTTTTCGCAGCGGCAAACATGGGTTTGCCGCTGTTTTTTTATTTTCCGAATCCGTAATTATTTTCACCGGGTTTATCCGATTTATCTTAAACTGCAAATAGCCCATTATGAATTGCTTCGATCATGAAGATCAGGTGGCGGTCGGAACTTGCAAATCCTGCGGCAAAGGTTTGTGCCGGGAATGCGCCGTCGACCTCACCAAGGGCTTGGCCTGTCGAGGCCGTTGTGAAGCCGACACCCAAGCCTTAATTCAACTCATCGACCGGAATATCGGGTTGGCAGCAACTGCTTCGCGTACGCTTCAGCAGGGTCGGAGATTGCGGTTCGGCACCGGTGGTTTTCATCTAGTCTTCGGCTTGCTGTTTGTCGCTTTTGGAGTTCGCCATTTTGAACGGATTGGCGGCCTGTTTATTATCATGGGCTCCTTGTTTATCGCCTATGGCATATACTGGCTAGTAGTGGTCAGCAGGCAGGGAAAGAATAAGCAACCATAACCTTATTGGCTTTAGCCCTGACCCGGAACTCAGGGTGTTGCGGCTTGAATCCTCTCTGGGTTTTGCAGTTTGAAATTAGGAGTTTATTTCCCCGCTCCCCATTCGCGGACCAGTTCGGGAAACCGGCACGCCGTGCAGATGGCGTCCGAATTCCCGCAGAAATCGCGGACAATTTGCAGCAAACCTTGCTGGGCAAAAGCATTGCGCATGAATTGGTTGCCGCCCACTCCCAGCAAGCGTTGACGGGCGAGTTTGAGCACGGCGTTGTCCTCCGCAGGCGGCCAGGCAAAGTAACGCCGCTCCAGCCGTTCGCGGAGCACTTCGTTTTTGCCTTCCACAGCCCGCACCCAGAGCCAGGGCAGGATGACATTCACAGCGAGATCCGTCACTCGGCCGTCACCGAGCAGGGGCTGCGGTGTTTTTAACGTGGGCGAGCGCAAGGTCCAGTGGTACGACCAGAAAGCATCCGTGGGGCCAGTCAGGATTTTGCGCAAGGAAGGCACCAATTGGGCAGCCGGTAAATCCGCCACACACCATTGTTCCAGTTGCCCTAGTAGGTGGCCGGCCGCCAGCCAGTGCGCGGCCAGTGCCAGCCGGCGTTCGGGATGGTTGGCGGGCCGCAGTCCGTGAAATTTCCAGACGGAACGGGGCAGCTGGCAGTCGGCAAAGGCATCCCGCTCCCGCCACC
>CAIZWI010000239.1 GCA_903936645.1 uncultured Verrucomicrobia subdivision 3 bacterium
ACCGTGGTCAGGATGATGAAGAACACGCCCGGCCAGACCGAGACTGTCAATGCCGGCAGCCATTGGTCGAGGCGGCGATTGAGCGAAAACGGGGCCGGGGAGGATGATTTGAAATGACCGAGTTGCATTATTTCTACACGGCCACTGGCGCTTTGATGGCGGGATGTGGATCATAACCGACCAGTTCAAAATCCTCGAACCGGAATTCATGGATGTCTTTCACCGCCGGATTTAGTTTCATCTGCGGCAGTGGGCGGGGTGGTCGTGAGAGTTGCAGATCGGCCTGTTCCAAATGATTGCTGTAGAGGTGGAGGTCGCCGAAAGTATGAACAAACTCCCCGGGCTTGAGGCCGCACACCTGGGCCACCATCAGCGTGAGCAGGGCGTAACTGGCGATGTTAAACGGCACCCCCAGAAAAATATCGGCGCTACGTTGGTAAAGCTGGCAGCTTAATTCCCCGTCGCTGACATAAAATTGAAAGAGCGTGTGGCAGGGGGGCAGGGCCATGGTTTCGATTTCCCCGGGATTCCACGCACTGACAATCAACCGCCGGCTGTCGGGGTTGGCTTTAATTTGCCGGATTAATTGGTCAATTTGGTGGATGGAGCGGCCGTCAGCCGTTCGCCAGTCACACCATTGGGCACCATAAACCCGGCCCAGATTACCCTCCGCATCCGCCCATTCGTTCCAGATGGAAACCCCATTATCTTTCAGGTACTGAATGTTCGTGTCGCCGCGCAAAAACCATAAAAGTTCATATATAATGGAACGCGTGTGGACTTTTTTAGTCGTCAGCAAAGGAAAACTGGAGCGCAAATCAAACCGCGCCTGCGCGCCAAAGAGGGAATAGGTGCCGGTGCCCGTGCGGTCGGCTTTAAATTTGCCGTGGCTCCGGACCTGACGCAGTAAATCGAGGTATGCAATCATCGCTGGGCAGAATTTAACCACAATTCCCGTGCGGGGTGCACTTGAAATTTATACCAGGTAAGAGCAGCGTCATTAGTTATTGTCTGAAAGGTCCAACCAATTGGCAAATTTCTAAAAAAACCTTGCAATAAAATGCCGGTTCAGACGTAAATTAATTATTGACCCAAATAAGGAAATCATGGCCGGGGCGGAAGTTTATTAAATGAATCCCTTGCTTCCAAGCTCGCTTTGGAGCGGCATTGCCGGTGCGATGATCTTCGCATCAGGCCTGCTCGCAGCCAAGGCGTCAGTCGGGGTGGCGCAATTTCATCGCAAAGTGGAGCCCTTGCTGGAAAAATATTGCTATCAGTGCCATGGCGATGGCGCTAGTAAAGGCCAGGTGGCGTTTGATACTCTCACCAGTGACCAGCAGGTTTTGAATCCCGACTTATGGAGCAAAGTTTTGAACAATTTGCGGTCCGGGCTGATGCCGCCACAAAAAAAGCCCCGGCCTACGGCCGACGAGGAAAAACAGTTGGAGGATTGGATTAAATTTCAGGCATTCGCGATTGATCCCCGGAATCCCGACCCCGGGCGGGTAACCTTGCGGCGTCTGAACCGGACCGAATATCACAATACCATTCGCGATTTGATCGGAGTCGATTTCAATACCGAGGTGGAGTTTCCTCCGGACGACACGGGCTATGGTTTCGACAATATTGGCGATGTTTTAAGCGTATCCCCGTTGCTTTTGGAAAAGTACATGCTGGCTGCCACGACGATTGTTGATGAAGCTGTCCCTAAGTTCGCCCGGGTCATGCCTGTGTTAGTCATTAACGGCAGCGCATTTTCGGGAGACGGCACCAAGGCGCCCGGCAACTTTAGCCAGCATGGACTTAGTCGCCCCCCACCGCTGGCTTTTTCATTTTACGAAACGGCAACCGCTACCAATGTTTTTCAAGTTGAGCATCCGGGCACATACCACCTGGCGTTGGAGCTATCGATCAAAGGGACTTTTGAATTCGATCCCGGCAAATGCCGGGTCATATTCAAGCTGGACGACCAAGAACTGTTGAACCAGGAATTCACTTGGGAGGACCATAAAATCTTCCCGCCTTTTAAATTCCAAGAGGAATGGCAACCCGGAACGCACCGCCTGAGTTTTGAAGTGCAACCATTGGCCGCGAAAGAGCTGCAGGAATATCCCTTGGAAATGCGTTTGAATTCGGTGACGGTTGCGGGACCCTTGGAGCAAACGTATTGGACCCAGCCCACCAATTATGATCGCTTTTTTACCCGGGCAGTTCCGGCTGACCTGGCGGGCCGTCGCCTGTATGCCCGGGAAATTTTGGGCCGTTTCGCTCAAAAAGCCTTTCGCCGGCCAGTGGAACCGGCCTACCTAGACCGCTTATCAGTCCTGGCCGAGAGCGTCTTTACGCAGCCGGGGGAATCGTTTGAAACCGGTGTGGCCCAGGCCATGGTGGCGGTGTTATCGTCTCCGCGCTTTCTATTCCGCTCGGAGCTGCCGGCGTCATCAACCACCAAGGAACATTTTCCGCTGATTGATGAATATTCTCTGGCTTCGCGACTTTCGTACTTCCTCTGGTCTTCCATGCCAGACGATGAGTTGTTCGAACTGGCCCGGAAAGGTCAATTGCGCAACCATTTGGTCGATCAGATCAACCGCATGCTGGCCGATCCACGTTCCGAATCGATGGTTAATAACTTTACCGGACAGTGGCTCCAAGTGCGGGATTTGGAAGGTGTGAGCATCGATTCCCGGGTGGTACTCGCCCGAGACCGGGGTGAGGAGAAACAATTAAAGGAGCAATTGGCGCAGCGGCGCGCGCGTTTTGAGGCCTTGTTGGCCAATCCGGCCGCCCGACGCAGCCAGTTAAGTCCCTCAGCGGCCACCAGCAGCCCCACGTCCGACGGTCGCAGTGCCCGGCGGCAGAATCCCCACCTCCCGCGACCTGCCAATATTCTGGATGCGGACGCGAAGCATGCCATGCAACGTGAGACGCAAATGGTGTTTTCTCGAATTGTGCATGAAGACCGCAGCACCCTGGAGTTGATCGAGAGCGATTATACTTACTTAAACCAACAACTCGCCGGGATCTATGGCCTGACCAATCTAGGAGTCAGTGGTCCGGAAATGCGCCTGGTTACCCTGCCGCCCGGCAGTCCCCGAGGGGGCGTGTTGACCGAGGGCATGGTGCTGGTGGTAACTTCCAACCCGGATCGCACTTCGCCAGTCAAGCGGGGGCTGTTTGTGCTGGGCCATATTCTCGGATCACCTCCGCCACCCCCGCCACCCAATGTGCCCGCCCTCGAGGCAACGGAAAATCATTTTCATGACCACGAGCCCACGTTGCGCGAAACCCTTCGGGCACATCGTGACAAACCCGAGTGCTTTGCCTGTCACTCACGGCTGGATCCACTAGGGCTGGCTTTTGAAAATTTTAATGCTCTGGGGATGTGGCGGGAACAGGAACGTCACCAGGACATTATTCCCGCCGGCCAGTTGATTTCTGGTGAAAGTTTCACCAACATCCAAGAATTGAAACATATCCTAGTCACGAGTCATCATTTGGAATTTTACCGTTGCCTGGTGGCTAAGTTGCTTACCTACGCCACTGGCCGGGGCACCGAGTATTATGACACCCAAACGATTGATCAAATCGTCAACCGTCTGGATGCCGCCCACGGTCGGTTTTCGGTGTTATTGTCTGGCATCATCGATTCAGCTCCATTTCAGCGGGAACGTCACGATCCCAATGCAGTCTTTCCCGATAGTACTGAAGCTTACTCGCCATCCCAGGGTGGTGCCTCAGCCCTCAACCCAAGCACCCCATGAAAAAGCAAACTGACTCCCCGAAATTAAATGCTGCTTCCGAAAGACACCATAGTTTGAGTCGCCGCCGCTTTTTGCGGAACCTGGGTGTGTGTGTCGCCTTGCCCGCACTAGAATCACTTTCGCCCCTGCGCTTGCTGGCCGGTGCCACTGCCGCTTCCGCTACAGCGGCCCGCCTGGCTACCCCAGTGCGAACGGCTTTCGTTTATGTGCCCAACGGGATTATTCCTGCGGCTTGGTGGCCCGAGGGAAATGGGGGCAGCGATTTTGTCCTGCCACGCACCTTGCAACCGCTCAAAGACGTCCGCAGCCAAATTCAGCTCATTTCCGGTCTGGAGG
>CAIZWI010000240.1 GCA_903936645.1 uncultured Verrucomicrobia subdivision 3 bacterium
ATCGCCCGGCTCGCCGCATCGGCCCGCAGCTCCACTTGTTTGCCGGTGAACTGCGCCGCCAGTTGGGGCAGAAAAGTTTCCGCCACGGCCCGGTGTACCAGCAGCGTTTCCATGGCGTTGCACACCCCGGGACGCTGGATTTTGGCATTCACCGCAATTGCCTCCGCCATGGCCAGATCGGCGGCCGCATCCACAAAGACATGGCACACGCCCTTGTAATGTTTGATCACCGGCACCTTGCTGCATTCCGCCACGGCGCGAATGAGGCTTTCCCCCCCACGCGGCATGCACAGGTCAATGTATTGCGTCAGGGACAGCAAAACCGGAATGGCCTCCCGATCGGTGGTCGGCACCACTTGAATGGCATGTTGGACTCCTGTTTCCGCCTCAACCACCTGCACCAACAAATCGCCGATCACGCGGTTGGAGTTCAACGCTTCCTTGCCCCCGCGCAAAATCGTGGCATTACCGGACTTGAAACACAGGCTCGCCGCATCCGCCGTCACGTTCGGGCGCGATTCGTAAATAATCACCACCACCCCAATGGGCGTGGAAATTTTGCGCAATCGCAAGCCGTTGGGACGCACCCGTTCGTCCAGAATCCGGCCCACCGGATCGGGCAAGGCGGCCACTTCACGGAGCCCCTTCGCCATGCCCGCAATGCGCTTGGAATCCAGTTTGAGCCGGTCCAGCATCGCCGACGACAGCCCGCTGCTCGCCCCGGCCGCCATGTCCAGTGCATTGGCTGCCTGAATCGCCGCCACCGCCGCCGGCGCTTCCAGCGCCCCGGCCATTTTCAGCAGGCACGCATTCTTCTGGGCCGTCGTCAATTGACTCAGCGCCCGCGACGCCGCCCGCCCTTGCCGGGCCAGTTGCGTCATCTGTTCCAATAAACTCATGACCAATAAAATACCCCAATTTTCTCCCGTGGAAAGCCGGGAAATACACCAGGATGCGCCGCCGGGCCGGCTTCCCCGCCCGGCGGCAACCTGACTTGCCCGGTTAAAAATGATAGCTGACGCTGATTTTCAACAAGTACGGCGCCACCAGTTGATTGCCCGTCACATTTTGGTAAACCGGCAGTTCCACATCGGCATAGATCGTGACCGGATGCAGGTGGAATTCCAGCCCGGGCGACAGCAGCAGACGCTGGTAACCGGAATTATCCGGATTCGCCGCCAATCCCCCATCGCTCGTGCGTTCCGAGAAGATCGCTTGCGCCACCGGGTTAATGGTGGTGCGGCCAATCGACCAGCCATGATAATAAACCCCGGCAGCGGTATCCAACTCTGTGCCCGGCCGGTAATCGTCCTGCGTGGCCAGCGGCACATCCAGCTCCACCTGGCCAAACCAGCTCCAGTTTTGCAAGCTCAAGAGATTATGGCGGTAATAGCCGCCCACCAGGAGATCCGTGCTGCCCGAGCCAATCTGCGTGTCCCGGTCCACATTGTCGGACTGATCCGTAAAACTTCCCGACGGCACCTTCAGCCCTAAAGTGATGCCCGTGGACAAATCTTCCGACAAGCCAGTGTAAAGGCCCTTGATCCGGATATCACCCAAGCCACTCAAGTTAACCGGCGTATTCCCCGCTGTGGAAAAATTACGGTTGGCATACGGGATTTCCAAGCTGGCCCCCCAACTGCGATTAAACAAGTATTGCACCCCGGTGGTGACAAAGTGCGTCTGAATCCGTTTGTCATCATTATTCTCTGCCGGTGCCTGCGAAGTGCCGCTCCAATTGTGATTTTGATCCTGGTAATCATAATTCACATAGGCCATGCCCCCGGTGCTATTGGGAAACATGGCACTGGTGCCCACGTCAAACACCCCGCAGCCACACGCACAGGCCCACCCCATGCTGGGCAGCAACACCCCGCCCAAAACCGTGCCAACCAGCAAATTCCGACCATTTAAAAATTTCATAAATTAAAAGCTAAAGTTCAGGCCGGCAGCACACACTGCGACCCGAGGTTAATGGAAACAATTCACGCCCGGCCAAAAAAGATCGGGCAACCAATTTCGAAAAGAAGGGGATTAAACGGGCCGGCAGCGGGGCGGCGGGGTCGGTGGCGTCCGGATTGGAGACGCTGCAAAAGTGTCGGTCACCGGCAACCGATGAAATGCCGCCGGGGCATACAAGGTCAGGTGGCCGGGCAGTGGGGGAAATTCAATTTTTTGCGTTCCCGTGGGAAATTCCGTCTTTTTGTCGGACTTCTTGGCAGCTTGAATCGCCTGGCACAGTTTGCACGGATGCTGGCCGTCAAAAGTCTTTTCCACGGCGGTGGCGAGCGGATCAGCCTGCCAATGCTCCGCCAGCATCGTGGTCCACGCCACAGATTGCAGCACCGCCCAATGCCCGCCGGTGGTCGCCAGGAGCGCTACAATCAGGAGCAGGTTGCCAATCCGTTGCATCACGGGAGCAACCTAAGTTGAAAGCCCGTAAACTCAAGCAAAAATTGCCAGGATCACGGCCGGGGCAATCCCGTGCTCCCACCAGTTGAGCTTGCCTGCTGGCTCCCTAATCTTTAAACCTTCCTTCCGGTTCCCCGTAGGGGACGCACCCTTAACTTAAGAAATCTATGAATATTCTGTCTGCCTTCGGCCTCGCTTTTCTGGCCACCGCTCTCACCGCCCTCGCCGGCGAAAATCCTTACAACGAAAAAGCCGACGCCCACGCCGAAATCAAACAGGCCCTCACCGAGGCCGCCGCCGCCCGGATTCCGGTCATCGTCGTCTTCGGTGCCAATTGGTGCCCCGATTGCCGGAGTCTCGACCTGGCCATGCACCGCGGTGCCACCGCCCAACTGCTGGCCGGTCACTTCAAGCTCGTGAAGGTCAATGTGGGCGGGCGCGGCGAGCAGCGGGGCACCTTTGCCGAGAATGGCGATTTGGCCAGCGCGTACGGCGTTCCCTTGGCCAAAGGCATCCCGGCCTTGGCGATTCTTTCGGCCAGCAACACCGTCCTCTATGCCACGCACGCCGGCGAACTGGCCGACGCGCGCCATCTGGGTGACCAGGGCATCCACGACTTTCTCCAGCGGGTAACCGCAGCGGCCCTGCCAAAACC
>CAIZWI010000241.1 GCA_903936645.1 uncultured Verrucomicrobia subdivision 3 bacterium
CAGCCAGTTCCCAAAAATCTGCCACGCCATTGGTTTGGGTCTTTTTGAACCAGCCGTTCGCACCTTGGAGCACATAAAAATTTTTCACATAGGCGGCGAACAGTTCGCCCCCGGGGTTGGATCCGGCGGCAGCGGCGGTGGGCCTGGGCAGAGATAATAAAAGGGTGACAAGAAGCAGACGTGCGGAAGAAATGAGGGATTTCATAAAACAAGGTGATTTATACAGCAATTGTATTTTTCCGACATTGTTTTACGAGGGAATCTACCAGCTTGAGGTGGCACTGGCCAATGCGGGACAGCGGGGCCAGACCCTCGATGAATGCCAATAAGTGGCGCAACTGGGCCCTGCAAATGCAATGGGAAAGGGAGCTCTAAATGCCGCGAGCGGACATAAAGCCCAGGAAGAAAGCCCGGTAAAATCTTGGCCGGGCGCGGAGCACGCTGTTGGACCAAAAATAAAATCGGGTGGCCGAACGCCACCCGACCTGACCGGCGCAACAGCCGATGCTAGACGGGCAAATAGCGGTTACTTTAACTGAGCGAGAATTTGGTCGGTGATGGCTTTGACCGCAGCTTCGGCCTCAGCATCCAGGCCCACGACCGGGGCTTCGGGGGTTAGAGGCACGGCACAGGCCACGCCGGGGCGCCAGTCGCTGCTGTCGCAGAGTTCGCACTCTTTCATGCCATAGCGCGGATCGACAAAGCCGAGGCTCTGCTTGATCTTGAGCAGTTCCTGCATCTGGGGGCCGGTGAAGGTGTTGGCCGGACGGCCCAATTGCGAGGCCACAACGATGGTGCGGCAGTAGGCCTCGATGATTTCCATCCGCCAGTACGCTTCCTCGATGTTGTTATGGCTCCACGTGACGACGCCATGGTTGGCCATCAAGATAGTGTTGTATTTATCCACCAAATCGGCCACGAGCTGCCCCATTTCCGGGGAGCCCGGCGTGCGGTAGGGGGCGACGGCGACGGCGCAAAACACTTCATATTCCGGCAGCATGCAGGTGGGGGGGGCAATGCCGGCCACGGCGAAGGCGGTGGCGTAGGGGGGATGGCAATGGCAGGTTGCAACAGCCTTGGGCTGGCGCTTCATGATCTGCAAGTGCATCAAAATCTCGCTGGTGCGCTTCTTAGAGCCAAACAATTGATTCCCCTCGAAGTCCACGAGGCAAATGTCCGAGGGCTTCAAGGAGCCCTTGGAGACGAGCGTGGGCGTGCAGAGGGCGATGTCCTCACCCACGCGAATCGCCATGTTGCCGCCGTTACCATCCACATAGGCGCGTTTCCACAGACGATGGCCCATCTCGCAGATTTGCTCTTTTAATTCCTGGGCGTAAGGTGAATTAAACAATGCCTCGAGCTCGGCTTTGGGGCTTTTGGAGCTAAGCGGCTTGGCGGGCGGGCCGGTGATGACGGGAACGGCGGCGGGCGCGGACACTGGGGTCGCGGGCCGCTGCCGGGCGAGGTCGCGCAGCAGATCCTTGGCGGAGGGGGTGAGGATGGCGTCGGCGGGCAGTTTGGTGACGTCGCCGCCCCGGGCCACGATGTTTTCGATGTCTTTGGCGCTGATGACAGTACTCATTTATTAAAAGGGTTGTAAAAGATGTCGTCCACGAGCGCGGCATTAATCGCGTCGATGGGCGGGGGGGTGGCAAAGGGTTGGGCGGCTTCGCGACCTTCAATGTAGCCAATGGTCTGGCCCAGGTCGCCGCCGAGATTATCATAAACCACCAGGCTGGGGTCCTTGCTCATGCCCGGGGGTGTTTCGGTGCCCTGCTGAAAATGTTCGCGGGTAAAAGGCGAGACGATGAGCCAGCGTGCCCCTTCCAACTGGGGGGCGGTGACGCTGAGGATGACCCGGCCGATGACGGTGCCCAGCTTCATACGGGCACCCCCGGTTCCTTTTCATCCACCACGCCCATGACAAACCAGCGGGCGGGGCTTTTCGGATCGCCAACCATGGCGCGCGCGGCGCCGCCATCGCTGGAAATGAGGACTCGCTGGTGCATGCCGGCACCGTGGGCATCGATGGCGATTTGCGGGACGCCCTCGGGTTCGCCGCCGTTGTTGATGGGCTGGCAAATCACGAGGCGCCAGCCCTCGAAGCTGGGATGCTTCCGGGTGGCGACCACATTGCCTTCAACTCGGGCGAGTAACATGAAAGTTGTTAAATAGCGTTAAACATCCTAAAAGTCGGCCAATTCCGATACTTTTGCGACCACCGACATCGAAACCGAGGCCCCCTGAAACCGGCCTGGAGGGGCGAAATGAGCGATGGCCAGACGATTTTAAATAATTTATTTTAATTTAACTATATTAATTAATTATTAAAACTTAATAAATGCGCAAATTATCCACCATGACGCAGCGGCGCACGCGGGTGAAGGTGCGCGGGTTGCTCACGCCTTCGCCGGTCGGAGTGGCGATGGAGAAGCTCAGGTAGCCTTCGCCCCCCAGGCCCAAACCGGCCATGCTGGGGCCGTTTTTGATGAACAAGGTCGTATCCAGGGCGCGGCCCATGGCGGTGATGGATTCCACATCGTGGGAATGGATGATGCTGGTGTGCTTGTAGCCGTGTTCGGCTGCCAGCGAGCGGGCAATGCCTTCCTCCAGGTTTTTCACGCGGACAATCGGAATGAAGGGCATCATCTGTTCCTCTTCCACAAACGCATGCTTGGCATCGGTTTCACCAAACAGCATCTGGACACCGTCGGGCAGTTTCAGGCCAATCGCCTGGGCCAGATAGGCGGGATCCTTGCCGATGAAGTCGCGGTTCACGGCGGCGTGGGAGCAACCCCCGCCCTCACCGGGCTTGAAGGTGAACGCGGCCTTGGTCAGCGCCTCCACCTGGGCCGGATTCAATTTATACCCGCCATGCGCGGCCATTTGGGTCATCAAGGAATCGGCAATTTTATCCAGGGCGAACACTTCTTTTTCGCCAATGCAGAGCAAATTATTATCAAAGGACCCGCCGTCGATAATGGAGCGGGCGGCGCGCTTCATGCAGGCGGTGTCATCCACATAGACCGGGGGGTTCCCCGGACCGGCGCAAATGGCGCGCTTGCCGGTCATCATGGCGGCCTTGACGACCATTGGTCCGCCCGTGACCAGCAAGAGGCGGATGAATTCGTTTTTGCAAATGGCGGCGAAGCTGTCCAGCGTGGGTTTTTCCACGATGGTGGCGATGTTTTCGATGCCCGTCTCGCGATAAATGGCCTCGTTGTACGTGCGCACGGCCACGGCGGCGCAGCGGGCGGCACTGGGGTGGGCATTGAAGACCACCGCGTTACCCGCCCCGACAATATTGACAATGTTCCCGCTAAGCGTGGGAATGGAATGAGTGCTGGGGGTAACGGCCCCGACCACGCCAAAGGGCGTGTATTCCTCGAGGGTAATGCCGTGATCGCCACTCCGGGCATCCGGCCGCAGAAAATCCACACCGGGCACGAGCTTGATGATTTTCAGCTTGGCGATTTTGTGATCCAGCCGGCCGATTTTGGTCTCTTCAAATTCAATTTTGCCCCAGGGCTCGGCATTTTTCTCGGCCAGGGTCTTGACGATCTCCTCAATCTTGCGGCGGGTTTCGACGCCTTGGGCCTTCAGTTGGAGGAAAGATTCCTGGGCGGCGGCGCAGGCTTCCTGGGCGTCCTGGTACACCCCAAATTTACCACGCAAAGCGGGGTTGGACGGGGAAGAACCTTTGGCCGCGCAACCACAAGCCGGGGCCGGGGCGGGAGCCGGGGCGGCGGCGGGTTTGGCGGGCGCGGCGGCATTACCCAGCCGGCCGAGCACTTCCGCCACCACGTCGCGAATCAACGTTTCATTCAGAGAACTCATAAATAATTAAACATCAGGTCCGGGCGCTGTAAATCTGTTTACCCAGCACATCCACACAGTCCACAATACCAATGACCACGGCATCCACCGGGGCATCCTTGAGGCCGGCGGCGAGGCGGGCCGAACTGCCCTGGCAAAACAGCACGAGTTCGCCAATCCCGGAGCCGATGGTGTCCACGGCCACGATGGTATTCATCCCCGGGCGAAATTTCGTGGGGTCCTTGTCATCGACCAATTGGGGCCGCAGGAGCAGCAGCTTGCGGCCGCTCATGGTGGCTTCTTTCTTGGTGGCGACAACGGAACCCTCTACGCGTGCGAGAAACATAAATTAGTGCGTGGCGAAATAAAATGGGAGGACGGTGCCCGACCACCCGCGGCAGTCCGGACGACGAGCCCACCGGCGCCCGACTACTTCTTCTTGGGCAGCACGGCATCCACATCGGCATGCGGACGGGCAATGACATGCACGCTGACCAGTTCACCCTTGATGGCTTTGATGGCCTGGGCACCGGCGTCGGTGGCCGCTTTGACGGCGGCGACATCGCCGACGACGATGGCGGTGACGAGGGCGTTGCCGACCTGGGTCATGGGACCAGCGAGTTCCACGTTGGCGGCCTTGAGCATCGCGTCCGTGCCTTCCACGAGGGCGACGAGCCCGCGGGTTTCGATCATTCCAATAGCTTGAATTGCCATAATATTAGTTGGTTGGTTGGGAGTTTAAAGAGTGGTTAAATTATCAAGAAAGCGTTTGGTTTCACGGGCCACCACGAGTTCTTCGTTGGTGGGCACGACGAGGATTTTAACTTTGGAGTCCGGGGTGCTGATGACCGCCTCGGTGGCCCGGGTGGCGGCATTTTTGGCCAGATCAAGCTGGAGGCCCAGACCGTCTAAATTCGCGCAAATCGCGGCGCGAATCTCGGACTGGTTCTCGCCAATACCGGCGGTAAAGACCAGGGCATCGGCCCCATTCAATTCCAAAAAGAAAGCGCCGATCCAGTGCCGGGCGCTGCAGACAAAATGATCGAGGGCGAGGCGCGCCCCGGCATGGCCCTGGGCGGCGGCCGCGGCGATTTCGCGCATGTCGTTGGACAGGCCGCTCAAGCCCTTTAAGCCGGATTCCTTGGAGAGCTGGCGCTGGGCTTCCTCCATGGTAAGGCCCAACGTTTTCACGGCGTACGGAATGGCTTCGGCGTCCAGGTCCCCGACCCGGTTGTTTTGGGGGAGGCCGGACTGCGGGCTCATGCCCATGCTGCTGCCGATGGCGGCGCCATTCAAAATTCCGGTAACACTGGAACTGCCACCCAAGTGGCAGGAGATCACGCGCAAGGGCGGCGCCCCCTGGAGGCTGGCCTGGCCGCCATCGAGATACAAGCGGCGGGCCCGGCCGGCCACGTCGTCACGGCCCAGTAATTCCGCGCTGCGTTCGGCCACAAACTTGTGGCTGGCCCCATGAAAACTCCAGCGCCGGATGCCGGCGGCATGCCAGGCAGCCGGGACGGCATAGCGGGTCATGGCCTCCGGGGCGAACTGGTAGAAGGCAGTTTCAAACAAGCCGATCAAGGGCACCGACGGCATCCGCTGAGCGAAGAGCTGGATGCCGGTGATATAAGGCGGATTGTGGGCCGGGGCGAGCCCATTGTAAGCGGCCATGGCGGCCAGCACCTGGTCATCCAGCCGCACGCAGCCGGTGACGTCCTTGGCAATGACGGTTTTAAAACCGACGGCGGCCAGGTCGCTTTCACTGGCGATCACGCCGGCCGCCTGGAGGGCGGCGAGACAGTCTTCAATCGCCTTGGGATAGTCGGTGACGCGCTCAAAGCCCCCCTTGTGCAGGAGGCGTTCGGCGTGGTTCGAGAAATCGAACAAACGCCATTTGAGCGAGGTCGAGCCGAGATTGGCGACGAGAATTTTCATTCAGGCAATGCGTGGAGGGAGACCGGCAAGGACCGCCAACACAAACGCTGGCGGGCCGCCGAAACCAAGGTCAGGGAATTATTCCAACCATTTGCCGAGGACATGCAGACCTTCGTGCGGGCGGGGAATCACCTGCACGGAGACGACGGTGCCGACCTGGGCGGCAGCAGCGGCACCGGCATCGGTGGCAGCCTTGACGCTGGCGACATCCCCCCGGAAGAAACCGGTGACATAGCCGGAGCCAATCTTTTCCCAGCCGGTGAAATCCACATTGGCGGACTTGAGGGCGGCGTCGGCCGCTTCGAACAGCGCGCACAGACCCTTGACTTCGATCATTCCAATTGCTTGTTGAGCCATAGTATTAAAAAGTTAAAGCGTTAAGAGGTTGGTCAGTTTTAAGAGGTTATTTCTTGGCGGCGGCGGCGGGTTCGCCCAGGAAGGCTTTGACCACG
>CAIZWI010000242.1 GCA_903936645.1 uncultured Verrucomicrobia subdivision 3 bacterium
CCCGACTGCGATCATTAATGGAATGAAGAATTTCATAAGTCTGCCATGTGCCGCCTGCCCGGGCAGGTTTAACCTGGAGCCGCCCCGGCTCCCGGACCTTGGTCCCAATCCTTTAACCGCGCCTGGGCCAGTTCCAAGCCCTTGTCCGCCGCTTGTTTGATCAATGCCTGCGCCCTTTCCCGGTCCATGGCAACCCCCTTGCCTTCGCGCAGCAGCTCGCCCAGGCTGTACATGGCATGCGGCAGCCCTTTCGCGGCGGCCTGCTGGTAAAAACGGGCTGCCTCGGCCAGGTCCTGCGGCACGCCTTTGCCGGTTTCGTAACAGTCGCCGAGATTATGCAGGCTGATGGCATGCCCCTTTTCCGCTCCCCGGCGGAACCACCGCACTGCCTCTGTATAATCCTGCGGCACGCCTTTTCCGTGCAACAAGCTATGGCCAAGGTTGCACTGGGCGGCCGCATAGCCCTGATCGGCCGCGCGGCGATACCACGCGGCGGCCTCCGTGTCACTGGCCGGCACGCCCGCTCCCTTCGCATAGAGCAGTCCCAGATTGTAGGCCCCTTCCACACTGCCCGCCGCCGCCGCCTGCCGGTGCAGTTCCCCCGCCTTCGCCCAGTCCTGGGCCACGCCCAAGCCTTGTTGATACAGCAGGCCCAGATTATTGATGCACGTGGCCTGGCCCTGCGCCTGGCCAAGTTCGTAGTGCTCCCGGGCCCGGGCGTAATCCTGGGGCACTCCCTTGCCATGGTGATATAACCAGCCCAGATTCACCCGCGAGGCGGCCACCCCCTTGGCGGCGGATTGGGTAAAGAACTCCAGGGCTTTGGCATAATCCTGGGTTACATGCCGTCCTTGTTGGTGCCAAAAACCCAGGTTGTGCAGGGCGCCACCATGGCCTTGTTGCGCGGCCCGGGTGTAATAATCAAAGGCCCGCGCCAGCGAATGACCCGCAAAATCTTTTTTCTCATACAATACCCCCAGATTATGCAGTGCCTGGGGGTAACCCAGTGCGGCCGACTTCTCAAACCAGTCCGCCGCCGCGCCATAATCCGGCGGCCCGCCTTCGCCCTTTAAATCCAGCATCCCCAGATCATTAAAACCATCCGCATTGCCGCCTTCGCCCGCCGCCTGAAACCATTTCCTGGCCTGGGCATAGTCGCGCGGCACTCCCTGGCCCCGGCGGTAAAGCTGGCCCAATTCCCGCTGTGCGGCCGCCAGGCCCTGGGTTGCGGCTTCCCGATACCAATCGGCGGCCGCCCGATAATCTGGTGGCACTCCCTGGCCGAGGGTGTAGATGGCCCCCAGGCAACTCTGGGCGGTTAAATTATTTTGATAGGCCGCACTGCGCAGATGGCGGATGGCTTTCTCCATGTCCCGCTCCACCTTGGTCCCCAGCCAGTAAATGCACCCCAAATAAAGCTGGCTGCGGGCATTCCCATCCGCCGCCAATTTTTCATGGATGGGAATGAGCTTTTGCGTCAGTTCTCGTTCTTTGGGGCGCGCGAGTTCCGGCTGCCAGAAGCGGTTTTGCAAATCCTCCAGGCGCGGCACCTTGCGCATGGCCGGCAGATTCGCGACAAAGTCCCGAAACTGCCCCCGCAGCGCCTGCCCCTGGCGCACCACCCGCCGGGCCTCCCCCTCCCGCACCGGCACCTTGTCCTGGCCGGTCCGCCGTTGCCAGGCCAGCCGGGCCAGATCCCGCAAGGGTTCCCCCGCCACTCCGGCGGGCAGTTTTAATTCCCCCAGGGTTTCCGGAGCCTGCCGCACCCGGGCCAGCGTTTCCCGCCCGCTGAGCACCAGCCAGCCTTTCACCGTCAGATACGGGCACGTCGCAAAATTGCTGGTGATGATGCGCGCCACGTACCAGATGTCCGGCCGGCTGGCGTGGAGCAATTGTTCGGTGTAAAACAGGGCGAATTGTTTGAGCTGGCGCTGGGAGAGCCGGTCGAGCAACTGGCCCAGCGCGGCCGCTTGCGCCGCCACGTCCTCCGGGTGCGCCAGCTTGGTTGCCGCAATCAGCCCCCACCAGCGGCGCTCGCGCCACTGCCGCCAGGCCGCCCGGATTGTCTCCCACCAGTTCATGAACAGTCCTGCCACACTACCGCTCTGGGCGGCCGGGCGTCGAGTTCTTTTGGTAGCAACCACCGGCCCGCTAAAAATAATGCTCGGCAAATTTCCGGGAATTGTCCACCTTGACCCGGGATGTCTCTCGTGCATGCCCAGTTTAACAAGGTAAACGCAAACAAAGTTCCGCCGCGCTGGCGCAGTGATGTGGAGCGGGTGCTCATTACCCAGCCACAACTGGCCCGGCGGATCAAACAAATGGCCCGTGAAATTGAAGCCGACTTTGCCGGGCGCGAAACCGTCGTGGTGGCGCTCCTCAATGGCACCATCATGTTCCTCGCCGACCTGATGCGCCACCTGAACCTGCCCATGCGCATGGATTTCATGGGCGTCTCCAGCTATGGCTCCGGCACCGAGTCCGGCGAACTGGTCATCACCAAAGACCTGCGCATCGATGTGCGCGGCCGCGATGTTCTGCTGGTCGATGATATTCTCGACACCGGGAAAACCCTCAGTCGCGTCCTCCCCCTGTTGCGCGCTCTCCAACCCCGGCGGATCAAAACGTGTGTGCTGCTCAACAAGGCCGCCCGCCGCGTGGCGAAAATCAAGGCCGATTATGTGGGCTTTGAAATCCCTGACTTTTTCGTGATTGGCTACGGTCTGGATTACGCCGAACGCTACCGGCAACTGCCCTTTGTGGGCGTGCTGCACCCGCACATTTATCAGGAACCCGTAAACAAACCCTCCAAGAAATAACATGCCCCTCCACCTCATCAGCTTGCTCGGTTGGCTTACCATGATTTTGCTGGCCTGGACGATTTCCTACAACCGGAAGTTGTTTCCCTGGCGCACGGTGATCTGGGGGATTGGCCTGCAATTTACCCTCGCGCTGCTGATTTTGAAAACGCCCTGGGGCAAACAGGTTTTTGAGGTCTCCGGCAAGGTCATTCAGCACCTCACGGCCTTTGCCAATGAGGGTTGCAAATTTGTCTTTGGCCCCCTGGCCGATTCGGAATTGCTCGCCAAAAGTTTTGGCCCCAACAATTCCGTGATCTTCGCCGTGCTCATCATGGGCACCATCATCATTGTGGCCGCCCTGTCCGCGCTGCTCTACCACTGGGGCATCCTGCAAAAGGTCGTGCATGCCGCCGCCTGGGTGATGCGCAAAATCATGCGCACCAGCGGCAGTGAAACCCTCTCCGCCTGCGCCAATATTTTCATGGGCCAGACCGAGGCTCCCTTGATGATCCGGCCCTATGTGCCGCGCATGACCAAGAGCGAAATCATGACCATCATGGTCTGCGGCATGGCCCACATCGCCGGCGGGGTGGCCGCCGTGTACGCCACCTTCGGCATGAACGCCGGTTACCCGAACACCGCCGGCCATTTGCTCGCCGCCTCCGTGCTCAACTGCCCGGCCGCGCTGCTCATCGCCAAAATCCTCCTGCCCGAAACCCAGCAAAGCGAAACCGCCGCCTCCATGCCCGCCACCGTGCCGCGCACCACCGCCAATGCCATCGACGCCATCTGCCGCGGGGCGGGGGACGGTTTCAATCTGGCCCTGAATGTTACCGCCATGCTCATCGCCTTCATTGCCATGATCGCCATGGCCAATTACCTCGTCACCTGGCCCCAACTCCATCTCGGCAGCACCCACCCGGCCACCTTGCAAAACATCTTCGGCTGGCTCAACGCCCCCTTCGCCTGGCTCATGGGCGTGCCCGTGCAGGACTGCGTGAACATCGGCCAGATTTTGGGTGAGCGCGTGGTGTTAAATGAATTTGTGGGTTATCTGGACCTCACCACCCATGTCAAGGAACTCGCCCTGGATCCCCGCAGCTTTACCATTGCCACCTATGCCCTCTGCGGCTTTGCCAATTTCTCCAGCATCGCCATTCAAGTGGGCGGCATCGGCTCCCTCGCCCCCGAGCGCCGCAGCGAAATGGCCAAAATCGGCTTTCGCGCCATGATCGGCGGCCTGCTGGCGGCTTATATGACGGCCTCGCTTGCGGGCTTTCTCTTGAACGATTGACCGCCGATCCGCATTTCCCCCTGATTTTGCCAGCGTGAAGCCCCCCATGACAATTACCTGGGCTTGCCTTAGGTTCTAACTCATGAGAACGGCCGCAATTCTCGCTGAGCTTCCGAGTCTTGCTCAGCAAGATCCCATGGCTCCCGCTCGCGACCACCTTTGATTGAAGCTTGAAATTTGAATGTTCCCTGGAGTTTGGAGTTTGCAGTTTCCGCGACGCATTTCTCCTTGCTCCTGCCCTGCTTCTGATATACCAGAGTTCACCACCATGAAACGCCAATTAAATGCCCTCCGCGCCGCACTCTGGCTGCTGCCGGCCCTTGCCCTGGCCGCCCGGGCCGACACGGTCACCAACGCTTCCCCATCCGCCGGGCCCTTTCCCGTGACCATCACCGTGAATGCCGCGCAGCCGCAGGGGGAATTAACCCCCATCTGGCGCTTCTTCGGCGCGGACGAGCCGAATTACGCCTACATGAAGGACGGCGAGAAACTCCTCGGCGAACTCGGCCAGCTCGGCAGCCCGCAGGTGTATTTTCGCTGCCACCATCTCCTCACCAGCGGCGATGGCGCCTACGCCCTGAAATGGGGCTCCACCAGCGCCTACAAAGAGGATGCCGACGGCCACCCCCTTTATGACTGGACCATCAACGACCGGATTTTTGACACCTACCTCAAACATGGCCTCAAGCCCTATGTCCAACTGGGCTTCATGCCCGAGGCCCTGAGCACGCACCCCCAAAATTATCCGCACCATCCGCCCGTGAATGAGCGGGCCGATCCCGCCGCCGGGCAGGCGTATCCTCCCAAGGACTATGCCAAGTGGGGCGAGCTGGCCCATCAATGGGCGCAGCATTGCGTGGACCGCTACGGCCGGGCCGAGGTGGCCCAATGGTATTGGGAAGTTTGGAACGAACCGAACATCAGTTACTGGCACGGTTCCGTGGCCGACTACTGCAAGCTATACGATTATGCCGTCGCCGGTGTCCGCCAGGCCCTGCCCGAAGCCCGCGTGGGCGGACCCGAAACCGCCGGGGGCCCGGGTGGCAAATTCCTCCACACCTTTCTCGAGCACTGCGCGCACGGCACCAATTACGTCACCGGGGCCGTGGGTTCCCCGCTGGACTTCGTGTCGTTCCATGCCAAGGGCTCGCCGGTGTTTGTCACCAACCATGTGCGCATGGGCATGGCCAGCCAGTTCCGCAACATGAACGATGCCTTTGCCGTCATCGCCGCCTTTCCCCAATTCAAAAACCTGCCCATCGTCATCGGCGAATCCGATCCCGAAGGCTGTGCCGCCTGCCGCGAACCGCGCGATGCCTACCGCAACGGCACCATGTACTCCAGCTACACCGCCGCCAGCTTCGCCCGCGAATACGAACTGGCCGCCCAACACGGCGTGAATCTCCTGGGAGCGTTGACCTGGGCCTTTGAATTTGAAGACCAGCCGCCCTTCGCCGGCTTCCGCCAGCTTGCCGGGGCCGGCATTGACCTGCCCGTGCTGAACGTCTTTCGCATGTTCGGCAAGATGAGCGGCCAGCGGATCGGCGTGACCAGCACCGCCGGCCTGGATGCCCGCAGCATTCTCCACGACGGCGTGCGCGCCCAGCCCGATGTCTCCGCCCTCGCCAGTCGCGACGCCCACCAGCTCGCCGTCCTTGTCTGGCATTACCATGATGACGACGTCCCCGGTCCCGATGCCGCGGTGGACGTGCAATTAAGCGGCCTGCCCCCCGGTCACGATGCCGCCATCCTGACCCACTACCGCATCGATCGCGCCCACAGCAATTCCTACCAGATGTGGCTGGATGCCGGCTCCCCGCTGCCCCTCTCGCCCGACCAATCCGCGCAACTCGAAACCGCCGGGCACCTTGCCGAACTAACCCCGCCCCAGCGTCTCGTAATTGCCGATGGGAAGGCGGAAGTGAAACTGACCTTGCCCCGCCAGGGGGTATCTTTGTTGGTCTTGACCTGGCAGTGATTTTAAATTTAAAAATCACAACGCCACCTGGGCTGGTAAAGCCAGCGTTCTCCGGCAACTTGGTTTTGTCCCGGAGGGACGGCGGACATTAGCCAGGGGCAGGTGCAGCGCCGCCCCTGGATGGCTGTCGCAGAACCCTGCGCCCCGTAAGGGGCACCGGAAACCAGTCGTTTATCAGTTGCTAGGGATGAATGAACCTGATTTTGCGGCAAACCCGAGAGTAATTACCTGCTTGAGGAAATTGGTCTCTCACGCTTCCCAGGGCCAACGGCCCGGCCCCAGGCCAGCCCAGGGCCGTCGCCCTGAGTTTCCGGTCCTGTGAAAACCCCGGGCTGAAAGCCCGACCCAACGCTATATCCAGCGGAACTGGTTTTCCCGACCCCAACCTCCAAAAAACTTCCGGCAAATAAC
>CAIZWI010000243.1 GCA_903936645.1 uncultured Verrucomicrobia subdivision 3 bacterium
GACCTCTCCCCCCACCTGCGCTCGCGCCAGGAGACCGGCCGCGCCTTGCGCACCGCCGGCGTGCCCGTGACCGAATTTCGCGCCGCCGTCATTGTCGGTTCCGGCAGTTTATCGTTTGAAATGATCCGGTACCTTACCGAACGATTGCCCGTGATGATCTGCCCCAAATGGGTGTTCACGCGCATCCAGCCCATCGCCATTCGCAACGTGCTGGATTACCTCGTCGCCGCGCTCGCTTGTCCGGCCAGCGTGGGCCGCATCCTGGAAATCGGTGGGCGGGACGTCCTGACCTACGCCGAAATGATGACCGGCTATGCCCGGGCGCGGGGCCTTGCCCGCCGGCTGATCGCCGTCCCCGTGCTAACGCCCCGGCTTTCCTCCTATTGGGTCCATCTTGTCACCCCGATTCCCGCCGCCATCGCCCAGCCGCTCATCAAGGGGTTGGGCAATGAAGTCATTGTGCGCGATTCGCTCGCCCTAAAATTGTTTCCCGCCATTCAGCCGCTGGACTACGCCACCGCCGTCCGGCTGGCCCTGGAAAAAACGACCGCGCGCGATATCGAAACGGCGTGGACCGATGCCCTGACCTCCAGCCAGGGGGACAAGACACCCCTGACCCTCACCAGCAGTGAGGGCATGATCATCGAGCGGCGGCAGCGCCTGGTCCCCGCGCCGGCGGCTGCCGTCTACCGCAGTTTTTCACGCCTGGGTGGTACGCAGGGCTGGTTGTACATGGATTGGGCCTGGCAAATCCGCGGCCTGGCCGACCGGCTCTGCGGTGGCGTGGGCATGCGCCGTGGCCGCCGCGATCCCGTGGCCTTGCGTGCCGGCGACTCGTTGGATTTTTGGCGGGTGGAAACCGTCGAGCCGGGCCGGCTGATCCGGCTGCGGGCGGAAATGCGCGTGCCCGGCCTGGCCTGGCTCGAATTTAAAGCCGAGCCCCAGCCCGGCGGGCAAACCCTGCTCACCCAAACCGCCTTCTTTGAACCCAAGGGCCTGTTCGGTTTGCTTTACTGGTATGCGTTGTATCCCATCCATGCCCTCATCTTCAGCGGCCTCATCCGGCGCCTGGGCGAACTGGCCGTCCGGCTGCTGCTGCCCATCCTCAGCGCCTGCCTCCTCACCATGAACACCCACGCGGCAGATTCGTTTGTTTTCAATTTTCAAACCGCCCCCGGACCCGCCGGCTGGCAAATCGTCAATGACGGCGTCATGGGCGGCGTGTCCACCAGTGCCTTTAGTGTGACCAATGGCGCGGCGGTGTTTCAAGGCGTTGTGTCGCTGGCGAACCACGACGGCTTCGCCTCCGTCCGCACCCCGGCCGACCCGCAGGCCCTGGCCGGCTGCACCGCCTTTTTGCTCCGCGTCAAAGGCGATGGCCATCGCTACAAATTCACCGCCCGCATGGATACCAGTTTTGACAGCCCGGTCTACCAAACGAGCTTTCTCACCCAGCCCGGCGAGTGGACCGAACACCGGCTCCCGCTGGCCCAATTCATCCCCTCGTTCCGCGGCCGCATCCTGCCCGGCGAACCCCCGCTCGATCCCGCCAAGGTAACCTCCGTCGGCTTCCTGATCGCCGACCAACAAGCCGGCCCATTTCAACTCACCGTGGCCTGGATCAAAGCCTCCCCCGCCGCCACCCCCTAAGCCCGGCCAAACATTGCCCCCCTGCTTCAACCCGAAGGTTTGCCCGCCCGTAGCCGGTGGTTGCCGGTCCGCCGAAGCTTGTCGCGAAGGCGGCAGGAGCCGCCACCACCGGAAAACGGCCCCCAAAAAAGCGCCCTGCACCCCAGCGGTTTGCCACCCCGCACCCGCCGGCCGCCCCCCGGGCGTTTAGCCACTTCAGAAACCATCGCCCCCCTTCTTCAACCCGAAGGGTTGCCAGCCAGTAGCCGGTGGTTGAGGAGCACAGCGACGACACCACCGGAAAACAGCCCCAAAAAACGCCCTGCACCCCGGCGGGGTGCCACTCCCCACCCTTCCGACCTGCGCCCCTTTTCCGGTTTTGGAGGTTCTCGGGAGCTTGGTGCTTGGAATTTGGAGCTTTCCCCACCATCACTCGCACACATTTCTTGCTTTTGCTCCTCGCCCGTTGCGGCATACTTCAGCTACGGCACCGTGCGCCGGTCCCTCATGGCGCCCAAGGTGTATTGGCCAACGCTGGTATGGAACATACAATGAAAAAGCTTATCTACATGGCACTCCTCCTCGCCGGAGTGAGTTGCGACATTTGCCCCGCCCAAACCACGCCGCCTGCCGCCGCCGACGCGCCGGCGCCCTGGCAGGAAACCGAGGTCCAGCGGCACGCCCGGTTGCAATGGTTTTTGGATGCCCGTTTTGGCATGTTCATTCATTGGGGCCTGTATTCCATCCCCGGCGGCGTGAGCTGGAAAGATCCCCAGGACCGCGGCCACGCCGAGTGGTATCTGGAATCCACCAAGATGCCTGTCTCCCAATACGAGAAGTTCGCCGACCAGTTTAACCCCGTGAAATTCAATGCCGAAGCCTGGGCCCAGGTCGCGCAGGATGCCGGCGTGCGCTACGTCTGCATCACCTCCATGCATCACGATGGGTTCGCCATGTTTCCCTCCCAAGTCTCCAACCGCGACAACTGGTCCCTCTCCCGGACACCCTTTGGCAAGGCCGGCCGCGACCCGTTGATGGAATTGAAACAGGCCTGTGAAAAACGCGGCATTCGCTTTTGCCTCTACCACACCATCATGGACTGGCACAGCCCCTTGTACATCAACCGCCGGGACCACAACGACGTCGCCGTCGCCCGCGGCATCCAGCCGGACATGGACAAGTTTCAAGCCTATTTGGAAGACTCCGTCTCGGAAGCCCTCAACCGCTACCATCCCGCCATGCTCTGGTTTGACGGCAACTGGGAGGCCGGTTGGAACGACGATCGCGCCCGGCACCTGGCCGGCGTCGTCCGCCGCGTGGCCCCCTCCATCATCATCAACAATCGCGTGGGCGGCACCAATGGCGATTATCTCACCCCGGAGCAAACCATCCCCGCGCACGGGTATGGTCCCGAGGTCGCGTTTGAATCCTGCATGACCATGAGCGGCGCCAATTACTGGGGCTTCAACCGCGCGGACTTCGAAAAGAAATCCGTGAAAAGCACCCCCACGCTGCTCGGTTTCCTCATCGATCTCGCCTCCAAAGGCGGCAACATGTTGCTGAATGTGGGACCCAGCCCCGAGGGCGAAATCCCCGCCTTTTATGCCGAGCACCTCCGGGAAATGGGTGCCTGGCTCGCCGTGAATGGGGACGCCATTTACGGCACCCGCGCCGGGCTGTATGTCCACCAGCCCGCCTGGGGTCGCACCACCACCCGGGTCCTCCCGAATGGCAACACCCGCGTCTACGCCATCCTCCTCAAACTCCCCAAGGACCACCGCCTCGTGCTGCCCGGTGTCACCGTGGCCCCGCTTGCCGCCCAAATCCTGGGCCAGTCCGACACGCTGCCCGCGGAAAGCACTCCGGCCGGTGCGGCTGTGACCCTGCCCGATTCGCTGGACGCCAAGGTTTACCCCGTGGTGGCGTTTGAATTCAAGGACCGCATCGACCCTGCCCAGACCATCAATTCCGTCGTCCTTGAGCCCGGCACCAATGGCGCCGTGCAACTCTTCCCCCATGACGCCGACCTCAACCATGGCCTCCAGGTGCAGAACGAGGGCAATGACGACGAAAATCTGGGCTTCTGGACCGACCGCCAGGGCACGGCGGAATGGAACTTTGCCGTCCCCGCGCCCAAGACCTACCGGGTCACCGTCAAATGGAGCGCCCCGCCGGAATCCGCCGGCAGTGTCATTCATTTTGTCTTCCAGACACCGGGGCAAACGGCCTACCAAATCGCGCCGTTTACCATTGCCGCGACCGGCTCCTGGGAAAAGCTCCAAACCGCCGCCGCCGGTTCCGTGACCCTGCCCGCCGGCCGGACCGTCCTGAGCGTGCGGGTCGAGAAACTCAGTGGCATCGCCCCCTGCAATTTAGGCTTGGTAACCCTCACGCCCGAATAAATTAAATCAACACCCGGCCGGCCGCGCCTGGCCTGACACTATTTTTGCCCGGCATTTATGCCCAGGCGCTGGCTGCCAACCGGCCGGTTTTATGTCCGTGTTGGGGTTTAAGCCAAGGTGTGTGCCCATTCCCCACCATTGACAAAGCTCCCCGCCCAGCGGGCGGCACCAAATAGCCCAGCGCCTCTTCGCTGGGACCCCATCGCCCCCCGCCCGCCATGCGGTGCTCGGGGGGAAATGTTTAATCTACGATCTGCACCCACTTCCGGCGCTTGGCACGCATTTCAGCCCAACGGGCGGCTGCAAATAGCCCAGCGATTCATCGCTGGGTCCCCCGCCCGCCAATTACGAGTCCCATCGGGACGAAAGAAATGCCCTCCTCCGCCAGTCCCCACGGGCGGTGGGGTGCGCTTGGATATCTCCGCTTCATTTCAGAAAATCATTCAAAGCGTTTTCCAGCATTTTGAATGTTTCTTCCAAGCGCAACACCAGCGGGGACATTTTTTGCCAGTCCAAGTCAAAGGAATAGGCGTTGCGGAAAACATGACGGAAACGCAGGTATTCATTCAATGTGTCGTGAAGCTCTTCCGACAGCAACGCCGGGCGGTGCGGGGTCGGCATTTTCATCCGCAGCAAAAGTTCGCGATGCCAGGAATCGCCGCGCACCGGCTCGCCGTCCAACTCCACCGTCACGCGCTTAAAAATGTTTTCGACTCCGGTGTAGAATGAATGGAGCAAAGCCGCGAGCGCGGACAATTCAATTTCAGTCGGGGCGGTCGTGCGGCATTGGACGAGTAGTCCGTGCATTCCAAATACCCAACGCTGCAACTGTTGGCGTTCCGTGGCCTGTTGTTTGCGGAATTTATCCCACCCGGACGAGCTCATTCTCCGTGCGCAGGTGGCGGGTGAACGGCGTGCTGATGTCCAAGTCAATCAAATCCACCGAGCGGCCAATCAAATCGCTGACCCGTGCGCCCATGCGATAGAAAACGGACGGGGGCAGGCCGGAAACTGCCAAGTGGAGATCGGAAGCGGCATCGCCAGTCCCTTTGGCAGCGGAGCCAAAGACGTAAATCTCCCGTGCGCCAGCATTTTTGAGTTCGGCGGCGGCGCGCTGAATTAAAATGTTTGTCTCCGTTCTCACGCTGTTTCTGAGTCTGCGCCGGTCGGGTCTGAGAGTCAAAATGTTCCCACACCACCCGCGCGGCAGCGCGTTGACTCAAATTAAAAGACACCGAAGGGGAGGACGACAGGGTGCCCCCAATGCATCGTTGACTCATGGTAAAAAGACACCGGAGAAATGTGATGGAATGAACATGCGCCAGGACCTGACGAGCGAGTCAAGCCAACTACTACGCAGCGACCGGCATCTACAGCTATGATTTGGGACCGAATGGTTATAATTGGATTCGGAATTACCCCACGGACTCAGTCGGCACGAGCCCGGTGGGATCGTTTGCGCCTAACGGGTATGGACGCTACGATATGGCTGGTAACTTGTATGAGTGGTGTTGGGGCTGGTATGGGACGCCGTAAGGCCAACCCACCACCAATAATCCAACGGGAGCAGGGCCAGGATCGGGCGTCCGTGTGTTGCGCGGCGGCAGTTGGGACTACGGCGCCGACCTCTCGCGGTGCGCCTATCGCGTC
>CAIZWI010000244.1 GCA_903936645.1 uncultured Verrucomicrobia subdivision 3 bacterium
CCGGCCTGCCTGCTTTGCGATTGCTTAAAGCAGCGCCCGCTGGCTCAAGGTTTGTAATAGGCCAGGGCGTCCACCAAGCGCAAGGCAGTGACGCGCTGAAATTCTCGGACGTTCAGGGTGCCAAGATCATGTCCAGCCTCAACCGCCGCGGCGGCAATCTGTAAATCATGCGCACCAATCATCTGGCCGCGTGTTTCCAATTCCGCCCACAGTCTTGCATGACAGCGGGCCTGTTTCAGATCAAAGGGTTGCACCAAGAAACCGGCCAGAACCTGTTCAACATGACGTTGCCGCCGGGCCCGCCGGGCGGGGTCGGGTGCCCGTTCAATGCCATGCAGGAGTTCGGCGGCGACAATCGCGGAAATGAAGACCTGCGGATACGAGAACCCGCGCAGGAATCCGATCATGTCAAATTTGCCCCGTTCAGCAGCAATCAGAATCGAGGTGTCAAGCATCAGTCCCATGCAGATTTAAGGGGCGGCAAATGCCGGTGGGCGGCCTCAAGATCTTCGGCAAAGGCATTGGCTTCATCTGGCGGGAGGGGGTCCAGCTTCTCCCAGCGATCCGCTAGTTCGGTGCTGCTGAGCGCCGGACCGGGCACCGGATTAAGAATTGCCACCGGCCGGCCCTCGCGCATAAGCACGGCCGGCTCCCGCTGGCGCTCAACCAATTCGAGCAGTTTCAGGAATTCTTTGGCGGCCTCGGCCACCGGAATGGCGGTCTCGTTCATAAATCCACCTTAAACTCGAATGCGGCGCATGGCAACCAGAAGGTGGCTCCTCAGGCTTCGTGCCCGCCTCAGTATAGGTTCTTATCCATTGGGAAAATATGGGTGCAGATGGGGATGCCCTTGTGGCGACCGGCCGCCGCTACGCTATTGGCGGGTTGTTACACCCCCGCCGCCACGATCACCTCAATCTGATGTTTTCTGAACTCCTTGAGCATCTCCGCCGGTGCCGCCGCATCGGTCACAATTGTATCAATGACCTCCAGCCCGCAGAGTTGCGAAATGGACGGCCGGCCAAACTTGGTGCTGTCCAGGCAGAAAATAATTTTGCGGGCGGCATGGATCATGGCGCGCTGGATGTCAATCAACAGTCCATGTGAATTGCTGACCCCCTCCAGGGAAATGCCGCCGGCACTCATCACGGCCACATCCGCGCGGATTTTACCAAAAGCCTCCACCGCCAGCGGGCCCACCAGCACGCCCAGGCGCGGATAAATCACGCCGCCGGTGACGACCACCTCGGCCTTGTTCGCCCCGGAAAAGAGATTGGCCACCGGCAGGGAATTGGTGATGATCTGCGGCGACTTCAATTCCAAATGCCTCGCCACATAATACACCGTCGTGCCCGCGTCCAGGATCACCGTTTGATTCGGTCCAATCAGCGCCGCGCAAGCCTTGCCAATGGCCTCCTTCTCGCCAAGTTGATGGGTTTCCCGGGCGCTAAAGGTGAATTCGTCGGACTTGGGATTCAGGATGCGCGCCCCGCCATGCGTGCGCCGCACGGTCCCTTTTTCTTCCAGCGCCCCCAGGTCGCGCCGGACCGTGGAAACCGAGGCATCCACCTGGTCGGAAAGCTCTTCCAGCGAGGCAAATTCCGCTTTCAGCAGGTATTCTTCAATCCGCTTTTGGCGCTCTTCCGGCTGCATAATGGCCGGAGGTTGGAAGATTTTGGAAGATGTTGCAAGTTTTTGTTTGACTATCTTCCACAAATGACGCAAAACTTGCCTATCTAATTTATATGTCAGCCACGCTACACAAATCGCCGCCGCATCGCGCCGTGGTCGAACATCTGGTTCGCCAGGCCGTTTATGCGAAGCTGGGCAAGCCGCTGCCGCAAACCGCCGGCGCGCCCAATCCGCTGTTGGTGAACATTAGTGCGCGGCACTGTCACCTCACCCAGGCCGCCGTCGAAATCCTGTTTGGCAAGGGCCACCAGTTGCAGGTGCACAAATGGCTGTATCAGGAAGGGCAGTTTGCCGCCAAGGAAACCCTCACGCTCATCGGCCCGCGCAGCCGCGTGATTTCCAATCTCCGTATTTTGGGACCGTGCCGCAATTTAAACCAGGTCGAACTGGCGTACACCGATGGTATCGCCCTCGGTTTTGACCTGCCCCTGCGCAGTTCCGGCGATATCAAGGACACGCCCGGTTGCATGCTGATGGGCCCGGCCGGTTTCTTCGAAATGGATTCCGGGGTGATCCGGGCCATGCGCCACGCCCACATGAATCCCACCGACGCCAGCTATTATGGCGTCAAAGCCGGCGACCGCATGAAGCTGCAGATTGGCGGTCCCAACGCCATCACTTTCGAGGAAATGCTCGTGCGCGTGGATCCGAGTTTCAAGCTGGAAGTTCACATCGACACGGATGAGGGCAACGCCTGCAATTTGCTGCCCGAGACCCCCGTGCAACTGACCAAATAAATCATTTAACAATTAACCATCCCAACCAAACCAGTATATGAGCGAAGCAATCGGATTAATCGAAACGAAGGGCTACACCGGTAGCATTGAAGCCACTGACGCCATGGCCAAAGCCGCCAACGTCACCATTGTCAAGACCATCGCCATCGGCGGCGGTTTGCTGACGGTGATCTGCCGCGGCGATGTGGCCAGCGTCAAAGCCGCCGTGGATGCCGGGGCCAAGGCCGCCGGCAAGGTCGGCGAACTCAGCGCCGCGCACGTCATTGCCCGTCCGCATGACGACGTCGTCAAGGCATTCCTCGGCGAACCCGCCGCCGCCGCTGCCG
>CAIZWI010000245.1 GCA_903936645.1 uncultured Verrucomicrobia subdivision 3 bacterium
AGGCCACCAATGTTCCCGGCCTGTTTGCCGCTGGCGAATGCGCCGCCGGTCTGCACGGGGCGAACCGTCTCGGTGGCAATTCGCTCTCCGACCTCATCGTCTTCGGCAAACGCGCCGGCGAATACGCCGCCAAATTTGCGAAGGAAAACCCCGCTGGCACCATCAGCGAAGCGCAGATTGCCGCCGCTTATCGCGAAGCAGTCGAACCCTTCGAACACCCCGCCGGCAGCGGCAGTGAGGGCCCCTATCAGGTGCAATACGACCTGCAAAATCTCATGCAGAACAACGTCGGCATCGTGCGCTTGCAGAACGAAATGGAAGCCGCCCTCGCCGGCATTCAACAACTCAAAGCCCGCGCTGCCAAGGTGGCCGTGCAGGGGCACCTCGAGTATAACCCCGGCTGGCACACGGCGATTGACCTCAAGCACCTGCTGACGGTGTCCGAAGCCATCACCATCGCCTCCCTGGACCGCAAAGAAAGCCGCGGCGGCCATTTCCGCGAGGATTTCCCGAATAAGGACCCCGAGGCTGGTAAGTATAACAGCGTCATTTCCAAGGCCGCCGATGGCTCCATGAAATTCCGGCGCGAACCGATTCCCCCCATGCCCGAAGCCCTGAAACAAGTCATCGAGGAGATGAAATGAACAAGACTGTTACTTTTCGCATCTGGCGCGGTGACGCCACCGGCGGCAAATTCGTCGATTACACCACCGAGATCACCGAGGGCCTCGTCGTCCTCGACGTCGTCCACAAAATCCAGGCCACCCAGGCGAATGACCTCGCCTGCCGCTGGAATTGCAAGGCCGGCAAATGCGGCTCCTGCTCCGCCGAAGTCAACGGCATGCCCAAGCTCATGTGCATGACCCGCATGGACACCCTCGACATTTCCAAGCCCATCACGATTGAGCCCATGCGGGCCTTCCCCAGCATTCGCGACCTGGTCACCGATGTTTCCTGGAATTTCCGCGTCAAGACCAAGATCAAAAAATTCAAGCCCCGCACCCCCGATGCCCCGGACGGCTCCTGGCGCATGCAGCAGGAGGATGTGGACCGGGTCCAGGAATTCCGCAAGTGCATCGAATGCTTCCTCTGCCAGGATGTTTGCCACGTGCTGCGCGACCATCACAAGCACGAGGAATTTATCGGCCCCCGCTTCCTCGTATACACCGCCGCCTTGGAAATGCATCCGTTGGACACCGAGGACCGGTTGGAAGAATTGAAGCAAGCCCACGGCATTGGTTTCTGCAACATCACCAAATGCTGCACCAAGGTGTGCCCCGAGCACATTACCATTACCGACAACGCCATCATTCCGCTCAAGGAACGTGTGGTGGATGAATACTACGATCCCTTTGGCTGGCTCTGGAAAGCCCTGCGTCCCAAAGGCTGAAATCCGCTTTACCCGGTCGGGGTTCCCCGACCGGGTTTTTTATTTTTCTTGGCCCGCCCCGGGGGTTTGGGCGATTATCCAGTGCATATTTCTCAAATAGAAATGCAGAACGCCGAGGGTGCATTACCGGGTGACTTTGCTACCCTGCGGCAAACAAACAGACTCACACAGCACTATTTTATTTATGAATCAATACCTGCCTCTGGGCAAATATTCCTTCGGCATGGGCGACCGTTTTGCCCACCAGGGCAAGGCGCAGTTGCAAGCCTGCCGTCTCGCCACCGAGCTGGGCGCCAGTTTCATTCCGGTCTGGAACAAATCCAACCGCGAGCACACCTTCATCGGCACTGAACCCGCCAGCACGCGCGCCGCGGCCGATGCCGCCGTCCAGGCCCTGGGCTGGTCCCA
>CAIZWI010000246.1 GCA_903936645.1 uncultured Verrucomicrobia subdivision 3 bacterium
CCACAATTTGGGCCGCGCCGAAGAGGCAATAGCGAAGCTCAAAGAAATGACCACGCATTGGCCGGAAGCCTCGGAAGTTTATACCGAACTCGGCGCGGCGTTCACAAAAATTGGAATGAGACGAGAGGCAATCCAGGCAACTGAAAAGTCCCTTCAAATAGACCAATACAGCACAGCAGCTTGGAATAACTTGGGCGGTAACCTTGCTAATGTTGGCAGGCTCTCAGAGGCCAAAAAAGCATACTCACAATCTTTGCTGATAGAACCGGAAAACACTGGCGCAATGATTGGCCTGGCTCAACTGCACATTGCGGACGGTGAATTAGAAGACGCTAGGAAATTATGTGAACTGGCTCTGTTTTGGCGGCCTGAAAAGATAAATGTTTTGAAAATTGCCTCTGAATGTTTCCTTCGCTGCCGGGGTGCGAAAAGAGCTACTGAAGTGCTCCTTAAATTGGTTGCTTTAGATCCTAATGATGCGAGGGCTTGGTTCAATCTCTCACTCTGCCACCAAAATTGTGGCGACGTAGATGGCCAAATCAAAGCTTTGCAGCAGGTCATCAAACTATCCCCGGAAGATGCCCAAGCGAAAAGCTTTTTGATGCAAGCGCAATCTCTCGCCCATCGCGACGGGTCCAACCAGGAACAAGCCACCGAATGGCTTTACAGGGGTGACGAATTTGGCAAACAGGGGCGCTTTCAGGAAGCGCTCAAGTGTTTTCAGGAAGCGCAGAAACTTGGTGACCCGAATGCCGCCAAGGGTATTGAGCAATGCCGGAGGTTGCTCGCTCCTGAAGCCAACCGATATTTCCAACTCGGCTCGGATTATCAGCAAGAGGGCAATAACGCCGAGGCAATTCGCAGCTACGAGAAGGGACTCGCCATAGATCCGAGCAACGCAATTATTTGGTGTAACTTGGGCGCGGCGTTACTAGCGTTGAAACGCGGGCAGGAGGCTGTCGTTTGCTTTGACCGGACCATTGCCCTCGATCCACGCGATGCCAGCGCATGGAACAACAAAGGTTGTGCCCTACTTGCCATTGGCCGGCAATCTGAAGGGTATGCCTGCCTTCAAGAGGCTAAACGTCTGCGCACATGATGCATATATCGATGATCTCGATATACCGCGACAGACTAGGAAAAACTTTTTGGCCAATCGCCACCGCGTATCGCCTGCTCATGCCGCAAATTTATTACATCACTTGGATTTTGCTTGTTTTGAGCGTGGCTCAAATTCCTTTGCGGTTCTGGTCGGGCTATAAAGATAGCGTAGTGAGGCAGCAGCAGTCCTGGAGTTTATGAGTTGGACGGTCTCGTCACCAACGTTCCTGTATAAAACTTTTGAAGGTCGCCAAGCCCCCACCGCACATGTTGTCCTCGACATTGGGAATGTAATCTCAACGTCTTTGTCGGCGAGCCCAGGAGGGAATATGCTTCCAGGATCGCGATCGGGAACGCAGTGAAAAACTGGATTGTCTCCTGTTATGAAATTATTTGCGCCAGATGATTGCACAAACTGCCATTGCATCTTGGAGAATAGTTCGATCGGTGTGTGCATGGCCTCTAGGCACATAAGGAGCGAAAAATCACGGTCGACGGTGGCCTTGATATTTGCCAGTGATTCCGGTGGAACACCTAATTCTTGGCTGCGCTTAATAAACTCAGGGGTGGTCTTGGTAATCTCGAAACCATGCTCCAAAACATCGGACGCGAATTTATGAAATCTGTCAATAAATGCGGGGACCCGGACAGCCATTGACCCGGCAAATACATGAAATGCCCTCCACTCGGTGGCGCTCAAAGGGCGCTGCATTCGGATTGCTTCGTAAACCGAATCGATTTTTGTTTCAATTCGTCCTAGATCCAATTCGATGGATTCGGTGTCCAGTGATCCATCGTTTCTTTTGAAGGCGTGGTAGTAATCCTCGCAGCCGCACTTTTTTGGACTCGATTCGATTAAAGCGCCTGTAGATTTGTCAAATTCCCACAAAAGTTTTCGGTTATCGCGCGGGGTAAAGCGGCGAAGATAGACCTGTGGCAAATAGTGATGGCTGATTGCAGGCACGAGATTAAATACTTCATGCCTGCTTTTTTGTCTATTTTGGTGAATGCGCGGTTTGCTGCGACGGAAGCTTCACCGCATCGCGCCCACACGCCAACAGATTATCACATGGCCCGGACTAGGCCGTTCATCCGGAAATTATCCCTTCGGATTTTCGTCCGGTCCGGGCAGCCGGCAAACCAGTTAAAAGCACAAGCGCTGGCATCGGAAATCAAGGGCGTGTATGCTGGTGCCGCCATCGCATGAAACCGTTGCCGCCATCCCCTAAGTCCGATTGGAAAGCCATCCTCCTTGCCAGCCCCGACTGGCCCAAGAATTTCGTCGTCCCGCAAAACGACGTCATGGAAGATGGATCGGAGAGCATCCTCGAGTCCATGTTCAACAGCGAACATTGGGAATGGGAGCTCTGGCGCCATCCGGAAGGCCATTGCTACTATCTCAAAGTCTGGCCCATGAACGACGGCAAATTCGGCGATCCCAAAACTCCCGTCGTGGCCTTGACCGTGCCCGAGACGTTTCATTTCCTGATGACCAACTGGATGCCGCGCGACGTCGTGGCGGACTTGGCGTTCGAGTGTCCCGACATGCTGAGGAACATTGAATTCCCGCCTGGGAAGCCCGGCTTGAATTGACCCGATTGCCCGCTGGCAGTGCCAGTGGGCTGCCAGTAAAACTGCAAGTAAAACTAGGAAATTGGTAGGTTCCGGTTACCCAAAGTTACCGCAAGTCAAATGAGAAAACTCTTGAAAACCGCATGAAATAAGGCGATGAATGCCCTGTCGATAAAAGAAAAGCCCGGACACAACTCCGGGCTGATGACACACAACGCACTTGAGAACTGAGCGCGTCGAACACATCCATAAGCTATCAGATTTGGCGTCCCCAGCCAGTCACCAGTACTGGGGACACGGGTGAAGGCCGCTTCCCACCGGTAATTTCACTGACCCATGGCCAGCAGGGACGCACGGCCTGGGCGGGCTTAACCCTGGCGGCTGGGTTTGCATTCCGGGCGATGGCCGGGGAGCGTTTACGGCAGCTCGGACTGGAACTGGTAGGTGCCGGAACCGACGGTATAGAGGGCGACCTGGTTTTCCATGCGGAGGAAGGTGACGCCTTCGGCCGAGGCGGCGGGCTGGCCGGATTCGGTCACCTGGGCGGCGTCCCTGGCCGGGACAGACACGGTGGCGGTGGTGTTGGGGGGGATGACGGCATGGAGGGTAAAGTGTCCATGCTCGCATTGCCAATCGCTCACGATGCGGCCCTGGGCGGAGGCATAGCTGCCGCGCGCCCAGGTCAGTCCGGAAGCGGGATCGGGCTGGGGCGCGAGCAGGAATTTTTTGAAGCCGGGACCGGCGGGATCGGGGCGGATGCCCAAGACGGCCTGATAGAGCCATTGGCCAATGGCACCGCCGCAGGAAGGCATCTGGGCGCCGCCGCCATTCCAGCCTTCGGCGAGGACCCCATCGTGGATGAGGGTTTGCCAGCTGGGATAATCGTGCTGGTTGACGATTTGGTTGGCCAGCGCGGTCGCACGATGATCGGTCAAGGTGGCGAGGAGGAAGGGGAGGCCGACAAAGCCGGTGCCGAGGTGATTCCGGCGGGCATGGATGGCGGCGAGCAATTGCTGCCAGGTTAATTCCGCCTGGGGGCCAGGGACCAACCCCAGCGCGAGGGGCAGCACTTGGGCGGTTTGGTTGTTCGTCTGGCCGCCATACAATCCGGTGGCGGGATTCAGGTACTGGTCATTGAACCGGGTTTGCACCGCCTGGGCGAGGGCGGCATATTTCCGGGCCTCCGCCGGCCGGCCGAGCACGGCCGCCGTCTGGCTGACGATGGTGGCGTAATGATACCAGGCCGGCATGTCCAAGAGCGGCGCGGCCACGGCATCCCTGCCGCCATAGGGATTTTGCCAGTCACCCGCGCCGCGCCAGCTTAAAATGCCATCACCGGGGCGGGTCAAATAGGCGCCGGTATTTAGATAGGGATAATCATTCCAGCCGCGCACGGAGCCGCGGGCGGTGAGGTTGCCCAGAAAATCGACATAACGGCGCATGGGCTCGTAGGCCTCGGCCAGCAGGCGGCGGTCGCCATAATATTGATAATGCTGCCAGGGCAGCAGGACGACCACACCGCTCCACCAGGGGGAGTTCCAGTCATAGACCTGGCGGCCGACGAGGGGCAACACGGAACCGAGATAACCGGTTTCATCCTGGGCATCGGCCATATCGGACCACCATTTACGATAGAGGCCGGCCACATCGGTGAGATACGCGGCGGTCTCAAACATTCCCTGCATGTCCTGGGTCCAGCCTTGTTTCTCGCGCATGGGATCCATGGGCTGGTCGCCGTTGTAGTTGAGGTGGGTTTGGAGGAGGGCGGCGTAGATTTGATTCAACCAGGGGTTGGCGCAGGCGAAGGTTCCGGCCGGGGGCAAATCGGCGTGGACGAGTTGGAGGGTGACGGCGCCGGGGGTGAGGGGTTCGGTCAAGCCCCGGACCTCAATTTCCAGCGGGCCGGAAAGGTACATGAAACGCGGTTCGAGGACGGCGGGGCCATTCGAGGCCAGGGTGAAGGTGAGCGGCGGGGCGTGGTAGTTGCGGGCGGTGCCGAGGACGGTGATGGTCTGCCCGGCGTGGCCGGTCACTTGCACGCGGGGCCAGCCGGCGCTGAGCACGGGAAAATACGCATGATTATTCGTCACGCGGCTGGGTTGGAGTTCACCGACCACGCGGATCGCCGGCCCGGTGGGGGCAACCCATTTACCGCCAAGGCCGGTGCTGAGCGCGACGGGCAGCCATCCGGTGGCGTTAAAACCGGGGCGATCCCAGCCGGGTTGGTCCAGCCGCCGATCTTCGGTGTAACCGGCGAAGGTATCGTTTTCGACAATGGCGCTGCGCGACCATTTCCAGGTGGCATCGGAATTGACGACCTGGCGGGTGCCGTTGACATATTCGATTTCGGCCTGAAGCAAGACGCGCGGCGGCCCGTGGCCGCCGTGGCGTTCGCCAAAGCCACCATGGGGCGTGCTGAAAAAGCCGTTGCCCAGGACCACCCCGAGGACATTTTCGCCCGGGTGCAGCAGCGGCGTAAGATCATGGGTGAGGTAAACCACCCGTTTGGTGTAGTCCGTAAAGGGCGGGCCGAGCACGCGATCCGTGACGGGGTGCCCGTTCAGGGTGACATCGGCGAAACCCAGGGCGGCGACATACAGGGTGGCGCGCCGCACGGGTTGCGGAACCTGGAAGGTCTGGCGCAACAGGGGCGCGGCGGTGGTGGGACAGGCATCCGGCGGGCAGTCGTTACCGTCGTCGGCCGAGGGCCGGCCATCGACGAGAAAAACGGCGTGGCCATGATCCCATTGGGTGCCAAACTCGCGGGTGGGCCGCTGGAGCGCCACATTGACGCCACCGGACAGCACCTCCATTTGCCGCACGGCGTATTCAGTGGTGGCAGTGGCGGGTCCGGTAGGCACCGGCAGCGGCCGGTCAGGTGCCTGGGCGGAGGGGTCGACCAGCCAAAGCCGAATCCGGCGGAAGGGGGCGCCTTTGACGGCAAACACCTGGGGTCCGGTGCCGGTGGGCAGGTAATCCGTGGCGGACTGGTCCACGAGGACTTGCGGGTGGGAAAATGCGAGATCGTTGGCCCCAAGAATCTGGAAGCGTTTCGGCGCGGCGTGGGGATCGGCAAAATATAGTTTGATGGCCTCGATGGGAAACGGCCGGCCCAAATCCACATCGGCCCAGCCGCCGGCACGGGCGACGAAGCCGGCGGGACGGCAGGCGGGCGGCATGAACCAGCGCGAGGCGGTGATCCATTGGGCCGACCAGGGCTCGCCGGGGGGCAAACCCATGGTCCACGTTGCCGGCGGGCTCCAGGCGGAGGGCTGGCCGGCGCGGTCCCAAAAGCGGACCTGCCAGTAATAGGACTGGCGGGCGACGAGCGGTGGGCCGGCATACTCCATTTGGGTGGCGTTGGCGGGCACCGTTCCGCTGTCCCAAACATCGCCCTGCTCTTTTTGCAGCCGGGCGGTTGAGCTGGCGACCAGCACCTGACAGGCGGTTTGCTGCTCGTTGCGGCGCGGGGATTCGATCCGCCAACTCAGTTGCGGCCGGGGGTCATCCAGGCCCAGGGGATTGGTGAGGTCAGCGCAGCGCAAGCCCGCCACTTCGCCCGCGTGCAGCGCGGTCAGCGCGGCCAGCAGCAGGGTGGTGAGGCTGAAGGAGGGGATCCGGCGGATGGTCATGTGCGGGCAACGATACTGGGAGGGAGGGGGGAGGCCAATAAAAAAGCCCGGACACAACTCCGGGCTGATTGCACACACGACGCACTTGAGAACTGAGGGCGTCGAACACGAGAATAGATTAGCAGATGGGGCGTCCCCCGCCAGTCACCAGTACTGGGGACAAGGCGGCGGACATCGCAATTTCTCCCCGGGTGGTTCCCACTTGCGCCGCTACAGCAATCTGATTATAAAACCTTTACGACGCGGGTCGTCGGGGGCAAAAACGCGGTGGGTGGAGCCGCGAGCCACGGGTCCAACGCCGGGAAATCCGGTGATTAACCAATTTTATTCGGTGGAAATTGTGAAATCGGGTTTGAATGGGGTGGATGAGCAGGGCACATTGTCGGGAATGGCCGTCCAATTAATTGCGATCACCGGGGGCAGCGGGTCGGGGAAGACCTGGCTGGCGCGGCGGTTGAAACGCCGGCTGGGCGGGCAGGCGGGCCTGATTTCGTTGGATGATTTTTACCGTGATCTCGCCGACCGGCCGGCCCGGGAACGGGCCCGGGTGAATTTTGATCATCCGGAGGCGATTGACTGGGATTTATTTCGGGAGTGCCTGGTGGGGATTCAGCGCGGGGAAAGGATGGAGCTGCCACGGTATGATTTTGCCACGCATACCCGGCACGGGCGGCCCCGGGTCTGGCAGCCCCGGCCGGTGGTGGTGATTGATGGTCTGTGGTTGCTGCGGCGCCCGGCCATCCGCAAGCTGTATGCGATGACGGTATTTGTGGACTGCCCGGAAGAACTGCGGCTGGCGCGGCGTTTGGCGCGGGACCAGGCGGAACGGGCCCGCAGCCGGGCCTCGGTGCTGCGCCAATGGCGGTCGCAGGTGAAGCCGATGCATGATGCCCACGTGGCGCCGCAAGTGAAGCAGGCCAGACTGGTGGTGACGCCGGAGACGGTGGCGACGGCGGTGGACACCCTGGCCGGGATGGTTCAACAATTAACGCAGGGGCAGAACTCGTAATGACTGAGCAGGAAATACGTGAACGGTTAATGGCCCGCCTCCTCACGGCGCAAACGCCCTGGGGCCGGGCGCGCTTGAACGCTTATGTGCGCTGGAAGCGCATTTCGTGGCAGCTGGTGATTAATGCCACCCTCTTCCTCAAACGGGCCTTCGACATTGTCATCAGCATCCTGGCGATCCTGGCTTTTGCCGTGGTTTTTCTGATCATCGCCATTTTGGTGAAGAAAGACGGCGGTCCGGTGTTTTTCCGGCAGACCCGGATTGGGTTGAACGGGCGGGAGTTTAAAATGCTCAAGTTTCGCTCGATGTGCGTGGATGCAGAGGCGCGCTTGAAGGATTTGCTGGCGAAGAATGAGAAGGCCTCGGGGATCACCTTTAAAATGAAGGATGACCCGCGCATCACGAAGATTGGCAAAATCCTGCGGAAGAGTTCGCTGGATGAGCTGCCGCAGTTCTGGAATGTGCTGGTGGGGGACATGTCGCTGGTGGGTCCGCGCCCGCCGGTGCCGCGGGAAGTGGCGCTTTACACGCAGGCGGATCGCCGCCGTTTTTTGGTGAAGCCGGGGATCACGTGCCTGTGGCAGGTGGGTGAGCGGGAGGGCGGGCTGCTGGAGATTGGGGATCGCAATGCGATTGATTTTCCGGAGCAGGTGAGCCTGGATGTGCGCTACATTGAGAGCCAGAGTTTTTGGAAGGATGTGGTGATTTTGATGAAGACGGTTCCGGCCATTCTGTTTGGCAAAGGCATGTGATGAAGGCGCTGATTATTTGTCCGGCAGATCGCAAAGCGGTGGCGGCCCTGGCGCGGCGCCGGCCGCTGGCGCTGACTCCCTACCTGGGCCAGCCGGTGCTGGGCCAGGTGCTGGGGTTTCTGGCTTCGGCCGGGGCGCGGGAGGTGATGGTGCTGGCGGCGGACCGGCCGGAGCGCATTCGCAAGTTTGTGGGCCGGGGGGAGGTGTGGGGCTTGAAGATTGAGGTCATTCCGGAGGCGCGGGAACTGAGCGTGGAGGAGGCCCGGGCGAAGTATCAAACCGGGGCGGGGCCCTGGCTGGCGGCGCCCAACGATGTTTATTTGCTGGACCGGCTGCCGCAATGGCCGGACCGGGCGTTATGGGAGAGTTATGCGGGGTGGCAGAAGGCCTTGCTGGCGGGGATGGCCCAGGCGGCGCCGGACAAGGTGGGCATGCGGGAAGTGTCGCCCGGGGTTTACCTGGGCTTGCGCACGCGGGTGGCGGAGAGTGTGCAGCTCAAGGCTCCGTGCTGGATCGGGGCCAATGTCTGGCTGGGGCCGCGGGTGGTGGTGGGGCCGGACAGCATCGTGGAGGACGATGTGTACGTGGATAGCGGGGCGGAAATTTCGCATGGCATCATCGGTCCCAAAACCTATGTGGGCGCGCTGACGGAGGTGCGGGATTCGCTGGCGTGGGGGCGCGATTTGTTGAATTTGAAGAATGGTTCGGTGACGGAAGTAACGGATCATTTTCTGCTGGGCGAACTGGGTCCGCCCACCCGGCCGGCCTCGACGAATGTGGCGGGGCGGGCGCTGGCCTTGCTGGCGCTGGTGGCCACCAGCCCGCTGGTGCTGGTGGCGGCGGTGAAAAATGCCGGTTCGGGACAGCCGGTGTTCCGGCGGAAAATCGCCCAGCGCAGCGGCTCCCGCGCGGCCCGGTCGGTGGGCGACACGCTGGTCTATTACGAACTGGGGGGGCTGGGCAGCAAGGCCCGGCGCTGGCCACAGTTGTGGAAGATTGTGCGGGGACAATTTGTGTGGGTGGGCAACCGGCCATTGTCGCCGGAGCAGGCGGGGCAGTTGGAAGGCGAGTTTGACCAGCTCTGGCTGACAGTGCCGATTGGCCTGTTCAGCCTGGCGGATGCCATGGGGGATCCGGAGGATCTGAGTGATGAGACGCGGGCGCATGCGAGTTTTTACGCGGTGGACCCGGGACGGCACAAGGACCTGAAAATTTTTTGGCGTGTGATTTGCCATGCATTCCGCGGCAAAGTAGAGTAAAATTTAACGCAGCAATCTCAGACATATGAAAATTCAGCATCAAGGCACCACCCTGTTGGTTGGCGGGCTGACCGAGTTAAACGCAGCCAACGCGCTGGGTTTCCGGGACGCGGTGCGCGGCGCGCTCACTCCGCAGACCACCCATTTGGATGTGGATTTATCCGAGACGAAATTTTTGGACAGCAGCGGCTTGGGCGCGTTGATCGCGCTGCACAAGACGGTGGTGGCCAATCACGCGGTGCTGCGGATTTTGCACCCCACCCCCACGGCGCAGCAAATTCTGGAATTGACCCGGCTGCACCGGGTGTTTGAGATCGTAAAAACGTAAAACGACGCGCCGGCCGAACCGACCGGGACGGTGGCCGCCCGCCACCAGCGGGCGGGACTGGCGGGGCGGGGCAAAAGGCGGGGTTTTGCCCGCAACTGAGATTCAGCGACCAATACCAAGTGTTTACTAAAAGCTTATGCGAACCGAAAAAAATGGGGCGACGTTGCTGGTCACGGACCTGCCCACCCTGACCTCGGACAACAGCCGCGCGTTCAAGGATTTCGTCCGGGGGGCGCTGGCCCCGGAACATCTGACGGTGGAGGTGGATCTCCGGAATACCCGCAGTGTGGACAGCAACGGGCTGGGGGCGCTCATTTCCATTCACAAGACCATCTGCGTGCGCGGCGGGCGGGTGCGGTTGTTGCATCCCTCACCGTTGATTGAGGAGATGTTTCACATTCTGCAACTGGACCAAATTTTCGAAATCATCCCCCGCCCCTTGTGAATGAGGTGACCAAACATTGGGTGCGGAAGTTTGCCCTGGACTTTCCGTGTGAACTGACCAGCGTGCGGGAGGCCGGGCGGCAAAGCCGGGAGGAACTGCGCGCGGCCGGCCTGGCGGAGCCGGAACTGGACCACTGGGAGCTGGTGCTGGCGGAGGCGGGCAACAATGCGGTGTACTACGCGCTGGAAGGGCAAAAGCACAAGCCGGTGCGGTTTGAATTTTACGTGGATGACCAGTGGGTGGAGGCGCGTATTCGCGACCAGGGCCCGGGGTTTGAAATGCCGGAAGAGGTGGCATTACCCGAGCCGGACAGCGAGAACGGACGCGGGTTGTTTCTCATCAAAACGCTGACGGATGAGGCGGCGTACTGGCGGGGCAAGGGGGAAAACTGGCTGGTGTTGCGGAAGCGGCGGCCGGCGCGGGAGATGCCTCCCAGCGGACCACCGGCCACGGTGGCGGATGAGGCACTGACCGAACAGCTGGCGGCGTCCGAATCCACGCTGGAGCTGATGACGGAGGAGCTGGCCTCGGCGTACGAAAGCCTCTCCACGATTTTCCGGTACAGCGCAGAACTGGCCGACCAGCCGCAGCCCGAGGAGTTCGCCCGCAAATGGCTGGTGGAGGTGTGCAAGATTGGGGCGGCCGACTGGTTCGTGCTGCGGTTGGTGGACGAGAACGAGGCGCTGAAATTGGTGGTCAGTTCCGTGGACCTCACCGGGCGGGAGGTTCTGGACATGGAAAATGCCGGGGAAGCGGATGTGTCCCTGGAAATACGCGCGGCGAGTTTGCGGATGGATGTGTGGTTTGACGGGACGCTGCAACGGGTGGCGGCGGTGGATCCGCTGGTGAGTGTGACCGGGCAGGGCACCGGATTTGCGCATCCGATCGTGATCAACGACCGGCTGGTGGGGGTGCTGAGCGTGGGCCGGTATCTGGCGGACAAGCCCTTTCAGGCCGGCCAGGTGAGCATTATCCAGACCTTTGGGGATTTCCTGGGCATCCAAATCCGCAACGCGCACTTCCAGAAGCAGCAAGTGCAGACGCAATTGACGGCCCGTGATTTAAAAATCGCGGCGGACATCCAGCGGTCGCTGCTGCCGAAGACCCTGCCGGTGCTGCCGGGCTACCAGTTGGTGGGGCATTATCAGAGCGCCCGGCAGGTGGGGGGCGATTTTTATGATGCGTTCGAAACCCCCGGTGGGAAAGTGCTCATGGCGATTGCGGATGTGATGGGCAAGGGGGTGTCGGCGGCCATGTTCGCGGCGATTTTCCGCAGCCAGTTGCGCGCGGAGGCGGAACGGGAACGCTCGCCCGCCGCGCTGCTGACGATGCTGAACCGGGCGTTGTTTGCGGATCTGGACCAGGTGGAAATGTTTATCACGGCGCAGTTGGTCCTGTTCAATCCGCAGGAGCGGTCCATCGTCATTTCCGCCGCCGGGCATCCGCCGATGTTGCTGGCGGGGAATGACGGGCGCTCGCAGGAGGTGGAACAATCCGGACTGCCGCTGGGGGTGCTGGGAGATTCGGTTTATACGGAGCGCACGGTGCTGCTGCCAGCGGGGGGCAATTTACTATTGTTCACCGACGGTCTCACGGAGGCGCGCGATCCAGAGGGACAATTGCTGTGGCTGAGTCCCCTGGAAAAATGCCTGAGCCAGGGCGCGAAGGCCGGGCGGGGGGCGGAAGAAACCAAGGCAGCGCTGATTGCCATCGTGGAGGCGCACGAACAAGGCATCCCCGCCGGGGATGACCAGACCTTTTTACTCCTGGCGGAACGCCGGACCGGTGCGAAAAACTTGAATCCTCCCAAACAAGCATGAAAGTTTTAATTGTAGACGACGAGCCGCACATGCTGCGGGTCACGGAATTGAGCATCAAGAAAGGGGGCTACCAGATTGTGATTGGCCGCAACGGCAAGGAAGCACTCGCACTGGCCGCGCGGGAACAGCCCGACCTGATCGTGATGGACGTGTCCATGCCGGAAATGGACGGCCTGACCGCGCTCACCCAGCTCAAAGCGAAGCCCGAGACCGCCAAAATTCCGGTGATCATGCTAACCGTGCGCGGCCAGGCACTCACCCGCAGCCAGGCCACCAATTCCGGCGCAGCCGTATATCTCACCAAGCCGTTCAGCCCCTCGCAATTACTGGTGGAGGTGAAGCGGTTGCTGGAGCCGGCAGTCCCGGTGGCGGGCAGTCTGCAAGCAGTAACTCCTCCCTGAAAGCGGGTGCAGGTACCCAGGCAAAGCCCGGCCGCAAGGCGGGCTTCCCAAGCCGTTTCCCGGCAACCCCCGCGCCGCGCCGGCGAACTGCCCGGGGGCGGCCGAGATTATTTTATTCCAAGGCAGGTTTTATGGCAGCAAGGCCAGGCGGGAGTTTTTCACCCGCACTTGCGTGAGCGCCGGGCCGGTGGCGGGGGTGATCTGCACATGGTCAAATACGATGCCCTCGGCATCGGTCAGAGAAGCGCCGGTGCGGGCGGTGAGGGCGACGTTGGTGAAGGTGAGGTGGTGGAGGGGCATCTCGGGCAGGCCGGTGAGCACCAGCGCCTGGCGCGCGCCGCGACAGAGGATGTTCGCCAGATGGATGTCGCGGAATTGCGGGGTGGTCTCGCTGACGGCGGGGACGGGGGCGTCGGCCGGACCGTCATCCGCTTCGAGGGCGGATTTGCCGCCATAATACAGGTCGAAATTGATGGCGGCGGCGGTGATGTCCTGCATGCGAATGTGGGAAATGTTAATATCCTCGACCACGCCGCCCCGGCCGCGGGTGCTTTTGAACCGGAGGCCGACCTCGGTGCCGAGGAAGGTGCAGTTTTCCACCCGGACATGGCGCACGCCCCCGGACATTTCGCTGCCAATGGTGAAGCCGCCATGCGCATGGTATACGGTGCAGCCGGTCACGAGGACATCCTCGGTGGGCACGCCGATGCGGCGGCCGGCGGCGTCCTTGCCGGACTTGAGGCAGATGCCATCGTCGCCGGCGTCAAAGGTGGAGTCGCAAATGAGGGCGCGGCGGCAGGATTCGAGATCAAGGGCATCGCTGTTTTGGGCGGAGGGGGCATTGTGCACGGTGACACGGCGGATCGTGACATCCGCGCACAGGGCGGGGTTCAGCGTCCAGTTGGGCGGATTCTGGAAGGTGATGCCTTCCAGCAGGACGCGCTGGCAGGCCAGCAGGCGGACCATCCGGGGCCGGAGATATTGGTGGACGGGCGCATAATCGGCCGGGTTCAGGGAATGGGCCTGCCGGAGGGCGGCCAAGCGGGGCTGGCCGGCCAGCGCGGCGGGGCTGGGCCACCACGTGCTGCCTTTGGCATCGAGCACGCCGCCGGATTTGACGAGGGCCTGCCATTCGGATTCATTGAGCTTGCTCTTTTTCACGGGCCGCCAGGCCGCGCCGCCGCCATCGATGATGCCGTCGCCGGTGATGGCGACGCTCTCGAGATGTTCCCCATGCAACGGGGAGGTCACGTCGACTTGCTGTTCCCCATGCACATCGGTGACGGCGAGGGGGTACAGGTGGTAGTCGCCGGAAAATTGGATGAGGGCGCCGCGTTCCAAATGGAAGTTGAGGTGGCTGATGAGCTGGATGGGGCCGGTGAGCCAGAGACCGGGGGGGATGTCGAGTTCGCCGCCGCCGGTTTGCGCCAGGGCGGCGAGGGCCCGGGCAAAGGCCGCGGTATTCAGGGTGGCCCCGGAACCATCGGCCCCAAAATCGGTGAGTTTGACGACCTTCGACGGAATATCCGGGAGGGCCACCGGGGGCATGGGCGCGTCGGCCCGGGCGGAGCAGCCGATCACGAGGCCGGTCAGGAGCAGGGCGCAGGCGCGCCGCAGGGCAAAGGTGGAGGTGGACATGGGGCGATTATGACCCATGCGGCCCGCAGAGGCATTACGAATTTCGGCAAAAAGAGTTGAAGAATGTGCCGCCAGAAACGGGCCGGGGGGCGCAATCTATCCGACGGAAACGATGCGGTAATCGGTCTTGTGACCAGGCAGTTTCAGGCGGTCGCCGGCTTTTTTGCCCTTCAATTGTTCGCCCAAGGGGGACTGGAGGGTGATGACGAGGACTTCGCGCTTGTCCTGGAGGATTTCGGTGCCGCCGGCACAGGGGCCGATGAAATAGGCATTGGTATCGCCGTCCTGCTCGACTTCGACGACCGCGCCGGTCTGGATGGGCTCGCCGGGGGCGAAGGCGCGGAGCTTGAGTTCGCGGTAGGTTTCGATGGCGGTTTCCAATTCGGCGGCCTGCTTGGACTGGCCACGGGCGAGGTAGGAGGCTTCGAGGCCGCGGGTGTCGTATTTGCTTTCGGCTTTGTTCTGCTCGTGGGTGGCTTCGGCCCGCGAGAACTGCGCGGCCCGGTAATAGACGGCGAGTTCGGCGGTGAGCCGTTCGATGATTTTCTTGATGAGCAGACGTTTGTTCAGAGCCACGACGGGTAGTTTGCACCGGGGCGACCCGGGAATCAATGCCGGGGCGGGGGTGTCTTTAAGTTTTGGCGAGGCGCTGGATTTCCCGGTGGCACAGCCAGAGGGGGATGATGCCGAACACGCCAAAGGAGCAATCCACCAACCGCCAGCCGAGGGGTATCTCGCGGACCGCGCCGGCACACAGGGCGAGGGGCAGAACCATGACGCAGGCGATCATGCCAAATTCAATCACCCAGATATTTTTTACCGGGTCCCGCAGCGGGCCAATGAATACGACGGCGATGACCAAATGGGCAAAGGCCAGCCAGTCGGTGCCGTAGGCGACGAAGGGATATTTGGCATAGGTATCGACCAAGCCGGCATGAATTTTAGCCAGATAGGCGAACAGCCCGGATTGATGGAGCCAGGGATGCGCACCCAGGATTTGCAAGAGCAGTTCCAGTTCCGTGGCCAGGGGGAAAGCGGTGACCCCGCTGAGGACCAAGCCGATGATGAATACCACCAGCAGGATACGAATTCGCTGCAGGGACGGGGTGCGGGAGGTGGTCATGGGATTATGCAGGTGGACGGAAATTTAAGGGAAGGATTCAACCCTGCGCAAGTGCAAGGTTCAGGGCGGGTGGTTTGGCGGGGTCGTAATTTGGCCAGAGGGGCGGCGGTTTGGAGGGCGGCGTTGAGGCGTCCTGAAGGACGCGCTCCGGGGGGGGGGCAGTGGTCCAAGCGATGCCCATGGGATGCGCTGGCTAATTAAACCGGCCCCAAATCACACTGTAGGCCGCCACCAAGCCGGCCAGGTCCGTCGCCGGGGTGCGCAACTGTTTTTGCAGGTGGGCCAATAATTCGGGGGTGGACCGGGCGGCTTCCTCCCAGAGCAACAGCGGCAGGGTATTGAGCAGGCGTTCGCGCGGATAGCGGGCACTGGCGAGGGCGGCGGGACCGAAGGCGCGGAGGTTGACGAGGCGGTTGCGGAGGCCGGAGGTTTCCGGGCATTTGTTCACGCCACTGAGGGCGTAAGCGCGCGCGGAGGTGAATTTCTGACCGAGGCGCTGGCTTTCGAGCCAGAGCCAGAGTTGGGCGCCGAGGGCGCTGAGTTCCTGATGCCGGGCGGTGAGGGCGGCGCGGGTCGCGTTGGAGCGGGTGGGGTGGAGCTTGAATTCCACACCGGCGGCGTGTTGCGATTTCAAGGGGGCGGCCCAGGGAATGGGCGTGAAATCGAGGCGTTCCAGGCGGGCATGGCGTTCCTGGCAGCTCCAGTGATACTGGCCGTGCGCGGTGAGCAGCACATCGCCAAACGCGAGCTGGGCCTTGGCGAGATTGCGGCCGACGAAATCGGCGTCGTCGCTGGTAAATTTTTCGGCCTGAAGCCGGGCGAGCGCATAGAGCAGGCCGGAGCAACGGTTCATGAGGAGGCGGGTAGCCTCGGGCAGCGGAATGTGGGCGGCGTCGCGATGCGGTTCGCAACCTGCGAGCAGGGTGTCCTCCCCGGCGAACCAGCGATGGCCCATGACGAGGTCATAATAAAACATGCTGGGCGGGCTGGTCCGGAGTTTGTCCAGGGTGAGGACTTTGAACTCGACCTCGAGGCCGGCGGCGGGGGACAGGGATTCGCCCAGTTCATGCAGGGGCTGGCGGTACTGGCGTTCCGCGAGGACGGCCTGGCCGCGCACGAAGACGTAAAACTCGAGGTCGTTGTAGGGCTGGTCGCCGGCGGGCGTGCGCAAGACCCCGCCTTCGCCGCGGCCGTAGCCGCCACCGAGCAGCAGGCCTTCGAGGCGGTCGGCGGGAATTAGTTTTTGCACCCCGGCCAAAACCTGCTCGCAGGTGTGCTGCAAGTGGGCCTCAAGCGCGGGGCTGCCGTCCTGGGTGAAACGCAATTCGCTCATGCCGGTCCCCTTTGGTAATCTTTCCAGCCCTGCTGAAAACCGGCCAGCCGCCCACGCCGCTGATGCCAGCGAATGCGGGCGGCGTGGGGGAGTTCGCCGAGCCGGTGTTCGCGCCGGCAAAATTTAAGATCCTTCCGCAGATCCTGCGCCCAGCCGAGGAGGACGGTTTTGACAAAATTAAACTCCCCGGGCGACCCGCTCCAGGTGGCGGCGAGGGCCCGGGCATCGCCAAAGGCGCGTTTGTATATTTGCGGGGCGGTGTAATTGTGGGAGTGCATGGCCACGGATGCGGGCACATACACCATGTCGTAGCCCTGGGCCCGGCACCAGCGGGTGTATTCGTCGTCCTCGGCGTATTGCAAATCCTCGCGGAAGCCGCGCAAATTCCACACGTCGCGCCGCAGGCCGCTGCTGACCATGCTGAAGAAATGGTCCCAGCCGGCCGATTCGCGCTGCGGGCCGAAGCAGCGGTCGTAATCACTGGCGAAGACGGCCTGGCAATCGGGCCGGGGAATCTGCCGTCCAAAACACGCGGCCACCCGGGGGTTTTGCAGCGCGGTCACCAGGGGTCGCAACCAGTCGCGGCCCTGGGGGGTGGCGTCGGCGTTCAGGAAAATGCCAAAATCGGATTTGGCGAGGCGCATGCCCTGGTTCATCACGCGGCTGGGGTTGTACTCGGCCGGGGTGATTTGCACGAAGTGAGCTGGGCGGGCGGCGCGGATGAGCGCTTGTGAACCATCGGTGGAACCGGAATCAATGACGATGAGCTCCCAGTTTTGGTAGTCCTGCGCGGCGAGGGCGGGGAGCGTGCCTTGGAGCGCCCAAGCCTCGTTGTAGGAGCGCATGATGATGCTGACGAGGGGATCGCTCATGGGGTGGCGCCCTCCGTGCGGCCGGCAAAATTAATCACGGCCTGGGCCAGGTCATTGGCGACTTTGGCGGTGGCGTAGAGCGAGAGGGAACGTTGCTGGAGCCGGCGGCCCAAGGCTTCGGCCGCCGCCGGGTCGGCGAGGAGCGCGCGGGTGTGGGCGGCGAGTTCGGCGGCAGAGTCTCCGATCGACACGGTGTCGCCCAGGTCCAGGCCCTCGGCGCCAATGGTGGTGGTAACGACCGCGCGGCCGAGCGCGGCGGCCTCGAGGATGCGGGTGCGGGTGCCTGAGGCGATGCGCAGGGGCAGCAGCACAAACAAACATTCGGCGAGCGCGAGTTCCACGGAATCCACGGGTCCGACGAGGTCCACGCGGTCGGTGCCGCGGGCCCGCAATTTCTCGGCGAAGGCCGGCGGGGGATTTTTGCCCACCACCCGCAGGCGCACGCCGCCTCGCTTTAAATCCGCCTCGATGAGGGGCAGCACTTCATCCACGAGGAATTGGAAGCCGTCCACATTGGCGGAGGAATCGAGACTGCCGAAAAATAAAATGACGGGCTGGCGGGGGGGATGCAGCTCGCGCGCGGGGGGCATGATGTTGGGGAGCAGCGCGAATTTGCCAGACGCGGCTTTGGGGGCGACCTCCGCGCGCACGCCTTCCAACTCGGTGCCGTTGGTGAAGAGAAACAGCCAGGGCTGGCGGAACAGTTGCCGCTCAAAATATTGGAGCTTCCATTTCTCGAACAAGAACCAGCGTTTCTTAAAGGAACGGTGGGCGGCCCAGGTGAGGGCCACGAGGCGGGAGGACACCATGTCCACGTCCACGACAATGGTGAGGTCCGGGAGTTCACGCGCCACGCGGTCGAGCAATTCATAGCCGACGGTGAAGCGGCCGAATACGACGTCAAAATTACCGTCGCGCACGATTTGCACGAAGCGGGCCTGATCGGCGGCGGCAAAGGCGGGGGCCGCGCCGGGCCGGGGAAAGGGCGGAGGCAGGGAGGGTAACGTGGCCAGCGGGGTAAAATGGCCGGCGGGTGGGGGCGTTTTGCCGGCGGTCCCCAGCAAGACCAGGCTGACATCAAAGCGTTCGCCGAGCGCCCACCAGAGAAAACGGCTGCGGTTTTTGTCCCCGCCGGAAACATTTTCAAAGGGCGTGTCCAGATACAAAACGCGCAGGCGTTTCATGCGGTGCGGCCTTTCCCCCTGCCGCCGAATTTGCGCCCGAATTTCGCGCTAAAACTGGTGCGCTCCGCCGGGCTGAGGGCGAATTTCCACAAGCCGACCAGTCCGAACGCCACCACGACACTGCTCTCCAGCAGCACGCGAAGCGTGTTACTGCCACTCAACCACCAGGGTTGGAACCGAAAGGCAGCGGCCAGCAACGCCATGGGCACACTGGCCACCCAGGTTTTTAAAATGACTTCCCGGAAGAGGGCCCAGCGGCCGAGCCCGGCTTCTTTGGCGGCCCAGCCCCAAATGAAGCCCCAGCCAAAGATAAAGGTTGGGACCACTGAGCCGAGGGCCACGCCCAGAATGCCCCAGTCCACGCCCCAGACGTGTTTGATCCAAATGGTCAGGCCGATGCTCAGCGCGAGGTTGCAGACGGCCTCGGTGACGCCCTGTTGCATCATCTTGCGTTCCTGGCCGGCCATCATGAACATCGTCTTGAACACCCAATGGGTGAGCACCAGGGAATAATACCAAAACAACAGCAACTCGCCGGCCCAGAACATCGGCCCGGTGACGATTTTCACGCCGGTGAGCAGGCGGATGACGCCGTCCACGTAGGCGGCGGTGACCACGTACAAGGGCGTGGCCGCCAGCACGCTGAAGCGCATGCCGTTGATCATCATGGTGCGCAAGGCCTGGGCATCGCCCTTGGCATGCAAGTGGGCGGCGGAGGGGGAGAGCACATCGGCGATTTGCCGGGTGAGAATGCCGAACATTTCGCCCACCTTGCTGCCGGCCTGGTAGGGCGTGATGGCGGCGACCCCGAGCAGGCTGCTGATGACGGGCTGGTCGGTCTTGTTGCGCAGCACATTGCTCAGGGTGTTGGTGTAGGCATAGACGCTGAATTTGCCGGTGTCGAACATGGTGTCCCAGGAAAAGAGACTGGGACGGATGCGGACGCCGGGCAGGTGATCCATGGAAAGCTTGGCGGCGTAAATGTTCGGCAGCAGCATGCTGAGGAGCGACAGGATCACCAGCGTGAGGAAGCTCAGGTGGAAATACACGACGCAGCCCACGGCGATGAAATTCAGCACGGTGGCCATGATGCTGATGTTGTTGCTGGCGGCGATGCGCTGCTGGCCTTGCAAGACTTCGGGAAAAATGCCAAAGGGGAAACAGAGGCCGATGCCGGCGAGAAACACCATCATGATGAAGCGGTATTCTTCGCGATGGGCGGCGCTGACCTTGAACAAATCAATCAGCGGCCCGGAGGCCAGCACCCCCACGCCGACGGCCACGGCGGCCATGATGCAGTAGAAAAAGAAAATCGTGCTCAGGACCCGGCTCAAGCCCGGCCAGTCCTGGTGCACGCTCAGCTCGGCCACCCGTTTTTGGGCCGAGTAGCCAAACCCGAAATCCAGGAGGATGCCGTAACCAAACACCGCCCAGAGCAGGGACCAGAAACCGAATTGTTCCGGCACGGTGCTGAGCCCCTGATACAGCATCCGGAAGGTCACGAGCCCCAGGCCCATGCGAATGAAAATGCGGACATAGCCCGTGAGGGCATTTTTCACCACGGTTTTATTGACCTGGTCGTTCGTCATGAGCGGCGCGCGCAATGTTCCTCGGCGCGCTGATAAAGGTTCTCCAATTGTTGTCCGATTTGCTGCCAGTCGTAATGGGCGCGGGCCTCGCGCCGGCCGGCCTCGCCCAGGGCGGCGCAGAATGGGGGGTCGGCCGCGAGCCGGGTGAGTTGGGCGGCCAGATCGGCGGCGGCGGCCGGGGCGTTGGGATCCAGGAAGAGCCCGGTGTCGCCATCGCGCACGAGGGCCTGCAAGCCGCCGACGCGACTGGCAATGACGGCGCGACCCGCGCTCCAGGCCTCCAGCACCACAATGCCGAACGGCTCATGCATGGAGGGCAGCACAAAGACATTCGCGGCGTGAAACGCCTGCACCAGCTCGGGCTGGTCATTGCGCATGCCGGGCAAAATTTTGACGGAACCGTCCAGGTTTTCGGTCTGGACCAGTTCCCGCAATTGCGCGGCATAGCTGGGCTGGGTTTCGGGGCCGATGAGCACGAGAAAGGCTTTGGGCTCGGTGCGCCGGAACCGGGCAAAGGCGACGAGCAGGAGCAATTGATTTTTCTGCGCGTCAATCCGGCTGATGTTCAGCACCAGGAACGCGTCGGCGGGAATGCCGTGTTGCGCGCGGAAGGCCGCGCCGTCGCCGGTGGCGAACTTGGCGCAATCGACGCCGTTCGGCAAATAGGCGATGCGGTCGTGGGTGAGTTCTTTGCGTGCCTTTTCCATCTCGCTCTGGCCCACGCAAATCACGTAATCGGCATCCGTGAGCACCTGGCGCGAGCCGAACAGCGCACCGAAAGGCTTGCCCCATTCGGTTTTGTTTTCAATGGGCTTGAGCATGGTGCCCAGCTCGGCCTTGGGCACATCAAACACGCCGCCATGCAAGGACACCACGAAGGGCTTTTTGCGCAGCCGCGCCGCGGTGCGCACTTCGCCGCCCACGCGTTTGAGGGCGTGCGCGTGGAAGAGCCGGACATTGGGCTCGCGATAGAGGGCGTAAAAGAGGGAGAGCGAGAGGAGATTGCCGCCTTTTTTATCGAGGGCCGCGCGGTCGGCGGCGCTCAAGCCGAAAAAGGGATAGCAGTAGGGGTAGCGTTTCACCGGCACGCCGCCGATGGTTTCATGGCGCAGCTTCGCCAGTGCCATGGAGGTCATGATCACCGGCGCGGCCCCGGCCCGCTGCTGCTGGCGGGAGATTTCCAGGATCACCGTTTCGGTGCCCCCCCATTCCTCCGCCACGAAGCGGCGGGGAACATGGACGATGGTCTGGGCGCGCGAATCACTCATCAGGCCGGCTTCCCTGCGGTCTGGTTGGCCGCCTGGGCGGCGGTGGCGTGGGCCACCATCAATTTGTGGATGTGCGGAATATGGGTAATGTCCTCCGGAATCGCGGGCTGGTTCGTCAGCAGGGCGGCGTAACTCTGGGGATCGGTGGGATGATACCCGTGCATGGCCCGGATGGGGCGCTCGCCCATGTGGCTGGGCACAATCAAGACGCCCTCGCGCATGAGGAAAATCAACTCGCCAAAATAGCGGTCCTCAAACAGGGCGTTCATGTGCTTCAATTCGGCATCCGGCACGATGCGGCCCTCGGGGACTTGGCCCAACGCGGCAATGATGAGCTGACGGGCCTGGTCATTGAAAAACCAGAAGCGGGCCATGGTGGAGTCATACACCACGGCGTAATCCGTTTCCATTTTCACGGGCAGGGCGTCGATGCGGGCCTTGAGGTCCACATGCTCGTCGCAGTTGGCCATGCCGTGGTCGCTGAAAATGTAGAGGCGCACCTCGGAGTAGTGGTTGCGGGCGGCGGCCAGCACCTGCTCCAGCCATTGCTCGTAGACGCGCAGCTTGGCGGGCACTTCGGGGGATTGATTGCCCACCATGTGGAGCAAGCCATCCAGGCCGGCCCAGTATTGAAAGGCAAAATCAATGCGCTCGGACTCAATCGCGGCGATCAGGTTATCCCGGTTCTGCTCCTCGCTCTTGGTCGTGTCGGTGACGAAATACGGAATCTTGCGGCCGACCAGGAAATCAAAAATATTCGGACCGGAATTCATCCCCCCGGGCTGCAACGGACTCTTCTTCTCGGTGAAGTCGAAGAGGTTGATGTATTTGAAGGGGATGTTGTACAGGTCAAAGTACCCGCGAAACTTGAGCTGCACCTTCACGAACTTGGTGAGGTACCGGCGGAAAATGCGCCGGCCGGTGACGGCCGTGGGCAGCCAGCGCAGCCAGCGCAGCGAACGGAAGGGGGAGTTCTTGGGATCGTAAACGAAATAACACCAGTTGCGATGCTCAAAGGGCCAGCGGCCGGAGAGAATGGAGGGCACGCAGGTGGAGCTGTAACCGAACACGGACTCCAGTTTCTTGCGTTGGGGCGCGAAATTCTTTCCGAAGGGGTCGTTGCGAATGATCTCCCATCCACAGGCATCCACCATGATGAAGAGCGGCAGAATCGGTTTCATAATTGGGATTGGGTTACTGCCATGGGGTTTACCGCAAGTTGCGCCGGGCCAGACAGTCCGCGCGCGTCAGTGGCGGCGGGAGTTGCAGGAAAGCATTCTGATGGCACATGCACGCGCTATTTTAGCATACGACCACGGACCGGGGCAAGCGACCGTTTCCGCGAACGGCCGGAAAAATGGCCCGCCCCAATGGGTTGCGCGCTGGATACGGGAAAAATGGCCCTGCTTGAAAAGAGAAAGCCCGGACACAACTCCGGGCTTATCACACACAACGCACTTGAGAACTGAGCGCGTCCAACACATGACCAATCTACCAGATTCGCCGTCACCAGCCAGTCACCAGTACTGGGGACAAGGGGGAAGGGCCAAGCACCAACATCCAAGCACCAACATCCAAGCACCAACATCCAAGCACCAACATCCAAGTTCCAACGGCCGAGTTCCAACGGCCGAGTTCCAACGGCTGAGTTCCAAGGAAACTTCACTGGATATTGTTTGGCATAGGGTTGCCCGGCCGCCAGGAGTTTCCCGCCCAGTGGCTCTGGTGTCTGTTCATTTGATGCAACGCACCGGGAGCACGGCGGCAATGCAACACCTTGAACTCAGTCTGGCCGAGGCATCCTTTGGCTTCTTGGGCCGGGCTGGTGGGGGTAACACCCTATTGATAAAGTCCGGCCAGGCGTTAGACTTCCGGTGAAATTGACGATTTAATCCATTATGAAAACCGGTAAACAAATCTTTTTTATGCTAACGCTGGTGGCGGGCCTGTGCCTGGTTCAGGGCTGTGCCTTGCTGCTGGTGGGGGGCGTGGCGGCCGGGGCGGCTTACGGGACGGTGAAGTATGCGAGCAATACGTTGCAGGTGACCCAAAATGTGAGTCTGGACAAAGCCTGGAAGGCGGCCAAGGGGGCGCTGGCGGGGTTGCAGATTCCGGTGACGTCCTCGGCGAAGGACGGGGCTTCGGGCCGGCTGCAAGGCCTGAGCGCGAAGCAGCAGCCGGTCATTATTCAATTAACGCGGAAAGGTGACACACTGACCAACATTCAGATCAGTGTGGGCACGTTTGACAGCGAGGACAACCGGATGGCGGCCCAGCAAATTTACGACCGGATGACGGCGGCCATGTAAGGGCCGACGGGATTACGCGATCAATTCTTTGACCTTCGCGGGAATATTCCCGTGTTTCACGAGCGATTCACCGACGAGGATGGCGGCGGCACCGCATTGCTTCAGGCGCACGACATCGGCGCGGGTGTGAATGCCGCTTTCGGCGACCAGCAAAATGGCGCGGCTTTTGCCCGTCGCCGCGAGTTTTTCCGCAAGCTGCTCGGTGGTGGCCAAATCCACTTTAAAGGTTTTTAGGTTGCGATTGTTGACGCCGATGAGTTCCGCGCCGAGCGCCAAAGCCCGGGTGAGTTCTTCTTCGTCATGCACTTCCACCAGTACAGCCAGACCGGCTTCGGTGGCGAGCTTGTGAAACCGTTTCAGGCGCGCATCATCCAGAATGGCCACAATGAGGAGGATGGCGTCGGCACCCCACTCAATCGCCTCGAGAATCTGGCGTTCATCAATGATGAAATCCTTGCGGAGCAAGGGGAGCTTCACGGCGGCGCGGATTTGCCGCAGGTATGCCAGCGAGCCTTGGAAGAATTTTTCATCCGTGAGCACGGAAAGGCAACTGGCACCGGCGGCCTCGTATTCCGTGGCGATGCGCACCGGATCGAAGTTCGGACAGATCACGCCGGCGGAGGGCGAGGCTTTCTTCACTTCGGCGATGAGGCCGATGTCCCCGGCGCGCGGGTGGCGCAGGGCGGCCAGGAAATCGCGGCGTTCGCCGCGTTCCAGCATGGCATCGTGCAAATCACCGGCGGCGATGAGGCGTTCCGGGAGGAGCGCGACTTCGCGCTGCTTTTGCTCCACAATTTCGTCGAGAATATTCACAGACTTAATCTTCCTCGTCCTTCACCCCCTGCATCCGCTTGAGCGGACAGCCGGCGCGGAGCCAGCCATTGACGTACGGATCGAGATTGCCATCCATGACGCCCTGGACATCGCTGGTTTCCACCCCGGTGCGCAGGTCTTTGACCATGCGGTAGGGCTGGAAGACATAACTGCGAATCTGGTTGCCCCAGGACACGCTGCCTTTGTCGCCATAAAACCGTTCCATCTCGGCCTTGGCGGCGTCCTGGCGCTGCGCGAAGATGCGCGAGAGCAGGAGGGCCATGGCGGTGGCGCGGTTTTGATGCTGCGAACGCTGGGCTTGCGACGCGACGACGAGACCGGTGGGCAAGTGGGTGATGCGCACGGCGGTTTCAACCTTGTTCACGTTCTGGCCGCCCTTGCCGCCGGAGCGGAAGGTATCCACGTGAAATTCATTGGGGGGAATGACGATTTCGGTGGTGTTCTCCTCGAGCTCGGCAATGGTATCCACGCTGGAAAAGCTGGTGTGCCGGCGTTTGTTGGAGTCGAAGGGGGAGATGCGCACGAGGCGATGCACGCCACGCTCGGCCTTGCAGAAGCCGTAGGCGTTTTCGCCCTGGATGCGGAGGGTGGCACTCTTGATGCCGGCGCCTTCACCGGGGAGGGCATCGGTGATTTCAACTTCCCAGCCGCGCGATTCGGCCCAGCGCTGGTACATGCGCAGGAGCATGTTGGCCCAGTCACAGGCCTCGGTGCCACCGGCGCCGGAATTGATGGTGAGAATGCAGTTGTTCTTGTCGTGCGGTCCATTCAGGAACACGCGCAGCTCCATGGCTTCCAGGGACTTGAAAAATTTGTCCAGGTCGCGCTCGAGTTCCTTTTCCAGCTTCACTTGGACGTCGGGCGGCTCGGCCTCGCCGAGTTCCACCATGACGCGGAAATCGTCGAGTTGCTTCTCGGAATTGATCAGCGGCTCGATCTTGTTGCGCAGGGTGTTGCTCTCATCAATGAGCTTCTGCGCGGATTCGCGATTATTCCAGAAGGTGTCGGACGCCATCAGCGAGTTTAACTCGCCCAGTCGTTTTTGCGTTGTGGGGACGTCAAAGAAACCTCCGCAAGTGCGTGAGCTTGTCGGTGGCGGTGGCAATGCCGGTCTTGATGGTATCGAACATGGCCGCAGCATAACCAACGGGCCGGCGGGACGCCAGCCGGAATCCCGCGCGGTTGGCGGGGGTGGGGTTTAGCTCTGGCCCCGGAACAAACGCCACCAAACGCCGCCCAACACCGTGGCGATCACGAGCAACAGGAGCCAGCTTCCGGCCGCGCTATGATAGGGGAAGAAGAGGGGGTTGACGGTGGTTTTCAACCAATAAAAGCCGGGATCCGATGGGTTGGGGGCGGATTCCTGGGGGGGAGGCGTCACGGCCGGCCCATGGCTGGTGGCCGGGCTGACGGAGCCCGTCCCGCCCGGGGCAGCGCCGCCGGGCGAGCTGGCGAAGCTGCCGGGGTCGGGGGTGGCGGGGTAGGGCCGGTTGCCGCCGGAAGGCTGGGATTGCGGCAATGGGAGGGGGCGGGAGGGCCGGGCCGGCTGGTTACTGCCACTGCCGCTGGGCGGGTGATAGGCATTGCCTCCCGGACTGCCGTACCCTTGGGCATAAGCATTGGCACTGGCATTGGGCCCGGAGGCGGCGACGGGGCCGAGGGCGGGCAGCAGCATGACGCTGGGATTGGTGGCGGTTGGGTCGCTGGCCAGTACCCAGCGTTGACGGCGGTTCTCGACCCGGCCATCGGCGAACAAAATATCGCCCTGAAAATAGTGCAGCTCACGGGTCCACCGGAGGACCTGGCCACCGGACACGGTCTGCCGGGTGGCATTGGTGGCGTCGGGCCATTCGATATTACGGTCACCGGCCAGGACGGAATTCGGCTGGAAATAACGGGCGCTGACCCCGATGAAAAAGCTGACGTTGGGATTGGCCAGGCTGGCCATGCTGGCGGCCGGCCGGCGGTCATCCGTCGGACAAATGAATTCGGCGGGCGCGGCCCCGGCGCTGGCGAGGGTTTTAAAACTGTGATAGGCATCAAAAAACTGACTGCCCGGCCGCAAATCATTTTGCACAAAGTCCAGGGAACCGCCATCCGCCACGGGCACCTCCATGGGGAAACGGGTATTGTGATCGTGCGCAAACATTTGGAAAGAAATCCCAATTTGGCGCAGATTATTGATGCACACAATCCGTTTGGCGGCTTTTTTACCTTGCACGAGCCCGGGCAGGAGCAGGGCGGCGAGGAGGCTGATGATGGCCAGAACGACCAACAACTCCACGAGGGTAAACCCGGCAGGGCGACCTTGAGCAGGGGCGAGTTTCATAGCGAGAGGTTATAAAGCATAACCTGTGCCAGCCCGCGCCAGCGGGAAAAAGGTGGGTTTAGCGGGTAACATGCGTGGATTTCACGCATAAAGGCGTGAAGCTCACGCAAGCCTATAGTTCATCTTCGCGCTCCGTATAAAACAAGCGGCGCGCGTGATCATAGCTGGCGGCGGGCACGAAGACCTGGGCGGGACGGCTGAGGTCGCCATCATCCGGAGCGGTGGGATCGACAAAGGCCTGCGTGGCGGCGATGCCGTGTTGCTCGAGCATGACCACCAGCATTTCGGTGTTGATGACCGGGCCGGTGTAGAAGAGTTTCACGTCCGCAAGCTCGCACATGGGAGGAGAAATAGCACGCGGAGAGGGGAAACTTCAAACGCCAAACGCCAAAATTCCGCGAAGCCCCCATCGGCAAACGGCAAGCCCGGGCGGCGGGCAGATTCGGCGTGACCGGCACGAGGCCAGGGGCACTTCAGGGGGCAACGATGCGGTTGGTGGCGTAATCGGTTCCGGCGGCGGAGGTGAAACCGATTTGCCGGACAGGCTGAACTGAATCATCGGTAAACAATACGTAGCCCACCTCGCCATGGCGATCGCGGGTCCAGCAGGCGGTATTGGTCCATAAATCGAGGATACCGGCGGAAACGGGATGGCCGTTTTGCATCAGGTTGGCATCCCCAGACAGTGAGGCTTGCGGGTCATTTTCCGTAACCCTGAACCCAATAAAATAACTGAGGTTGGTGGTTTGCCGAAGCATTGCAAAATTGGTGGCCGCGATGTGGCGCGTGTCCGCCGAGCAAACCAAGAGCTTCGGCGTGGCCAGTTCGTTGGACATGACTTGGAAACAAGCGGCGACATTCCCGGTGGCGATGAGTTCCTGGGCTCCGCCTTGGGCCACGGGGACATTCATGGGGTAATTATCGCCATGATCTCCCTCCCAAATGCGGCAGTCGATGCCGACTTGTTTGAGGTTGTTAACGCAGTTGAATTGGCTGGCGTGACGGCGCGGCGGGTTCAAGGTGGGCAAGAGGATGGCCAGGAGCAAGAGGAGCACCACTACCACCACCAATCCTTCCAAGACAGTAAACGCGCGTTCGCGATAAGTTAGGGGGATATTCATAGCTGACTGATCAGGAGCATACGCCATGCCAGCGGATGTGAGCTTAAATCCCTGGGTAGCTGGTTGAAAAGGCGTGAAATTCACGCCAAGGACGCGTGGAAATCACGCGTGCTAGAGAGTTGAGCCATGGGATCATGGCTCGGAAAGCGGACTATTTGCCGCTGGCGGGCACCTGATTGAAAACGATGACGAGCAGGACGATGATGATGATGGCCACCACAACGCCGACCCCGATAAAAATCAGGTTGGTCTTGTTCTTCTTTTTGGAGAAAGCGGTGGCGGAGGCCAGGCCTTTGCCGGTGCCGCCCTGTTCCAACTGGTCCATGCTGACGCCGCGGGGGATGACCATGGTGGCATCGACCTGACGGGGCTTGGCGGGAGCGGGGGCGGAGGGAGTGCCGGGCGTGGCCGGCAGGGAGGTGGAATCACCACTGGACCCGGGGTCGAGTTTCAATTCCACCTGGCCGAGACGCAAGGTCTGGCCGGGTTTCAAAACGGCCTCGGAAATCTTTTCGTTGTTGATGAAGGTGCCGTTCGTGGAGTTTAAGTCGCGAATCAGAATTTCGGCACCGCGCAAGTGGACTTCGCAGTGGTGGCTGGAGATGGAGGCGTCCTGAATATGGAACGTGTTATCGTCAACGCGCCCGATCGTGGTGCGATCCACGGTGAGTTCGTGCGTGCGGCCGGTCATGCCTTGATTGAGGATAACTAGTTTGGCCATATTTGCTACGTGATGATTACCAGTGGAGACCCTTTCAAGTCAAACGCAAATCACTAATGTATTTTCGGGGCGTTCACCGAATCAACCCCGGGTTTCGACCAACTGCCGGAATTCGGCGAACAACGGATTCGAATCATGGGGGCCCGGTGCGGCTTCCGGATGATACTGGACACAAAAAATTGGCTTGGTCTTGTGGCGCAAGCCTTCCACGGTCTGATCGTTCAAATTGATGCGGTTGACGGCCACATTGTCGGGCAAACTGGCCGGATCCACGGCAAACCCATGGTTTTGGGAGGTGATTTCCACCCGGCCGGATTCCAAATCCTTGACGGGCTGGTTGCCGCCACGGTGGCCGAACTTGAGCTTGAAGGTTTTGCCCCCCAGGGCCTGGCCCAAAATTTGGTGTCCCAGGCAAATGCCGAAAATGGGGATGCCGGTGCCGGTGAGGGTCTGGACTTCCCGCACAATATAATCCAGGGCGGCCGGGTCGCCGGGACCGTTGGAGAGGAAAATGCCGGCGGGTTTGTATTTCAAGGCGTCGGCCGCGGTGGCGGTGGCGGGCAAAACCTGGACGGCAAAACCTTGCTGGCGCAAGCGGCGCAAGATGTTGTATTTCATGCCGTAATCAAAGGCCACGATGGGGATATCGGCCGGCGGCAGGGGTTTGCGGGTCTGGCGGGCATCGACTTGCAAATTGCCGCGCACGAGGTCGAACTCAGCGCTTTGCTCGTCTTTTTCATCCCAGCGAAAGGCCTGGGGATGAGTGACTTCCTTGACGTAGTCCACGCCGACCAAGCCGGGCCAGTTTTTGGCGCGCTCCAGGGCTTCGCCCTCAGAAATGTCCTCGGTGGTGATAAAGCCGTTCAAAGCCCCGCGCACCCGGAGTTTTTTGGTCAGCGCCCGGGTATCGACGCCCTGGATGCCGGGAATGCCGTTCTGGGCCAGATAATCGGAGAGGGAATAGTCCGCGCGCCAATTGCTGACGACCGGGGATAATTCGCGAATGACGAAGCCGGCGGCATGGGTCCGCCAAGATTCCACGTCCTGCTGGTTTACCCCGTAATTGCCGATTAACGGGTAGGTCATGGTGACAATCTGGCCTTTGTAGGAGGGATCGGTAAGGATTTCCTGATAGCCGGTCATGGAGGTGTTGAAACACACCTCGCCACAGGCCGACGCCGGAGCGCCGAAACCCTGGCCGCGAAACACCGTGCCATCTTCAAGGGCTAAAATTGCGTTCATCTGGTGCGGCCGAGTTTAGGCGAAACGATGGTCTGAAGCAAAAAAAAAGGCGCGGCATCTTTGCCGCGCCGGGAACCTGCCAAAAAGGGACAATTATTATTTGTGGGCCGCATCCAGTTGCGTAATGAGGGCCTTGGGGCCGCCCTCAAGATACCCATCGGTGCGCCAGGCGACGGTGCCATCCGGTTTTAAAGCGACCAGGGTGGGGAAGCCATCGACCTTATATTTTTTCTGCAAAGCGTCATTGGCGGCTTTTAGCTCGGCGGATTGTTCCTTGTGGTTGGGGAAATCCACTTGGACCAGCACCAGATTGGTTTGGGCATAGGTGGCAAATTCCGGCTGATTGAAGGTGTCGGCATCCAGTTTTTTGCACCAAATGCACCAATCGGAACCGGTGAAATCGAGCAGGACGAGTTTTTTCTCGGTTTTAGCCTGGGCCAACGCCTTGGGGACATCGGTTTGCCAGGTTAAATCCGCAGCGCTGGCCTGCCAGAGGGCAAAACCGGCGATAAGTCCGAAAAAGTATTTTTTCATAGTAATCAGACCACCATTCCTGGGAAATGTTCAGTGAACGGAAGCGATTGGTCCAGGGAACGTTCCGGCGGCGGGCGTGGCCGGGAGTTGCCAGACCACTTTCCCGGCGACAATGGTCGCGGTGGCCCGGCCTTTCAAAGGCCAGCCGTAGAAGGGGTTATTGTGGGATTTGCTGGCGGCGGTGGCCCGTTCGAAGACCCAGGGACGTTCGGGATCCAGCACGGTGACATCGGCATCCGCCCCGACGCTGAGGGTGCCCTTGGGCAGGTTGAGCAGGCGGGCGGGATTCACGGTATATTTCGCGAGCATGGCCCCGAGGGAGAGGCGGCCGCTATGCACCAACTGCATGAGGGACAAGGCCAATTCGTTCTCCAGGCCGGTGATGCCAAAGGGCGCATAATCAAACTCGACCTCCTTCTCGTAATTGCAATGGGGCGCGTGATCGCTGCACAAAATTTCGATCGTGCCGTCGACGAGGCCTTCCAAAATGGCCGCCCGGTCTTTGGCGGACCGCAGGGGGGGGTTCATTTTGAAATGGGTGTCGTAGGCGGGCCACGCCGGCAAGGGCGGGGCGGGCGATTTAAAGCCCTGGATCCCCTGGCCATCCAGTTTCCAAAATTGTTCACTGCCCGCCACGGCGGCATCGGTGAGGGTAAAATGATGGGCGCAGGCCTCGCCGGAGATGGGAATGCCGCGTTTTTTGGCCTCGCGAAGCAAGGTCACACTGCCGGCGGCGCTCAAATGCTGGCAATGAATGCGGGTGCCGGTGAGTTCGGCGAGCATGATGTTGCGCGCCACGATCATTTCCTCGCCCGCGGCGGGCCAGCCGCGCAGCCCCAGGGCGGTGCTCCAGTAGCCTTCGTGCATGACGCCATCGGTGACCAGGGAGTAATCCTGGCAATGATCCATGACCGGGAGGTTAAACATGCGGGCGTATTCGCAGGCCCGGCGCATCAATTCATTATTCTGCACGCAATGGCCGTCGTCGGTAATGGCGACGACACCGGCTTTGTGGAGGGAGCCGATGGGGGCCAGTTCCTCGCCGGCGATGGCCTTGGTGATGGCCCCGGTGACATAGACATTGACGGTGCCCTGTTCGCGTGCGCGTTCTTCAATCAGCGCGACGGTGCCGGCATTATCAATGGCGGGGGTGGTGTTGGGCATGCAAACCACGGAGGTAAAGCCGCCCTGGGCGGCGGCGCGGATGCCGGTCGCGATGGTTTCCTTGGCGGTTTGGCCGGGTTCCCGAAAATGGACGTGCAAATCGATGAGTCCGGGGCAGACGACCTGGCCCGTGACCTCCAGCCGGGGGATGCCGACGGGGGCGGAAGCGGCCAAATGAGGACCAACGGCGGCAATTTTGCCATCCAAAATCAATAGATCGGCGATGGCATCGAATTGACTGGCGGGGTCGAGGACGCGTCCGCCGATGAGGAGCAACGAATTCACAGGGCGAAAGGCTAGCGCGGGGAGGTTGACAAGGCAAGCGCGGCGGTTAATATGAGGTTAGTGACTGATGCGGCAAAACGCGAAAACGGTTTTGGCCGGGTCCGGTTGGCGGGAAACCCGGGCATGCCAGTGACCGGGTCGGGGATGCGGGCGTAGCTCAATGGTAGAGCGCTAGTCTTCCAAACTAGTTACGAGGGTTCGATTCCCTTCGCCCGCTCCATTTATTCTTTACCAACCGGCTTCCTCATTTAAAACTCTGGTCAATTATTCATGGATTTGCTTTCATTTCCCCTATTAAAAACAGCCCCTACCCCAGCCAAAGTATGAATCAACAGTTCTTAAAAAATGCCCGGTGGTTTGCCGCCCTGATCCTAGCGGTGAGTCTGGGGTCGGCGTGCCAGGCGGGAACAACTTTGAAATGGGAAGAAATTCCGGCGCCGGTCCAGCAAACCATTCTGGCCCATGGCGGGGTGGCCGGGCAGCCGGTGGACCAAGAAAGCGCCGGGGACAAGGTGAACGGTATGACCCTGTTTGAGGCGGCGGTTAAAGATCCAAAAGGCAACCCCGTGGACCTGAACGTGACAGCTGACGGCACGTTGGTGGCGATCAAGACGGATGATGCGGCCGATGCCGCCGCCGAGCAGGCCGTCCGCAACCAAACCAAAGCCGGTCCGATGAAATTCAGCCACTCCCGCGATATTACCAATCCGTACCTGCCCCTCGCCTACCTGAAACAAGATGTGCTGGATGGCCACGAGGATGGGAAGCGCACCCACGTGGAACGCACCCAACTTCCGGACAAGCGCAAAACATTCCAAATTGGCGGGCAGTCGGTGGAGGCGCTGACGGTGGAGGATCGGGCCTGGGAAAATGGCCAGCTGGCGGAGGTGGCGACCGACTATTTTGCCCAGGATGATGCGGGCAATGTGTATTATCTGGGCGAGGACGTGGATGAATATACTGAGGGCCGGGTGACCAGCCACGAGGGGTCCTGGCTGCTGGGCAAAGACACGCACATTCCGGGCATGCTGCTGCCGGCCCAGCCGAAAGTCGGGGACAAGTTCAAATCCGAAGATGTTTCCCCAACGGTCAGCGAAACGGATGTGGTGGTGGCCGTTAACGAGACCGTGACCGTGCCCGCAGGCACCTTTAAACATTGTGTGAAAATTGCCGAACACGCCGCCGGCGAGGGGGTGGAATATAAGTATTACGCGCCGGGCGTGGGCGTGGTACGCGAAGTTCCCGCGACGGGGGATGAGCAACTGGTGGCACACACGAGCGGGTCCGGCCTGCTAAAATAAATTTTGGGTCACGGGTGGTAACCGGGTGGAGGCTGGCACGCCATGGCCAGCATTGGGTTTTGCTGCCCGGTGCCCGTTCCATTTTGCGGTGGGGGACTCGACAAGGGCGCTGGTCCCGGTTTAGCCTTTTTGGCGCATGCTTACATTCTCCCTGCCGGCCGATTATCCCCGCATTCAGCGCGTGAATAGTTTTCACGAATTAGTGACCACGCGGTTCGCCCAGGGGGTGAACGCCCTGTGCTGGCAACGGGAATTGGCGGGGGATTTTGACGAGATCGTGGAGCGGCTGGGCCCGGGCGAGGCGATAACCACGATTGATGAGGACCGGTTGCGGGCGCTGGAAGTGAGCACGGCCGGTCGCCTGGCCGTGGCGCAACTGCTGGAGGATCAACGCCGGCTGCGCGAGCATCAACTGGACCCGGCGCTCAATTGCATCCACGGCTATCCCCGGGACGAGACGCTGGAGCCGGTGCCCACGGATGTGTTTTCCTGGCACGCCGACAGCGCCACGGTGGAAACCGACACCTGGCTGTGCACTTATTCCGGGGCGTGCAGTGAGGGTTTGCGCAACGAAGAGGCACGCCGGCGCATCGATGTGCCCGCCACCCGGGCGGAACTACTCCGCGGCTTTGGCGGGGCGGACGATGAAGCCTTTCGCAGTTATTTGCAGGAGCATTGCTACGATCTTCATTATGCGCCCCTACCGGGAGCCCGGCCGTTTGTTTTTGGCCGGGGCCATCTGTGGCGGATCGCGGTGGATTGGCCGGGCAGCCCCGTGCCGCCCTGCATTCATCGGGCACCGGAAACCCGCCCCGGCGAACCGCCGCGGCTATTGCTGATCAGTTGAGGGAGGGGATTCTTTGAGCGACACCCTGTTTCGCGTGATCCTCCATCTGGATATGGACGCGTTTTTTGCCTCGGTGGAACAACGCGACCATCCGGAATTGCGGGGCCGGCCGGTGATTGTGGGCGCCCCGCCGACACAACGGGGTGTGGTTTGCGCGGCCAGTTTTGAGGCCCGCCAATTTGGTGTGCGCTCAGCCCTGCCGAGTGCCACGGGGCCGAGCTGGATGGTTCCAGTTAACGGGCGATTTTACGCGAACCCGTGTTGAGGCGGGCTGGAGCCCGCGCTCCGAGGACGGGAAGGTGCGGCCAGGCGGTTATTATTTTCACCGGCGTCTGAAGGGGTTCATCAGCGTCGATCCTGCCCGCGCAGGCGAGGGTCTAAACGGGAGCGGTGAATTTCATGAGTCCTCCATCGTTCAGCGATTACCGGATTTTTGGAAAGGCAGCTTAAAACGGAACTGCGAATTTTAAATGGCCAGAATATCCAGGGTGAGCAGGGGTGCCACGGGGCCG
>CAIZWI010000247.1 GCA_903936645.1 uncultured Verrucomicrobia subdivision 3 bacterium
TGACCACGGTCGCCCCGGTGTAGGACTCCGCCACGGTGTTGCTAATCGTCAAAATTCCGCCCGACCCGCCATTGTTCACCGTCAGGCCGCCGGCACCTGAAATTAACCCATACAACCCCAGACCGCCACCCGCGTTGAGCGCGATGGTTTGATTGGCAGTGGCCAGCTTGATCGGATCCCGGATGATCTCGGTGTTGCCGTTATTGACGGCGATGGCAATCCCCGGCGTGGTGGTGCCCAGGGTGAAACCCGCGCCCGGCCCCTGCCCGGCACCCGTGCCGGGGGCAAAAATATAGGCCGGTGCATTGGCAGTGAAAACAAGGTTGGTGAAGGTCCAGACGGCGGCTCCCCCCACGGTCAAGTTGTCCTGCAGCGAATCCCCGCCAGCCTGACCGGCACTATTATCCACATCAAATACCAAGCCATCACCCGAGCTGGGCGGCGTGTTGGCACCAATCCAATTGCCACTCGCGGCAGTGCCGCCCCAGTTGGTGGTGGTGCCGCTGGAATTCCAAGTGTCAACGCCATTGGCGGCTGGTGCCACGGTCGCCATGGCCAGCAGCAGCATGGCAATGAACAGGGAGAATCGCAGATTTGGTGAAACAGGGAGTGGGGTTTTCATAATATTGTGGCTGGGCTGGCCGGGTTTTTGAGTTAATGCCAGCAACTGGCTGGCGGCGGTTTGGGTTTGCGGGGTTGGCATGGTCGTTGGCACGGGTTTCATTCCTTCAGATCGGTATAAAGGCTTTCCCGGGCAAGATTACCAACCGGCGGGCAATGACCTGAGCCGCGTTAAATCGCGACTCATTCCAAGGCTGGTTTGGTTGGCACCTGATCATGGGGTTCAGCCATATATGTGCGAACGGCCGCCCAAATGTGCCAAAATTTTCGATTTATTTTTCGGGGGGAAACCGACACTTCCGACTGGCATCGCCACCGGCGTAAAAAACCATCTTACTGAAAGGTGCCCGGCTGGACGCTGCCATCCACTACCGTGGCGGCTTCGTGGAGCAAAACGCCGGCATAAACCCAGTCAAACCAATAACCCGCATCCGACCGGCCATGTTCCAGACCGGCTTGCAATTTGCTCTCGATGGGCTGCCGGCCATCCTCGAATTCCGCGTCCGCCTCGTCCATCTGGCCCGTGCGGAAACACGCCATCGCCCGGATGAAATGGAAGTCCGCCTCACACGGTGGAAAGGGGGGTTTTTGCGCCAGGCCCCGGTCGGCGTATTTGAGGGCGGCAGCGAAATCGCCACACCGATATTTCCACAAGGCCAGTGGCATCAAAACCCACTGACTCCCCCGAGATTTATTAATGTAAGGCAGGTTGGTTTCAAAATAATTCGCCATGGGCTGCAACTCCTCGAGCTGCCGGCGGTCCAGTGGCTCCAGCAAACAAATAATCAGCACGCTGCTCACCGGCGTCGCGGCAAAATTCGTCACCGCCATATGCCAGAACCGGGTGCGGGTATCCGGGTCCGGACTTTTTGCCAGCACCGTGCCGCAGGCCTCGTAATCCAGCGCGACCTGGTTGAGACTGTCCAAGGTGTCAATTTTTAAGAGGGTGGAATAGCGGCTGGCCGCCTGGGCCCAGCGGCCCTGCAGCGCCATCCACTCCCCCACGGAACGGAGCGCCGAATTACCGTCCAGGGTGGGCCGGGCTGGAAAGGCTCGCACCTGATTGAGACTGGCATCCGCCTCGTCGTATTTGCCCTGGGTGATAAACATCACGGCCTGCGTGATTTTCGCCCGGTCCTCCGCCTCGGCCCGCAGAGTGGCTTCCTGCTGGCGGGCCTCCCGCTCCCGCAAAAACAGCCAGGTGGACATGCCCAGACCGGTCATCAGCGCCAGCGCGACCGCGCCGGCGGCGGCAAAAACAATTTTATTGCGCCGGACCAGTTTTTGCAGCCGGTAAAACTGGCTGGGCGGTCGCGCGAGCACGGGCTCGCCTTCGAGATAGCGCTGAATGTCCAGGGCCAGTCCGTTCGCCGTTTCATACCGCCGGTTGCGGTCCTTTTCCAATGCCTTCATGACGATCCAGTCCAGATCGCCCTTTAACTGCGAGATCAATTTCGGCGGCTCAGCCTGGCGCTGCCCGGCCATCAGGGTCAACTCCGTCCACCGCAGCGAAGTGACCATGGTCGAGGGCAGTTGTGGGTCCTCCTCGCACAGCTTGCGCCGCATTTCCACCAAACCCATCTGCATCAGTGCCTGCGTATCAAAGGGCGTCCGCCCCGTGAGCAACTCATACAACAACACGCCCAGACTATAAATATCGCTGCGCGTATCTATGTCCAGCGCACTGACCTCCGCTTGCTCGGGGCTCATGTACGCCGGGGTCCCCACAAATTGTTCCGCCGGGGTAAACAGCGTGCGATCCGTGAGGCGCCCCTGAGTGGCCTTGGCGATGCCAAAATCAATGACCTTGGGCACGGGCACGCCATCGTGCACGGTCACCAGAATGTTGGAGGGCTTGATGTCGCGATGGATGACGCCCTTCTGATGCGCGTGCTGGATCGCCCGGCAGGTTTGCATGAACAACCCCAGGCGCTGTTTGGTGTCCAGCTTGTGCTCGTCACAATACTTGGTGATGCGCATTCCGCGCACCAGTTCCATCACAAAAAATGGCCGGCCGGTTTCCGTGGCTCCCGCGTCCAGCACCCGGGCGATGTTCGGATGATCCATCATGGCCAGGGCCTGGCGCTCCGCCTCAAACCGGGCAATCACACTTTGCGTGTCCATCCCCAGTTTAATGACCTTCAGCGCCACCTGGCGCCGGACCGGCTCCGCCTGTTCCGCCAAATAAACCGTTCCGCAACCGCCCTCGCCGATCTTTTGCAGCAACTGGTAACGGCCCACCCGGCTGCCCACCAGACTTTCAGCCAGATCCTCCAAATTAATCACCCCCGGAGTCTTCAGTGCCGCCGCCGTCTGGGCGTCCAATCCCGGCGCGGTCACCGCCGCGCGGCCATGCGCAAAAAACTGCTCGGCCTCCCCCTGGGCTTGGAGCATCTCCTCCACCGCCGCCCGCAAAGCCAGGTCGTCAGCACAGGCCTGGTCCAAAAACTCCGCCCGCCGGGCGGCGTCCTGGATGTTGGCCGCCACAAAACACACCGCCGCTTCCAATTGGGATTCCACACTCATCAATTCTGCCCGCGAATCCAGCGGAACAGCTTGAGTTTGGCATAAAACCATTGCCGGTTGATGGTTCGCAAACTGGTGCCCACACTGTTCGCCACCTCCTCGTTGGTGAGCCCGCCAAAAAATTTCAGCAACACGATCCGCGCCGTCTCCGGGTCCTCCGCCTCCAGCCATTGCAAGGCTTCGTGGATGAGCAGAACATGTTCGTCGGGAGTCGCGGCCGTGATCTCCAAATCGTCAATATCCAACGGCGTCTGGCCGCCCCCCCGTTTCAGCACGGCCTTCCGCCGGGCATTCATGATCAGAATCCGCCGCATGGCCTCCGCCGCCGCCCCGAAAAAATGCCGGCGATTCTCCCAGGTTTGGTCCCCCTCCCCCACTAGTTGCAGCCAGGCCTCATGCACCAGCGCGGTGGGTTGCAAGGTTTGCCCGGCCGCCTCCCCGGCCATCCGCACCGCCGCCATGCGCCGCAACTCGGTATAGACCAGGGGAAACAGGGATTCCGTGGCCTGACTTTCACCGCGACTAATTGATTGCAACACCAGGGTTACATCGCTCATGAGTTCCGCAATCAACTTAATGCATTGGGAACGCCCTCGCCATCCCTTTTTGTAGTAATGGGGGCGGAACCCCGCCGGCGGGAGGAAATGATAACAGGATGAGTCCCGGCTTGGGAAATTTGTCGGGGTTAAGTTAGGATTGTTTTAGGGCACCACAGTCGGTAATTCATGACCAGAAAAGACTTGGTGATGCCCGACCCGGGCCCGACTTAGATCAAAGGCATTACCGAAGGGGAGAAAACATGGATGGGGACAGTTGTATTGAGGCCGCCCAACGGTTAAGACCAGTCATCCGAGAGATGGTTAAAGCACAGCGACCAGTCGCCGCGACGGGCGACGGATAACTTACACCGAATACTGCCGCAAATACTTCAGCGCCACCTTCATATCCTTCGGGATGGGCGCTTGAATGGTCACCGGCTCGTTGGTAAGGGGATGGTTGAGCTTGAGTTGCTCGGCATGCAGGGCCACACGGGCGAGCAGCGGACGCTCTTCCCGGCCAGGCTTCAATCGGTAATCGGATTTCAACCGCGAGAGCCACAGCGGTTTGCCGCCGTACAGTTCATCGCCGACAATTTTCAGGGAAACGTGGCTGGCATGCACCCGGATCTGATGCGTTCTTCCGGTCAGCGGCTGGCAGGCGAGGAGTGCGTAGCCGAATTTTGTGAAATTCTCCAGCACTTCAAACACCGTTTTGGCATGTTTGCCGCCTTTGAAATCCGCGCGCATCAGGCCGAGCTTGACCGGATGCGGAGCCAGCTTCACCTCCACGGTGAAATGCGTTTCCAACGGTTCACCCCGCACCAGCGCCAGGTATTTCTTCTCGGGCTTTTCCGTGCCAAACAAATTGGCCAGCGCCACCAGGGCCGGCTTGGTTTTGGCCAGGAGAATGACCCCGCTGGTTTCAAAATCCAAGCGGTGGGCATTGCTGAGGTAGGTCAGATTACGCGACTTGGCCCAAGGCTTGCCGGCCGCAATCGCCTCATGCAACAGCCGCATTAAATTGGGCCGTTCCGCATCATACCGGTCAGGGGAAGTCAGCAGGCCCGACGGTTTGTCCAGGGCGAGCAGGTGTTCATCCTCGTGGAGCACCGCGATTTCCCAGAATTCGCGGGTGGCGGGGGAGGAGAGTTTAATGACGTCACTCACTTATTTGGGCATCTGCATATTGGCGGAGGCTTCGCCCTGCAACCATTGATAGAATGCCTCATTTTGACGGGACCGGCGCAAGCTGAGCGTAAACTGGGGCAAGTCCGCCGTCAGCCGCGCTTGGTCTACCGGCAGCTTGGATTGCACCAGCAGAATAAAACCACCATCCGCCGTGGGCACAAAACCCGCCGGCTTGCCCAGGGTGGAAGTAAATGCCACCTGCTTGATCTGACTCAAGCTGGCGTGCTCTCCCAATTCCGGGAGCTCCTGGGTGGTAATGGAGAACGGCGGCAACACGGTGGGCTGATGGCCCGCCGCCACCGCCACCGAGGCGAAGGAATGGCCCGAGGCCATTTGATTGGTCAAGGACTGATAAAAGGCCTGACCCGCTTGTTGCGCCATCAACGTGGCCTGGCGGGACTGATAATCCAAGGCGACCCGCAAGCGGATTTGGTTCAATTGGGGAATTTCACTGGGCAGCGTTTTGGCCAGCCCAATCACATAAACCGAATCCCCTTCCGTCACCGGCCCGGCGAGGGGTGAATCCGCCGTCAATTCAAAGGCGGCTTTGGTGAAACTGCCTGAACCATCAAATTCTTCGGGACCGGTGCTCTTGGCAAACGGCGCGGTCTGGTGCAGCACCACTCCTTTTTGATTGGCCATCGTGGCCAGATTTTCCGGCTTCACCGGGTCCAAGGCAAAGGCGGCGGTGGCGAATTCATTAGCCGCTTTCCGGGCGTCGGCCATGGCGCGGGCCTGCACCAATTCCTCGGTGATTTTGGCCTTGGCTTGCGCCGCGTTGGTGGAGCCTTTGTAATTCTCGCCAACCTTGTGCAGATAAGCTTCCACGTTGTCACTCAAATTGGTTTTGGCCCATTCGGCCCGGGCCTGTGTCAAATAATTGGACAGGGAGTAGACCACATAATTGATTTGCACGCGGTCCGGCAGGCGGTATTGCGCCTGATAATTCGTGTAAAATTGACCAATGGCCGCCGCGGTGGGTTTAACCAAAGTCACATAATTGGACGAGCTGAAAAACACGATCTGGCTGGACAACTCCTCATTTTCACGCTGATAAGCGGCCTTGGCTTCCTGCGGGGTCACCAACTCGCCGGGCAGGCCCAAGGCTTGCACCAACTGGCGGATCATCATGTCATGGCGCACATAGCTCTCAAAGTCAGCGTCCGTAAAACCTTTGGGGCCCAGGGCTTGTTCCACCAGTGCTTGCAATGAAACCGTTTGGCCATTGCGACCCAAGCCAGCCAGGCGGGAGGTGGCCGCGGTTGCGGTGGCGTTTTCATCCACATGCACCCCTAATTGCTCCGCCTTTTTCGTGAGCAGCAGGCTCAGGTAAATTTGCTGCTCCATTTCGTTGGGAGCCATGGCCGCGTCATCCGGCCAGCGCCCCGAACCAAACCAATAGGACAAATAAAAATCCTTTTTCGCCCGGTAGTATTCCTCCGGGGTGACTTTTTTGCCATAGACCGTTCCCAAATTGGTGCCGCCACCGCCGCCGCCCACGCGCGCCGAGCTGGCCCCCCAGAAAACGAATGAAATAATGGTGGCCGTGATGATAACCAGCCAAAGCCAGCCCGAATGTTTGCGAATCGTACCGATCATATGTCTTTTTCTAAAATAGGAATGTCAACCCTACCCAGTCGAAGCAAGGTGGGTCAAACCAAAAAGGCAGGAATTTCACCCCGGGGGTGTGAGACAAATTTCTTCCTTCGCCCGAGCCTTGCCCCGGAGGGGCGCCGGAAATTAGCCGGGGGCACCTGTCCGCCATAGCTCTGTGCGAAGGCGGAAGCTTTGCGCCGCCCCCGGTACCCAGCCCGGAACCATCGCGCCCCGGCAGGGGCGCTGGAAAATGGCAAATCCATGCA
>CAIZWI010000248.1 GCA_903936645.1 uncultured Verrucomicrobia subdivision 3 bacterium
TGCCGGGGGCCGAGGTGGCGATCCAAAGGACATCCTGCTTGATTTCGAGGGGCAGGATGCGGTGCTGCTTGGCAAAATCAGCGGGGACCGCCCGGAGCACTTCGGGGGACACTTCCAGCCGGGCCGGGCCAGCGGACCGCGCAGACGGGACCAAAACCCCTGGAATCGTGCTCATGTGCCATGTATCAGGATTACGGAGGAAAGAATTACGCCAAATCCGAGTTTAAACAATCATAATTTTTGCAACTTGCCTTGAATGGACCATTTACGCGGGAAACAGCCACAGGTTAAGTAGACACCGGCGGGGGGAAAATGTTGCAAACTATTTTTAAAACCGGGCGGTTTCGGGAAAAAAGGGGTGCAAGCGCCTGCTTTTCCGACCCTGGGAGGGTCAGAAGAGCAAGGTAACTGAAACAGATTTGGGAACTCTGCCAATCCTGCTCTGGGGGTTTACCATGAAAAGCGGAAATCCCCACGGCAGTGCGGGTTAGTATGCGGTGCTAGGGGGGATACGACCGGTAGCACCTGTTCAAACCGAGTAAATTCACGTCTCAACGGCCAGGCAATGGTTTCATTTAACGGCCGCCGGCATCATTTGGCTGGGGGAGTCACGCTTGCCGTAGTGGTCAACGTTTTATCTGCGGACGGGCTCTTTTGGTAAACCCTGACATAATCCACTTCCATACGCTGCGGATAGGTGGTGGTGGCATCAGGATAGCCAGGCCAGCCGCCGCCGACAGCCAGGTTCAGGAGCACAAACTTGGCGTGATCAAATGCCCATTTGCCCTGGGCGGGCATCCGGTCCGGAGTAAAAGAAAAGTAGGTGTGGCCATCAACGTACCAATTGATGCGGTTGGTTGTCCATTCAATCCCATAAACATGAAAGTCCTTCGCGAACACCTCCCCGGCGGGCAGCGTGTAGGGGCCACCAATACCCCCACTGCCACTGTAACCGGGGCCATGCACCGTGCCATGCACCGTGCCGGGCTCCTTGCCGATGTTTTCCATGATATCAATCTCGCCGCAACCCGGCCAGCCGGCGGCGTCAATATTGGTGCCCATCATCCAAAATGCCGGCCAGATGCCCTGGCCAAATGGGATCTTGATGCGGGCTTCCACGCAGCCATAGGTGCAGCACCATTTGCCCTTCGTGAGCAGGCGGGCGGAGGTAAGGTTGCGGTTGCCAAACTTTTCGGAACGCGCCTCGATCACCAGTTTGCCGTCCTCGATGCGGGCGTTGTTGGTGCGGGCGGTGTAATATTCCAGTTCATTATTGCCCCAGCCATTGCCGCCCGTCTCCAAGCTCCAATTCGTGGCGGACGGCAAACTGCCATTGGGCTGGTTGAATTCATCGCTCCAGATCAACTTCCAATTGTCCCCGGGAATGGCCGGATGCAAATTGGCCGGGATGTTTTGCGCCCCTACAGGCGACCCGCAGGCGGCCAGGAATAAACTCAGGCCGGCCAGCGTTGTTAAAGTGCTATTCATCTTGCTTAAAACGAGTTGACCGCAAACACGTCGTTGAGGTCGGTGCTGAGATCCAGCCATTTCCAGCTTTCCACATGGCCGTCACACGCCGAAAACACCGCGCGGTTGTTATGGCGGCAGGCCGCCTGCTTGTTCGAAGGAACCGTCGTCCAGCCGGAGTTTACCACAGGCTTGATCACGGTGATATCCGTGTAATAGCTGGCCGGCTGCACATTTTTGGTTCCGCCCGTTTTGGGAGTGCCCACATCACCCACCAGCCAGATTTGACTGGTGCGTTTGATTGAGGTCATTTTCCGGGCACCCTGATAATTACCGCTGGTATCCAGGGCATAGCGAATGACACCATTCGCCGGACTGGTGGTGTCTTCCAGAGGACCATACCCTTCACACGGTGAATTGTAATAGGCCACTGTCAGGGGCTGAATATCCGCGTCCTGCACGGCTGTGCAGCGCCACACGTTGTTGGATTGGGTGCTGCTGGTAATATAACTGCCGTTGCCGAGGTAGCGAAACCACCAGTTGGTGGTATGGGTGGAGAAATTGTGATCGTTGAGGGGGGTAAGCGAATCCCCGTTGTCCCCCACGTACATGATCATGGCCAGACCAATTTGTTTATTGTTGCTGGTGCAGGCAATCGCCTTGGCTTTCACTTTGGCCAGCGCCAGCGCAGGGAGCAGCATGGCGGCCAAAATGGCAATGATGGCGATGACCACCAGCAATTCGATCAAGGTAAAGGCCTGGCGGGAGGGTGAATGGGACATTCTCATGGTATTTTTTAAAATTGGGCCGGCACCAGACGGTGCCGGCCCAAGTGTTTGGGTGAGGCGATGCACTCGCCCCACCCGGAGGGAGGGTTACTGAATCGAGATGCGGTAGAAACGATGGGCCAGTCCGGTGGTGGAATCCGGCACCGTGGCGGCCGAACCCGTGCCGCTCACGGAACTCAGGGTGGTCCAGGTTGCATCCGTCAGGTTGTTCTTATACTGCACCGTGTAGGTGAAGCCGCTCTGCGTGGGGAAGGTGACCTGGCAGCCTCCGCTGGTCACGTGGGCGGTCACGGACGGCGCGTTCGGGGCGCTGTTCGCGTAGAAATACACGTTATCGAAGTAGAAGTTACCCTGCTGGACGCCGGATCCGCTGATGTCACCATTATCCACCCAGAGCAACTGGCTGAGGTGGGTCAGGTCGATCGCCGGATTCAACGCGGTGAAGGCCGTGAGCGGAATGTCGAGGCTCACCCAATGATTGCTGGTGATCACCCCACTGCCGGCAGTATAAATCACTTCAGGAGCCGCGCCGTTGAGGGTGCTGACCAGCTTGATGGCCAGTTGGTTGGCCGTGGTCCACACGTCCACATGCAAGCCCACGCAGCCGCTGGCATCCACGTCCGTGCCGCCGCTGTAATCGGGGTTGAGTTCCACGCCGAAGTATTGGAGTCCCAGGTAGGATTTCACCAAACGGCCGCTGGTGACCGTAAAATCACCGGAGCCGGAGGCCGCGCCCCACGGATAGAAGTTGATGGCCGGAGCATTGGTATAGGTGCCGCTGCTGTTCCACAGCGAGATCACCTTGGATTGCGGCCGGGTGGGAGTGGGCGCGTTGGTGGTCGGATAATTCGGGGGCGGCGGGGTCACCACCACGTTGCTCGAAATCAAGACCTTGCCCAAGCTGGCCACCGTGGCCGGATTGGCATCCGGTCCCACCGTTTCAAAACCATATTGCACATGGTCACCAGCGCCCGCAACCCAGTTCAGGGTAAACCGGCTTCCGCCCACCAAAGGCAGGTTGGTGCCCACAAAGGAGGAGTAATTGGGGGCGAAGTCTTTGATGAAGACGGTGGAGGTGTACGGGGCCACCAAGGTGTTGCTAATGCAATAGCCGGTGAAGGTGATGGACTGGCCGGCCAGCCCGTCGTTTTGCACATAGAAACTGGCGTCACAAATCTTGTTGCCCGAACCGTCCGGATTCGCCCAATAAGCGTCGCCAGCGTTGTACGTATTGACGTTGGGAGCGAGGGTGACCACCGGCCCATTGAAGCTAGCCCGCAAGTCGCCCGTGCCCCAACCACTGCCGAATTCATATGCGCCGCCCTTGCTGGGGAGGTCGGACACATTCATGTAACCCTGCCAGGCTTGCGCGGGGTCCACATAAACCGTGGAGGCAAACTGGTTGTAGAAGTAGATGTTGTCGAAGTAAAAAACGCCATTCCGCACGCCCGAGCCGGGGATGTCCCCGTTATCCACCCACAAAAGCTGGCTGATATGGGCCAAATCCAAGTTAGGCGCCAGGGCGGTGAAGGCCGCGATGGGAATGTCCAGGCTCACCCAATGATTGCTGGTGATCACGCCGCTGCTGGCAGGATAAATCAATTCCGGGGCCGCGCCGTTGTCGGTGCTGACCAGTTTGATGGCCAGTTGGTCGGCCGTCGTCCAGACATCCAAGTGCAAGGTGTTGAAACCGGTAATGTCCTCGTCCGCTCCACCCAGATAATCCGGATCCGCTTCCACGCCGGCGTAATTCAGGCCGATGTAGGATTTGAGCACACTGCCCAGTTTGTTGGTGAAATCACCCAAACTGCGGGCGGAGCTCCAATTGGCGTAAAAATTGACATTGGGAGCATCCACGTATTTAGCACTGCTATTGTAAAGGGACAGCACATTGGTGGCGGGCTGGCTGGGCGTGGGGGCATTGACCGTCGGAGCCGGGGTGGCCGGCGGGGCCACCACCACCAAATTGGTGCTGGCGCCGAAGTAAACGTTATCAATGTAATAATCAGCGGGCGAATCTTCGCCGGCATTATTAATGATCCAGCCCAACTGTTGGATGCTGGTCAGGTTCAGGGAGGGCGCGGCGGTGACAAACTTGCTCAGGGGCAAGTCCAGCCCAATCCAGCCGTTGTTGGTAATCACGCCGCTGGCAGCGGTGTAAGTAATATCCGCGCTGACGCCCGCGGTGTCCACGATGCGGACGGCAAAACTATCGCCATTCGGTGTAAAGACATCCACGTGCAAATTGGTGCAACCCGAGACGTTTTGCACATGGCCTTCAAAACCGACCCCGGTGAAGAGCAGGCCCTGGTACCCTTTGACCACGTTGGTCGTGCCATCAATGGTGAAATCTCCAAAGGAACTCCACTGGCCACTCCACCAGACTTCGTAAAAATTGACCCCGGGGACGTTGGTATAGGTGGCGGTGCTGTTATAAAGGGAAATGACATGGCCCGCCGGGATGGTCGGGGTGTTGGCGGGAAAAGCGGGCTGTGCCTGGCCGGTGGCGGCACCCAGCAGCAGCGCACCCAAGGCCATGGGCAGGGTGATGGCCGAAGCCCATCGGGCCAGCCCGGCCGCGCGCGTGTTGTTTAACGTAGTATTTTTCATTGGCTCAGTTCAGGTTGCATTGTCGTTTTTGGTTGTTGTCATCATTACCGACGGCGACGCTGCCGGAGCAGGCGTTAACGTCAGGTGGTGAATTCAACCTTACTATAAGCATCCGCCACCAAAGGACAAGCTCCCCAAGTGGATAGGATTTCCCCAAAACTTGGGAGAATCAGACTTTTGAGGTTGGAAATGGCCCGCCGGCGGGGCGGGTTCGGGGCTACTTACCGGATTTGAATTTTAAGGCGGCCTCGGTGCGGGAATGGACGTGCAGCTTTTGGTAGATGTGCTTGAGATGAAACCGCACCGCCGCCACCGAGACTGAGAGCCGGTCGCAAATTTCCTTGTTGGACAACCCATGGACCACCAGTTCGAGCACCTCGCGTTCGCGGGGCGTCAGTTCCTCCACAACGGTGCTGACGGTGGCTTGCTCGCGAAAATAGCCGATGACCTTGCGGGCGATCTCCCCACTCATGGCCCCACCTCCCAGTTGCACCTCGTTCATGGCGTGCAGGACCTCTTCCGGGGTGGAACGTTTGAGCAAATAGCCCGAAGCCCCGGCGCGCAAGGCACGGAAAATCCGGTCCGGGTCTTCATAAACCGTCACCATGATTGCCTTCACTGCGGGCAGCAGCTCTTTCAAACGCGCCACACAATCCACGCCGGACATGTTCGGCAGCTGGATGTCCATCAATACCAGTTCGGGTTCCAGCTTGGGCAGGACTTTTAAGGCTTCCTCGGCGGAGGAACAGGTGCCCACACAGCGGAAGTCGGGGGAGAGATTGACGATGGTTTCCAATCCCTCACGCGTGGTTTTGTTATCTTCAACGATGGCAACTTTGGTCATGGCACTGGCCCTTCCAAGGGCAAACTAAATTGCACGGTGGTTCCGCGATTCAATTCGCTGTGGATGTCACAGTGGCCGCCCAGTTTGGTCATGCGTTCCTGCATGCTGGCGAGCCCGTCGCTGCCCGGTTGCCGGACCGGACCGGTGAAACCGCGGCCATTATCGGAAACCACGATCCGCAATTGTTGGCCCACGACGTTCATTTCAATATGAACCTGGGAGGCGCCGGAATGCCGCACAGCATTGTTGAGCGCCTCTTTGAAGGCAAGAAAAACCCCGTGGCGCAGACGGGAATCCAGCGGGGCCACGGGAAAGGTCTCCGCCACGCTCAAGCGGCAGGCCATGCCGGCGAGGTTGAGAAACCGCTGGGCAAACAAGGAATAATAGCTCGCCAGGGAGGCCACCGAGTCATATTTGGGATTCACCGCCCAGACGATCTCATCCAGCGTGGCCACCACCGCCCGGGAGACCTGCACGAGTTTTTCCAAATGCCCGTCGCGGGTTTCCGGGGAGAGGGACGGGGTTTTGATCAATGAGCCCAGCATGCCGACTTCGGTCAGGGTGGCGCCCAGTTCATCGTGCAAGTCCTGCGCCACGCGGGTGCGCTCCTGCTCGATTTCGCGCCGGCGCTCGGCGAGTTGCCGCTCCTGAATTTGAATTTCCAGCTCCCGGCCCCGTTCCGCCACCTGCCGGCGGAGCACGGCCACCCAGGCAAAGGCCGCCAGGGCCACGACCCCCACGATAATGGCCATCCCGAGCACCCGGCGCAGGGTCCACCACGAGGGGGCTTCCACCAACTGGACATCGGCAATGGAACGCATTTGCAGGCGAAACGCCTTGGCCCGCCACAAATCGCCGGCCTGCCAGGTCCCCGGCTCGATCCGGCACACCCCGGTGACGGCCACGCGGCTGCCGTTTTCCAAGCCCACCAGGGGGTCGCTGCCGTCCACCCCACCCAAAAACGCCTGGAAGATAAAATTGCCGGCTTGTAATACCAGATAGCGATCCGTCCCGTGCAGGGCGCGGTCGAGGACTTTGGCGGTCACTTGAATCAACCGGCAGTCGTACTTGCCATTCAAGGCCTCATCCGGCAGGACCGCCAGGGGTGCCACGGGCGGGCCGGGGGCGATTTTGCGATAGATGGCATCCTGCAGGATGGGCGTGTAATCGCCCTGGCTCACAAAGCCCAAGGCCTCCACCTGATCCCCCAGGGCCAGCGGGGCTTCGCCTTTGGTCTGCACTTCCACGCCTTCATCCCCTTCCTGCAAAAACAATTCCTTGCCGGGGGCATTATAAATGACCCGGCCCGCCACCTTCACCCGCCGGCCAAAGGAGCCTTGCGGGGTGAATTGGAGCAGGCTGCCGATGGGCCTTACGGGGCCGGCATACGGATCGGCCGGGGCCGGGGATTCGAGCATGAAATCTTCCGGCCGGGGCACCATCAAGCGGATGGCAAACAACTGGCGCCGGTGATTAAATTGGGTGGAACACACTCCGCGCACCCGGACGGTGCTATCCGGCAGGGCTTCCATCCGGTCCACCGGCAGTTTGGGGGTGTAGACGGACAGCCGGCCACCCCCGGTGGTGATTTCGACCAGGAAATATTGGTTGGTGGCCAGAAACTCCACGGACCGCACCACCCCGCTGATCTCCACCAACTGGCTGTCTTCCTTGCCACTGGCAATGTCTTCGTAACTCACTCGTTTGGGTTCGGGGAGCGCGGCCTGGCCGACCACACGGATTTCCTGCGGGACGACGATGGGAGCGTATTCCCCCGAGCTGGTGGTCCCCTGCACTTCCACCAACTGGCCGGGGATCAAATGCAAGGGTAATCCGGCATCGAACAGGTACACGCCGGAGGTGTCATCCTGAATAAACCGGGAAAAGAGGCTTTCCTCATAGAAGGTGACGACGCCGCGCAGGTGCACGCGCCGGTGCTGTTGCGCCTCGGCGGCGGTCATGCCGCGCACCTCGGCCACGGTGTGCAAGGCGGGATTGGTGGGTTGGGCGGCCGCCGGCCGGACGCCAGCCGCCCACAGCAGCAGCCACACCAGGAGCCACCCGCCGGCGGCCCAGGGTGAACGACTGAATCCGGCATGCGACCTGGTGGCACTCAAACAATTCGTCAAGACTTGGGTTATAAAGGAACCTGCAAGCTAATGCCTTTGCCCCGCCCAAAAGTCAACCGGCATTTGGGGTGAGGGGGGGTGGGCAGCTGGAACAGGCAAGGGTGTGGCCGGGGTTGGGGCAGCCGATGACCGGGGGGGGGGAATGCGGGCTGAGCGTTTTTAAAGGCGGGATGAAAAAAGTATTAAATAGCATTAAAGATCATGAAATGGGCCGTTTTTGGAGACTTCGGGAACGGAGCACACCGCCGGGCGGAGGTCAGGCCGGGGCCAAACCGGGCCATTTTGACCCACAATACACTTGAGACACGAAGCCGGAGGCTCACAATGAATGGCACATGGGGGGCAGCACGCCGAAACTCGTTGATTTGGCTAAAGGGCAAGTGTCATTAGCTATTGCAACTTACTTTATTAGCATTGGTTACTTTTTGGCGCGATATAGCTGCCATTCGGCCACGGCGGGGGAGCCTTCAGGGCAAGCCATGGTGAGGCGGAATTTCCGAGCGGTGACGGGGGGGAGGCTCTGGCAGGTGCCA
>CAIZWI010000249.1 GCA_903936645.1 uncultured Verrucomicrobia subdivision 3 bacterium
CTCCGGCGCCGCAAACCGACCCGGCCAGCCACGGCCCGGTGAGCGCGGCCTGGCTGATCAAAATAAAGGGCACGAACACGAGCAGGTTTTCCAAACCGACGAGCAGCAATGAATCGTACCACAGACACCGACGCGCCAGATAAATGGCCGCGCCAACAAGCAACAGCTCATAAACCTGCACCGAGCTCACATTGAAAAGCAACCGCGCCGTCTCGTGGTCGGCGAAGGTCTCGTCAATCGACACGCGGTAGCAGCCGTAGAGCAGCAGGGCCGCGCTCACCAAATAAAACGGGTTGCAGGCAAAAAATCTGCGGAGCCACCATGCTATTGGCCTGGGCAGGTGATTCGGCGGGGGCGAGGGTAGACTGGGAGGCGCGGCAAAATCCTGATTTTGGGTGCCTGGCGGCGGCACATTGGATACGTTGGGAACGTTGGATTCGTCATGTTCATTCATAGGACACCTCAAAGAATGTTGCGACCATGGTTTAGCCGACAATTTTGCTAAAGCATAACTCGGGCCAATCTTTTTGAGCCGTATTTGCTCTGAAATCCACCGATATTGGAACTGGCAGAAATGGAGATGCGTGAAATTTGAACATTCATGCGTGATTTTCACGCAAGCGTCAGGACACTACGGCGGGGAACGACGATGGCCTTGAATTGGATTGCTGTCGAGCTGTCCATGGGCCGTTAGACCTGCGTTACCAATCGCCTTGGCCAACCAGGGTATAGGCGTGTCAATCGTGAACTTGCCGCATGCTGATTGGCGACGCCAGTAACGCGTCAATGTTCCAGCAATTCCCCCACATTGATCACGGCGTCAGGGAACGCCAGCGGGGTCAATTGATCGCCCGCGCCCAGCACCGTTTTGGAACCGTACCCGGTGAAATGCGGTTCGCGATAAACTTCCAGCCTGGCCTCATTTAAATTCACAATCCATACCTCGGCCACCCCGGCGCGGCCATAAGCCGGCAGCTTTTCTTCCCGGTCGTAATCCAGTGTTGAATCAGACACTTCCACCAGCAAATAAACTTCGTCCGGGCCGGGATGCCGGCTTTTGTAGTGATCGGCGGCAGTCTTGAGCAACGCGACATCCGGCTCGGGTTCGGAATGGTCGTCAAGGCGGACGGGATCCTGGGTGGAAACCAGCCATCGCTCCCGGGCCAACAGGTGAAAAATGCGACTCAAATGCTTAACCGTGCCGCCATGGGCCGGGCCAATTGGTGACATATCGATAATTCTCCCATTGAGCAGTTCCACACGCGCGTTCGGAGGCAAGACCCCCGATTCCGCCATGCGGTAATACGCCCTCACATTAAAACGATGTTCGGCCAGCACCAGCATGACATAACATTATCAAACGTTTCCCCGTTTGGCAAACGCGACAATTATTCGCCCAAATTTAGCTAATGGAAAGAGGTCACTCCTTAGCCGTAACCCTAAATGTTTATCGGTTCTTGATATTGTCATATTACCTTGTGCTGCCGGTATAGAGGGAGGTGGACGCAACCGGGCGCGCCCGTTCACAAACGCTCGGCAATCCATTGCACCGGCATCACCGTCGCCGCCCGCAGGCGGACCGGTCCATGGTTCGCCCGGCAGGGGTGACGCCGCTTGCCCACGAAGCTCACGAATACCCCGAAGGGGAAACTCACAACGATTCAATTTTATTCGCGAAATGCGGGTGATTCGTGGTCCACCCCCGCGCAAATTAGTACACCAGTTGCCGGAAGTAAAATTGGGGCGGAAGGCGAGAGGATGAGCGGCGGACTGGGGGAAAGACTGTTCCACGGCCCGGCCGGGTTGGTTGCCTGCAAAAGCAGGCCCTGGGACCATTGCAGCTTGATTTGGGTCGGGGAGACCGGCTGGAGGCCGAAGGAGACCGGGGGGTTGGCGGGCGGCCCAAAGGTCCACGCTTGATTGGCCCCGCCGTTGGCGGGCCATTGGTCCACAAAAGCGCCATTGTTGGTGGCATAGCCGCCGACCTCCAGGGCCAGCCCGCTCTTGCAGTTCAGAATTTGGTAGAAGCAGTTCGTCAAATCGTGAATCGCCCACTGCTGGCTGGTGCTGCCGTTCCAAGTGGCCTGGTCCAGGGGCGCATACCAGGCGGTGGAGCCGCCAGCGACTTCCAGGGCGCGGCCGCTGTTTTGGTTGATAATTTTGTAATAGCCGTTGCCGAGGCTGGACACGGTCCATTGCTGGCTGGCCCCGCCGTTCCAATTCCACTGGCTGACGCTGGCCCCGTCGGTGGTGGCGGCCTGGGCTACTTCCAGGGCCAGGCCACTGGCGCCATTGATGATCTGATAGGTGCCGGCACCGTGGTACCCGCTCCAGGCATATTTAAGCAGGTCCAGGCCGCTGGCGCTGTTCAAGGTCAGGACCGAATTATTGGCGTTGCCACTGAACAGGCTGTACGTGTCGCCACCGCTGGAACCAAAGCCGGGCCAATACAGGGCGCCCACCTGGTTGCTGCGGCAATAGTCCGCGAACCCGATCATCGAGGCGATTTCATTATTGCCCTGGCTGCCGCCGGCAAAATTCCAATTCCGGGTCATCCAGGTGCCAAATTCCGTGAGGACTGTGGATTTGGCGTAGCTGCCGACGCGGTTCGCCAGGTTGGCGAACCAACCGGATGAGTTGGTGATGCTGGCATCCCAAAAACCGTAATCATGCACGGAATATAGACAGCCGGCGGTATTCGTCGCGGTGGCCACAGTGATCACATTGTCGTCGGACCCAGTCCCCCCGACCAGGATCCGCCCGGGGGCCACGGTGGGATACCGCTGCCGCCAGGCGGCGATGAGACTCAACCAATCCGCGGTGTTGTAGCCGTAAGGTTCATTCAGGATTTCAAAATAGACATTGCCGTTCCCATTGTAGGCGGCGACCACCACGTCCCACATCGACCAAAAGCAGGTGAGATCATTGACCTTGCCCGTGCGCTGGCTGTTACCCGTCCAGGGGCAGACGATGACCTTGAAGCCCAATGTGGCAGCCTCATCTATCGTGCTGCGGTAGGCAGACCACCACGCGCCCAAGACAGTCTCCGGGTTGATCGGCAGGCGGACGGCATTGGCGCCGACACCGGAAAATGTGCTCAACACCAGGGCGGCTTCCGCCTGAACGGCGGCATAATTATTCGTCAGGCTAAGGCCACTCAATAACAGTGGGCCATCTATGAAATTGTCCGCGGGATCCGCCCAATTGAAACCGTGAAACGTGGCCGCCGCCGCACCCGAACCGCCCGAAGGCGTCGTCACGGTGCCCTTCGCGCCCACCGGTAACAGCAGCCATTGTTGAAACGCGCTGCCATTCCAAATGGATTGATCAATTGCGGCCCC
>CAIZWI010000250.1 GCA_903936645.1 uncultured Verrucomicrobia subdivision 3 bacterium
CACGTCATGGTCAGTGGGGGGCGGGTATGCCTACGTGCGTTCCACCCCGGCCGTGGGGGTGGTGCCGCCGGTGTTTCAAACCGTGGTAAAGTCCGGTGATACTTTGAATCTCACCTGGAGTGCCACCGCCAGTCAATCGTATCAATTGCAGTCCAATACTAATCTGGCAACCACGAATTGGGTAGATCTGGGGCCGGTGGTGGTGGCAGCGGGAACCACGGTCACCATATTAGATACTAACGCCACGGCGGTTTTTCCCCGTAAATTTTACCGGGTCAAGCAATTGCCCTGACCGACTTCGGAATTCGAAATATTTCGTGGTGCGGGCAAACAATTTCGGGGTGGGACGGGGGAGTAAATTGGGCACTGCTTCGGTCGAAGAGCCGAGGTGGTGCCCTTTTTAACGTTTAGAGATTAACGATCGCGGGATCGCCATAGAGGGTAAAGGAGCCGGTGCGGGTAATCTTCAAATCCATGAGCTGGCCTAAATGGCGGTCGGCACCCTCGAACAACACAATTTTATTGCAGCGAGTGCGGCCCGTCAGGCGGGCGGCGTTCTTTTTGCTGGGGCCTTCGACGAGGATTTGCACGGTCTGGCCGACGTAGGCGTCGTATTTTTCGCGGCCGATGCCGTTGATGAGTTCCAACAGAGCGGCGTTGCGTTGCTCGCGGACTTCCTGGGGCACCTGATCGGGCATGGCGGCGGCCGGGGTATCCCGGCGTTCCGAGTACTTGAAAATGAAGGCGTTGTCAAAGCGGACCTCGCGGCACAGCTCCAGAGTTTGGGCAAAATCCGCATCGGTTTCGCCCGGAAAGCCAACGATAATGTCGGTGGTGATGCCTACATTGGGCCGGGCGGCGCGCAATTTCTGGATGATGGTGGCGAAGCGTTCGCGGGTGTAGCCGCGGTGCATCAGTTTTAAGATGCGGTCGCTGCCGCTCTGGAGGGGGAGGTGGGCGCTTTCGCAGAGCTTGGGCAGGCGGGCATAAGCGGCAATGAGGTCATCGCCATAACCTTTGGGATGGGGGGAGGTGAAGCGAATGCGTTCGAGGCCATCAATGGCGTGCACGGCTTCGAGCAATTGGACAAAGGCGGAAAGGCCGTCGCGCACAGGGATGTCGCGTTTGGCGAAGCTATTGACGATCTGGCCGAGCAGGGTGATTTCGCGGACCCCCGCGGCGACCAGTTGCCGGCATTCCGCGACGATGTCGGGAATGGTGCGGCTGCGTTCCTCCCCGCGGGTGTAGGGGACGATGCAAAAGGTGCAGTACTGGTTGCAGCCCTGCATGATGCTGACAAAGGCGCTGACCGATTTTTTGGCGCTGCCATTGAGCAGGTGTTCGCGAATGGTGGCTTCGCTGCCGGATTCCTCGGCGACGTCGACGATCTGCTTGCGGCGGCCGGCGAGGATTTCATCCAGGTAATCCCCGGCCCGATGAAATTTTTGGGTACCCAGCACGAGGTCCACATCGGGGAGCTGGTCGATCAGTTCCCGGCCCCGGCTCTGGGCCATGCAGCCCATGAAGCCCAGCACCACGCCGGGGCGGGCGCGGCGGGTTTCGGCGGCAATATTTTGCATCTTGCCGATGGCCTTCTGCTCGGCAAAGTCGCGGACGCTGCACGTGTTCAGCAGGATGACATCCGCCAGGGTTTCGGACGGGGCGAGGGTGTAGCCTTTGGTGACGAGCTGGGCGGCGACGGCTTCGCTATCACGCTCGTTCATTTGACAACCGTAAGTTTTGATGTAGACGCTGGGCATGACGATGCAATGGGGATGATAAGTTGGCGGCGGCAGTTTGGGAAGCTGAATGAAGGAGGGGAGCGGCAAAAGGGTGTGAGACAAAATTCTTCCGGCAGGTTCATTTTCACGGGTTTTGGGATAATAAGCATCTAGAAGTCTAGGGATGGCATGGATTCGCCATTTTCCATTGCCCCTGCCGGGGCGCGATGGTTCCGGGCTGGGTACCGGGGGCGGCGCAAAGCTTCCGCCTGCGCACAGAGCTATGGCGGACAGGTGCCCCCGGCTAATTTCCGGCGCCCCTCCGGGGCAAGGCTCGGGCGAAGGAAGAAA
>CAIZWI010000251.1 GCA_903936645.1 uncultured Verrucomicrobia subdivision 3 bacterium
GCGTTGGCTTCGCCAGCGAGTGCCAATGCCAGCGCGAACGCAGAGCCAATGAATAATGGAAGGTTACGTTTTGACATATTAAGCATAGGATTTAATTTGTTATATCAGGCTTTTAAGGAAATTATCTCGCCAGGTTCATTTTTTAATCACCGGGAGCTTCGACCGCAGGCGGAAAAAGCGTTGCGGCTCATTGGCGATGGCATTGGTATAAACGCTGGTGGCTCCGGGCAGGTCGGAAAAGGGGCCGGCCAGGTTGGTGGCGGTTTGCAGCACAAATGGCCCGCTCCAGTTCAAGACTAGATTTGCGCCATTCTGCGCCGCCGCCAAACTGGGTGTGTTGGTGTCCACAATGATAGTGAGGTTGGCCACACTGCTGGTCACACTGCCGTAATAATTGTTGATGGCCACGGAGTAGCTGCCGGCCGCGCTCAGTGGCAGGTTGGCAAGCGATAATTTGTCGGCGATCCGCCCCGGCAACGGCTGGCCATTAAACAACCATTGATACCCGAATGGACCGGCTCCGGAAACCGAGACATTAAACGATGCGCTGCCACCCAAATAAGCGACCTGGCTTTGGGGCTGGCTGTAGAACGTAATATCCGGACCGCTGGGCTGGGCGGAGATGGCGTAAACCAAGGGGTTGAAATTGCCCGAACCGTCTTCCGCCACCACGGCCACAAAATAGGTCAGCGAGCTAAAAAGGTTGGTGAGGGTAAACCGCTGAATACCGGCGGGCACATAAGTCAGGGGCGTCATGCCCGTGACATCCTGAAAAAAGTTGTTGGCAATATAGACGCGGTAACGCAGGACGTCCTGCTGGAATAATTCATTGTAGCTGGTCCAATCCAGGTCGATGGCGTTGTAAGCTGAAACGGAGGTGAAGGCGGTAAACCCGCTGCCAATCCCGGTGACCGGCGCGGCGGTGTTGGTGCCGGTGATAAGCGCCGAGAACTCTCGCGAACTCGCCTGGCTGTAAACGGTGGCGGGTCCGTTATCAATGGACAAGGAAACTTCCCGGGACAATCCCTGGGGCGATAGCGGATAGGCACCGGCATAAATGACGTTGGTGCCAAAATTTCCCGCGGCATCCACCGGTACCACCGTAAAATAATGGTCCTGCCAGGGGGGTAAGCCGTTCAAGGTGAGGGAAAAGGTTTCGCCCGGCACGGTGGCGTAAGTCGTCAGGCCGGCCAGGCTCGTGATGGGGGAGGCGGCATAATAGACGGCGTAGCTGGCAATATCGCCAAAGGCCCATTGATTATACCCATTCCAATTCACGGTCACGGAATCACCCGTGGGCGTGAGGGCCGTCATTATCTTCGAAATCGCCGGGGGCGGGGTCGCCTGATCCACGACCAGACTGAGTTCGCGGGAGCTGGTTTGCCGGAATTGCGGCTGGGGCGTGTCATTGCCAATGGCAAGCGTGAGTTCGCGGGTAATGACCTGGGGCGAGATCACATAAACTCCCTTGTAAACCACGGCGGGCAGATAATTGCCCAAGGCATCCACCGCGACGACCGCCACATAATAATCTTCCAAGGGGGGCAGATTGGTGAGCAGGCTGGCAACGCTTTCGGCCGGCATGCTCAGGATCGGGGTCATGCCCGCCACGCTGGTAAAGGGCTGGGAGGAGTAGTAAATATCAAAGCGGGCCACGGTCCCCACCGCCCATTGATTATAGTTGCTCCAATTCAACAACACCCGGCTGCCCGAGGGGGAGTTGGAAGCGGTGATTGCGGAGACTTGCGGCGGCGGGGTGCCGCTTAGCAGGACGGTGCTGTATTCCCGCGAACTGAGCTGGGACCAGGGATTGGCCGGGCCATTGTCAATGGACACGGAGAATTCGCGCGAGGTCAGTTGCTGAATGTCCGGCGTCTGCACTCCGCCGATATCCACGGAATATTCCCGCGAGATCAACTGGGTGATAAACGCATTGGTCAGCACCTGGTTTTGGCCTTGGGCAACGAAGGCGGTGCCCACGAAGGCCAGGGCCAGCGCGCATCGCAGCAAGTTGACAACCAGTAAATTCACACTTTAAGGCTTCGGCCTGCTTCCAGTAGCGGGAAACCGGCCAAATGGGTGGTGGGTAAACCCTGGTTACGGACGAACCACTTGAACCTGAACGGCCGAGTATCCCACATTCACCGGGAGGTTGGCCGTCCAGAGAATTGTCAGCGGACTGGTGTTGACAATGGAACTGACGGAGGCGTTTACGGTCGTGGAGGTCCCGTTGGAGCGGGGCGTTCCCCGCACCAAAACCTGCGAGGCTTGTTCCACATTGGTGGTCTCGATGACGACGGGAATGGAATTGGTCAGCGGTTGGACAATATCGGCTCCAATCGTGCCAAATCCGGCGCGGGGGTCCGTCGGGGCATTGGTGGTGCCAATCGAAACAATATTGATCCCCGGGGCATTGTTCGGGGGCCAGATCAAGGCCGTGGAGTTGGGCGGCAAATCCACCACACTGGGGTCGGGGGTGACGCTGATGGAGTTGGTGTTGACGACACGTTCGAGGCGTATGCGGCCGAGGCCGCCAAAAGGTATTTGACCTGGGTATCCTCCGATAGAAGTAAGACCGCCTCCAAGCGCTTGAATTACACCATTGCCAGCTAGCGTTTGTGAAACGATACGTATTCCTCCTCCGCTACCTCCTCCGCTTTGGCCTCCAGAAGGAGCTAGTGAATTTCCGCCATTTGCGCTGATCAATCCCGAATTATTAAGTATCCCAGAACAAAAAATGGCTATTGCGCCCCCGCCGGCGCCTCCGCATGCCCCAAATAGTCCACTTGCGCTGCAACCGCTTCCACCTGACCCTCCTATTAAGGGAACCAAAGATGGATTCCCATAAACTGATGGGCCATAATAACCAACACTGCCATAAGAGCCGCCTCCACCATAGCGGTTATCGTTAAAAATATTTACAAGACCTCCACCAGGCCCAAACCCAGGGGCATTTGCGACACCTACTGAATACCAGCCTGCCCCACCACGAAATCCACCAGGACCAGGCTCCGACAAATATGGTGGTAGAACCCCAACTTGGCCATCTAATATCACTGATCCATTAATGGTCACATTACCACTGACAAGCCAAACCACCGGCGCACGGCTGAGGTGATTTTTAAAGGTAACGGTCGCCCCGGCAGCAATGTTTACGCTGGAATATTTAAACACCACCGCCCATTGATTGGAGTCATAAACGCCGCCACCGGGATTGGCAGTATTGTCGGCATCCCAATTGGCGGTCACGGCCTGGGACAGGTCAATGACCGTATTGGTGGTAATGATTAAATCCCCGTCCGAGCCATCTGCTCCGGGAATGGTAAGTTCCGCCTCGGTTCGGGTTGCCGCCAAGAGGAAGAGCAGGTAGGCGATTGTTGTGATTGTTTTCATGGGGTTGAAGTTTCTCTGTAAAGTTTCTAAAGAAGCCCAATTACTCATGCATGAAAATTCTTTATAGTTCATTGTTTTAATGGTTTCTGATGACTAAATATTGTGAATCTTTTTTAATAATGCACGCTCCAAGAACTTACGTATATTATAGAATAATGAGCTATTTTTGCAAGCCTATTTGCAAAATTCGGCTGGGCATTTTGCAAGTCGTTTCCACCACGTTGTTTAGTTAGCTGCTCCCGATGCCTTTCAGTAATTTTATCAGATTGATGGGAATGGCCGCACCGGTGCCGACATTCACCATACCGCTGAACTTTCAAGCTAAGTGCCGATTTATTGGCCCAAGAGCGGGCTTTGCTGGGGAGGGGCGGTCGATTATTGTGGGGTGATGGACGAACCTGTGCGACTGCCGGTGGATGGGGTGCTGGATCTGCACACCTTCCGGCCGCGGGA
>CAIZWI010000252.1 GCA_903936645.1 uncultured Verrucomicrobia subdivision 3 bacterium
ATCGCCCGCGCCGCCCGGCGGGCGGGCGGGGGTCAGTCTCGGTGACCCGGCGGTAATTGCCCTGCCCACCAATATCCAGCCCGCCATGGTGGCGATCAGCGGCAACGGTCGCGGGCTGGCCCTGGTGGGGGAGGATGGCGCGCTCTGGATGGGGGAGGTGACAAATCCGGGAAGCTACGTAGCGGCCGCCCAAAGGGCCAATCCGAGTGGTCCGTTTGGCAGCGGCAGTTTGACGGGTTCCGGCCGGCTGGCGGTCAGCCCGGATGGTCGATGGGTGGCGACGGTGGACATGGCGGACCACCCGTCCCCGCATATTTTTGACGCGCACACCGGGCGTTTGGAGGCGGTGTTGCCGTCGGCCACAGCCACGGTGGGTTTTAGCGCCGATGGTCGCTGGCTGGCCACGGGGACCAAGACGGAAATTGCGCTTTGGTCAGTGGGCGCGTGGACCAAAGTCTGGCGCCGGCAGCGCACCGGTCTGCCCGCCATCGAGAGTGGCGTGGCCTTTGCGGGTGACGGCACCTGGCTGGTGGGCTCGGAATCACCGCATTTGACGGCCTGGTATGACCGGGCAACGGGGAACAAGCTGGCCGAATTTTCGCCGCCGGATGATTCGTTCAATGCCGGGGTGCGCCTGAGCGCCGATGCCCGGCGGATGGTGGTGCCCACGTTAAACGGCACGGTGCTGGTTTGGGATCTGCAGGTTTACCGCCAGGCGCTGGCGACGCTGGGGCTGGACTGGGGGCAGGCGGCGCCGGTGGCGGCTTTGCCCATGCAGCGGTCCGGGCTGGCAGGTTCCACCGGGGCGATTGCGTTCGGTCTGGCCTGTGTCACGCCGGCGGCATTTTTTGCGCTCTGGGCGCTGGGACGTCACCGGCGGTTATTGCAGCAATCGGTGCAAAGCGAGGCCGAGGCGCGGCGGCGCCGGCGCGAATTGGAAGCGGCCCGGATTGAATTGATGCACAGTCAGAAAATGAAAGCGCTGGGCACGCTGGCCGCAGGGATTGCGCATGATTTTAACAACTTGCTGTCGGTCATCCGGATGTCCAACAAGTTGATTGGCCGGGCCACCCAGGGGCGGGCGGAGCTGGCGGAGGAAGTGGCGAACATTGAGGAAGCGGTGCTGCAAGGCAAGCAAGTGGTGGGTTCGATGCTGGGTTACAGCCGGGAGCGGCCGGGGGACAGCCGGTCGTGTGATTTGAGTGAAGTGATTGAAGAATCCGTGGCGTTATTGAGCCGGGAGTTTCTATCGGGCATTCAGTTGACGCTGGCGCTGGACCGGGACGCGCCGCCGGTGCTGGTGGGGCGCGGCCGGCTCGAACAAATCCTGCTGAACCTGCTGGTCAATGCGGCGGAAGCCATGAAAAACGAGGGCAAACTGGCGATCACCATTCACCGCGAGGCGAGGCGCGACGAACCCAATTATGTTCTGCGGCCGCAGCCGGCTTCCGCGCTGGTGGAATTATGTGTGGCGGATTCGGGGCCGGGGATTGCGCCGGACATTTTGCCGCTGATTTTCGAGCCGTTTTTCACGACCAAATTCAGTGGTACGAAACAGGGCACCGGGCTGGGGCTTTCGATGGTGCATTCGATTGCCGAGCAGGAGGGGCTGGGTTTGGTGGTGGAATCGCCGGCCGGGGGTGGGGCGGTGTTTCGGATCTTTTTACCGGCGGGGCCGGCGGTGGGTGCGCCTTTATCAGATGCGAAAAGTGTTAAATAGCGTAAAACATCGTGAAATTCGGCCTTTTTTGAAGGTTTCGAGGCGGTTGAGCCGGCGCTGGGGCCACGGATGACCGGGCGGGAGGGACGGGGGATTTTTGGCTGTTTTATCGTGTTTGCGTTCTGGGGTGGCGGAAGCGGCCGGTTTTTATGCTGTTTTGTGGATTGGCCGGCGCGCGGAAATAAAACGGCGGCACGGCGGGTGGTGGTGGTGGACCCGGTTGGCCGGCTGGATTGGCGGGGTTAAGTTCAGCGGGATGAAAAGAGAAGTTGAACCGATGCAGCAGCCGGTCCCCAAAGTGGTGGGGCGGCCCATTTCCATGTCAAAACGGCTGATTTATGGGGAGGCATGGAACTGGTTCATCAAAAAACCCCCCATGCAGCATTGGCCAATGGGGAAGGAGATGACTTCCCAGTGCGGAAAACGGTTGGCCGCGCGCGCAGTTGAGGGGAGCGGTCAAGGTTGGCGGCCTGTGCGTCAGAAGCACACTTCCCGGCGGGGCGGATTCAGGTTACAACTGGGCTGGATTCAGTATGTCGCCCACCACCATGGCCACGATTTTGATCGTCGAGGACGATCCGAAGCAGTTGCGCCTTTATTCCAAAGCGCTGCGGGGCCATCGTTTGAACTGTGTGGCGTCGGCCACGGCGGCGCTGAAGGCGCTGGCGGAGGCGCGGCCGGATCTGATCTTGCTGGACCAGGTGCTGGGGGCAGGGGAGCGGGGCCTGGATTTTCTGCCGCAACTGGCGGCGATGGCCGGGCCGGTGCCCATCGTGGTCATTAGTGGTTCCCTGCACTTGCGGCAGCAACTCCACGTTCTGCCGGGTTTGCCGGTCCAGCCTTATTTGCTTGACAAGCCGGTGGACTTGGATGAGCTGGAGCTAACGGTGAAAACGGCGCTGGCGGGGAGCCGGGGTGGGCGCAGTGAACGTGCCTGATAAATCTTCACTTTACCGTAAACCGGGGAAGGTGCAGGCAAGGCGGCGCTTTAGGCCAAGCTGATCAATTAATGGTCGCCGCAACATGAAAGGACAAAAACCACGGCGGCGGAAAGCCACAGAAAGGCCGCCAACGCAATGGCCGGAACGAGGGAACCGCCGCGGGTGCGGTAGCGGCCGGGCGATGAGCCGACCAGGGCGGTGAAAAGCACCGCCGCTAAAATGGCCGACCAGGGCGGGCGGTAAAACAGCAGCAAAATGACGACCGGGGATAATAACGGAAGCAGGGAGCTGAGCTTGAATGATTCAAGCTGCTGAATGGCGCTGGCCTTCATGAAACAATGAATAAGTGATTATGGTGGGACGGTAAAGAGTTATTTGGACGGTAACGGGTGGGCGGTTGGGATTGGATGCTCGTGGCGGCGGGACGCCGCCAGAACCGGCAGGCGGGGACGCCTGCGCTACGAGGGGGGAGGGAATAGGCTCTTGGCTCTGGGCTCTAGGCTTTGGGCTTTGGGCTTTGGGCGGGGAAAGAGCAGGGGGCCGGGAAAGGGTGGCAGGGGGTGGGTGGTTGGGATTGGATGGTCGTGGTGGCGGGAGGCTGCCAGAACCCGCAGGTGGGGACGGCTGCGCCACGGGGCGGTCTCCCGGCGGGCAGATCGGACAGGAAAGGGTGTGAGACAAAATTCTTCCGGCAGGTTCATTTTCACGGGTTTTGGGATAATAAGCATCTAGAAGTCTAGGGATTGCATGGATTCGCCATTTTCCAGCGCCCCTGCCGGGGCGCGA
>CAIZWI010000253.1 GCA_903936645.1 uncultured Verrucomicrobia subdivision 3 bacterium
GCACATTAGCGGGGGAGGCACAGACGGCCCAAGACCATCGTGATGCAGTCAGGGGATGGGTTGATGGACTTGAAAGTTTGGCCGGAACGCAGAAACGTGGCGCGGATACCGTGGCGCGACTGGCTAAGGAGATTTCAGAGTGGGACAAAGCCAGGTTGACGGCGGTTGAGCAGGTTGAGAGCGACACTGCGGGCGTTCTCAAAGCGGCGCAAGAACAACTGGCCAAAGCGGAGCAGCGCCAGGCGACCCTCAAAGACCAGCTAAAGGAAATTTCTGGCGGCCTCTGCCCTTTCCTTAAAGAACAGTGCCGGCAGTTTGACCCAACCAAGGTTCAGGCGGATTTGGAACAACAAGCGGGAGCTGTGGCGAGCCTCAAAACTGAGGCTGGGCAGGCGAAGACAGCGCACCAGAAAGCACAGTCGGAGCTTGCTGAACTCAGAAAAATTCAGGGGAAAGTAACCGGGAAAGAGGCCGAATTGATCCGAGCCGTTGAGGGCTACGTCGGCGGGATGGAATCATTGGTCCCGGAAACGGTCACAGAAAGGCTGACGCGGTTGACGGCTTGGGAACCACAGATTTCCATGATGCCCGAAGGCACAAAGCTCCCCACCGAAAATCTTGGTCCGCGAACCGTCGCCGACTACCAACAGCAATTCGAGGTCTTCGTCCAAGCGACGGAAACCTGGTGGAAATCATCTGATGACAAAATCAAGGCGCGGCTGAAGGCGTTCGATGAAGAGGCTCAGGCACGCCGCAATGAGGAAATCACCTTGAACCAGTCCTCCGAGCAATTGATTCGAATCCAGAAAGAGATTCAAGGGCTCGCCCAGAAGGCCACATCCAAGGAAACCGAGTCGAAACAGCATAACGCTCTGGCAGAATCGACTGCCGCCCAAATTGTAAAACTGGATGACGCTTTGAAACCCTTTGCCAGCTTGGGCGATGATTTCAAGCGCGAACAGCAGAAGCGCGACGCCAACCGGGTTGGTCATGACCGCTACCTTGGTGCCAAAAAACAGGCCGATGATTTGGATGCACGGCAGGCACGGCTGACGCAATTGCAGGCCGAGGAAACCGCCGCTTTGGAAGCGCTGCAGAAGGCAAACGAAACATTGCAAAAGGCGGAGCAGGATTTTGACCCGGAAAAACTTAGGGCCGCCCGCGAGGATCACCAAACCAAGCATGACCGTGCCACCGAGCTAAAAGTGAGCTTGGAGGCGGTGAAAATTGGGCTAAAAAGGGAAGAAAAACGATTTCAGGAATGGGAGGATGCCTGCAAGGAACGGGATCGGGTTATGATGGAAATTGGGCGTTGCGAAGCGGCCATGGAACTCACGGAGTTGGCGCGAAAAACACTGCGAGATACCGCCCCAGCCGTTGCCCAGCATCTTTGCAGCCGGATTGCCAAGCGAGCCCAGGGGGTTTTCAACCAAATCAATCCTGACCCTATCGAACTGGCGTGGGACTCGGAGCGCTACAGCCTGCGGGTCACCCCTGGCGACCGCCGCTTTGCCATGCTATCGGGCGGGGAACAGACCAAGCTGGCGCTGGCGATGACGTTGGCCATGATCGAGGAATTCAGCGGCCTGCGGTTCTGTGTTTTTGATGAGCCAACCTATGCCGTGGATGCGGATAGCCGCCAGAAACTTGCGGATGCCATTATCCAAGCCCAAGAGGCGGCAGGCCTTCACCAATTGATCTTGGTGTCTCATGACGACGCGTTTGAGGGGAAAATTGAGCATGCCATCCTTTTGGAGAAATCGGCAACGTTGGGAACGGCCATGGTGCTTGCCCAGTAGCAGGCTAGTCGCCCGTTTGGGCTCAGCATCATGGTGCAGCCGATTTGCTTGCCAAATGTCAAAATCGCCGAACCAAGTCATTTTAGGGGTTTGTGATTGCCAAGGTTTGTGCTGGGATTAGCATCCGGCAACACGCCGTGTATTAATTATGGAATGGAAAAAGCATTTTTACCGGGTTGGCTCAAACGAATGGGCTGCCGACGAGCTCCCAACTGAACCAAAAGAACTGCAATCGTTTGAGAAGCAGTGTCGCAAACACATTGAGCCTTGGTTATCAGCGGTATTTCAAAGCGAACATCTCTCATTGTTGTTGGGTAGCGGTTTTACCACGGGAATTGGCTACGTCGCTGGTTCAAAAGCGACTGGAATGGGAACCATCAAGTTTGGAACCGGCTTCGATGCTAAAATTGACGCCCATGCGAAAGCATCGGCCAAAATTGCTAATAGGGGTGAGGCGAACATTGAGGATCAGTTGCGCTCTGCCCTCGCGCTTTTGGAAGGATTGGCAGTCATGCAGTCGAAAGATGCCAAAACATTACGAGACGCCCTCAATTTGAAGTTAAAGGAATTCTTTTTGTCACTGCTCGCGACAGAACGCGGGATTGTCACATCTGGCAGCGCAGACAAGAAGATACTCGCTGAGCGCTACCTGGTTTCGTTCCTCATGAGCTTTGCGAGCAGGTCCGCCTCGCGAGAACGCTTGAGCATATTCACGACGAACTATGACCGCCTGATCGAGCACGGCTGCGATCTTGCGGGACTCAGATTGCTTGATCGATTTGTGGGCGCTCTCAATCCCGTGTTCCGATCATCAAGGGTTGAGGTAGACGTTCATTACAACCCCCCAGGTATACGCGGAGAGCCCCGCTACTTGGAGGGTGTCGTGCGTCTCACCAAGCTTCATGGCTCAATCGACTGGCGGCTTGAAAATCGTATTCTGCGGCGAATAGGAATCCCTTTTGGCGCACCTGACAACCATTCAGATGTTCCGAGCGCGCCACTCGAAACAGTGATGATTTACCCAAATCCAGCAAAGGACATGGAGACAACCGAGTATCCGTACGCGGAACTCTTTCGAGATTTTGCCGCCGCCGCGTGCCGTCCAAATTCTGTCTTGGTAACCTACGGTTATGGCTTTGGTGATGACCACATCAACCGAGTGTTGGAAGACATGTTGACAATTCCGTCCACGCACCTTGTCGTCATTGCTCACGGAAACAGTGGCGGTCGGGTTGGGGACTTCTGTGAGAAGACTGGGCGAACTGCACAGATTTCGATTCTTCTGGGAAGCCATTTCGGAGAACTAACCACTTTGGTTGATCAGTACCTGCCAAAACCTGCAATTGATTATATTTCGTCCCGTAAGACGGAGATTCTTAAGAGCCGAGGCGAGGGGTTCGTCTCGGCGGACAGGGAGGACGACAAAACGGCTGACGAAGCGGCAGGCGCAACACAAACAAGGGAGAGTAAGGGATGACAACGCCGGTTCAGCAAGTCGCAGGGCTCGTTATCGGTTCGGTCGAATCTGTCTCTCCCAACGAGATTCGAGTATTACTCGAATTGGATGCGCCAGGAGCCACCGCACTGAACACAGGAACTCCATCCTCATTTCCTCGGCTTAATGGCTATGTTTTAATTCCAAACGAAGCAGGCGGAACAATTGGCTTTATTTCATGGATTGGGATCGAACGCTCACCATACCCGAAGCGAAGCGGTCTAAAGGACTTTGGCGTCATCGACTTGCCGTTTCCATTGCGCAAAATGGCAATCTCCCCTGTTGGCACGCTCACATCGTCACGCGAAACTGGCTCCACAAAACTTTCGTACGAGTTGGTTCGTGGTGTTGTGGCTTTCCCGTCCGTTGGCGACCAGGTATTACTGCCGACGCAAGATCAGATAACCGCCATCGTCTGCGGGCGCGAATCTGACAAGAGGGTCGAGATCGGAACCTCAACATTGGCAGCGAACGCGAAGATCAGAGTCGATCCTGACAAGATTTTTGGCCGCCATTTGGCCGTTCTTGGAAATACGGGGAGCGGCAAGTCGTGTTCCGTGGCTGGTTTAATTAGGTGGTCCATCGAAGCGGCAAAGCAACAGCGAGTCGCAAACCAGAAAACTCCTGTTCCGAACCAGCGATTCATCGTCCTCGACCCAAACGGCGAATATTCTGCGGCTTTCGAAGACATGCGAGACCAATGCCGAATATTTAAGGTGCCACCAGTGACTGGAGACATCCGCGCTCTGCAAGTTCCTGCTTGGATGTGGGATGGCCATGAGTGGAGCAGTGTAGCGCACGCGCAGCCCGGAGCGCAGCGACCCTTGTTGATGCAGGCATTAAGGGATTTGCGGGCTGGGCACGAAACCGCGTTGCCCAGAGAAACAGCTATTCGCCGCTTTTTGGCTTCGTATCGAATTCAAGTAGCGGCGATGGCCATGCGGGCACCTAATTTTACTACCGATTTCAGAGCCCGCAAGGACTGTGAGCGCTTATTTGATGACATTGTCGCCGAAGTCAGGGTCTTTGAAAGTCAGGTGAGCGCACAAGTACAGGTTGAAGCCCTTAACCAACTCGCAATTTCAGTTGAACAGGTGGTGGCCGCGCGCGCCTCGCGTGGTCAATATGCTAACTACCGAGTTAGCGAGGTTGAGGCCGTTAGTGCTTTTATCCTCCTGGCAATGAGCCTATTGCCCGACGCAGTCGGAGCGGAACCAATCAGCGAAGATTCACCGATCTCTTTTCCAATTCGGGACCTTCCAGATCATTTACAAAGAATCGCTACAGACCAGGGGGGCAATGTTGCCGGATTCATTTCAACACTCGGCCTCCGCTTGCGAAGTATGCTCGCAGACCGCCGGCTTGGACCAATAATTGACCAATCAACCCCGCCATGCTTAGACGATTGGCTAGGAGATTATATCGGCACAAATGGTGCGGCCAACGGAGAACTAGCAATTATTGACCTCTCGCTTGTTCCCTCCGATGTGACTCACATTGTGGTCGCTGTGCTGGGACGCATCATGTTTGAAGCACTTCAACGCTATCGCAGGATAACGGGCCAAGCGTTACCAACAGTTTTAGTGCTGGAGGAAGCCCACATCTTCGTCCGGCGTGGTAATGAAAGAGATTTGGACACGGCAACACCGCAACATCTCTGCCGAGAAGCTTTTGAACGAATTGCCCGTGAAGGCCGCAAATTTGGGCTTGGGTTGGTTCTCTCCTCCCAGAGGCCTTCCGAACTTTCACCAACTATTCTCGCCCAGTGCAACACGTTTCTGCTGCATCGGATTGTAAACGACCTTGATCAAGATTTGGTTGCGAGGCTTGTGCCCGATAATCTTTCTGGACTGCTACGAGAACTTCCAAGTCTTCCATCGCGGCAAGCCATACTCTTGGGATGGGCCACCCCAATCCCAGTTTTGGTTGAAATTACCGAATTACCTGAGAACCAGCGGCCAAACTCAAAAGACCCTGATTTCTGGGATGTTTGGACTGGCCAGGTGGAACGTCCCATAGATTGGACTGCCGTCGTCGCAGATTGGGGAGTTGCCCAGACTCCACCTGTGGAGAACGCCGAACCCCAGGCCACCGAGGTAGATCCAATTGCGGAAGCCGATCCGCCAGATCCGACCTCGCCAGAACAAGATGATGATGTTCCATTCTAACTAAAATGTAACGCCACGGCAGAGCCCCCGACATCTGCCATGTCGATTTTCTAACGACAAGCCATCGATGCAATCGCTATTGTCCTGGTCAAATAGCACTCGCAAGACAACAATGAAATCCAAACCGCTTGCCAACGGTCTGTCCAAGCGAACGAATAATTTGCTCGCCAAGGCCGGCGTAACGATCGAGAAGTTGGCCATCATCCATGCACTCCAGACCGGGAAGCTACAGGTCTACCGCTGGCCTCCGAATTACGGCAAATACACGCACAGAGAAGTCTGTCAGTGGGCCGAGGTTGATCCGATGTCCCTGCCCCAGGACTGGCCAGATACCGAGAGAGAAGTATTTACTGATATCGGTCTTTCATTTCGGGCTTGGCGGACTCTGAAACGTGCAGGCATTCCGGTTACGAAGGCGGCGGTTCGGCACGCCCTCGAAGCAGGTCAGCTTTGGCCATACAAGCGCCCCGGCAACTACGGCAAAATCACGCACCAGGAGGTTTGTCGCTGGGCTGGAATTAATCCAAAGTTGCGGCCTAAGAAGCTCAAAACCCAGTGAAGGTATCCACAACCCAATTCGCGCAATTTTTGGCCCGGCAGAAAGCGCTGACGGATGCCGAGTGGCTTCAACGTTGCGACGAGTTGGCGATACAACAGAGAGTGCTCTTTTTGGAATTGGTGACATTTAACCGGGATGGCCTCCCTGATCGGCAAAGCCGGAGCCTTATTGATTTTTTATCCGCGTTGCAATTTCTGAGCAGAGCGATTTCCAAATCGGCGGCCGACCCGGTTGAGTCGCCTGAATTCCAGGCCGCGATCAAACGCGCGATGCAATATTTTCACGCGCTTACGACTGACGACAAAGCTCATTTCGCACGAATGGTGCAAGCCTGGCATGACAGCACGGTTAGTCGCAGTGAACCCGTTATTTGGGCTGGATGCATCGAAACGCTTCGACAGTCCGGCATTCTTGAGCACCCTCTTGGAAAGGACATTGTGGTCACGCTTTATGCCATTGCTGACGTATTCAGTCGGCGGTTTGCGTACATATCACCCGATTAACCGAGGATATCGATGGTTTTCTTCCAAGGATACGCTGCAATGGAAATTTCAGACGGCAGGCTTGGCGATTGTTCTGGAAGTTTTGCTTTTATGACGAGGTAATGCAATGGTCCATGATCTGTCTGGCCGACGTTGACGCAGGTGCCGCTTCCAACCTCGCAATACCAGCGCTTATTTTCAATCGGGGTGTGGTGATCATGGCCACAAACAATTAGCCACGGGGCGAAACGTTTGATTGCGTCGGTCCATTCCTGATTTCCCTCCGTGGGCCCGTTGTTTTGGCTCAGGATTGTCCCACGCGGTGGTTCGTGCATAAGCCAGAGAGTTTGGGCGGCTTCACCATATTCTTTCATGTGGCTCAGCAACCACTCTTCTGGATTTGCTGGCAACGGTTCCCGAGGATCGATGAAAAATTCCTCCGAGCCCAACAGGCAAGGAAAACCCACGATGGCCAACGGTCCAATTTTGAAAACCTCGCCATGCAGGGTCGTCAAAGGCCGAGTTGAGCGACACCAAGATTTTGCGAATTCAAGCCAGTTTTCATCCTCGTGATTCCCTCGCACAAACACCACGTCTTTGCAATTCAGGGAACTGAGTGCCCCCGCACATTCCTCAACATTGAGTCTGGCCTCCATGTCCTCGCCCATATGGAGGCAATCCCCAACGATCGCAACCACATCGGGTTTGTGCTCGTCCACAGCCTTCACGAGGTCTGCATACAGCTTTCGGCTCTGATGCAAATCTGCGACCGTCAAAACCGTCACCTCCGTTATTTTGATTTTCTCACTGCTCACACCATAAACTCCATGAGATTGGCGTCAGATTCCAGTTTTGATTTTTGCCGACTCCCATTTGGAGTCCAAGTGCGCGTCGCCATAGCACCCATCAACGTATCGCTATATTTGGATGTAAGATACACCCCCCCATCAAAATATAAGTAGACTTTAACCGTACTCATGTGGTAGTGTTACGCACGTTCGATGAAAACTTGCATGAACATATCAGCCACGATTTGGCCGACGATGACGGTCGCGAAAGCGACACGTCAAAGCCGGTTAAGCCAAGGTTGTGTGTTTAGCCTTGGTCTATCCAGATTGCATCGCGGTAATAGCTACGAAGCCAATTTGGATTATCCGGAGGTAAGCAGGTAAGACTCGAAAGAGAATTTTTCCACCCTGCTTACTTCCGAGTAAGCAGGGTTTTTTATTTCCCTGATACTTACCGAGAGTGGCAGCAACGAAAGGTGAGCCTACTGTGAACTATAGATCGGCGACGTCTTGATGATGTCCAACCAGACAAAACGAATTCAGGTGCAGGAAAGCAGAAACTTTCCACCGTTGGGGTGTGCCCAGCGGTCGCTCAACAGCGCGCCGGAATGCTTTGAAACGCTTTTACATATTAAGGGCTTCGCAGGAGGTGTGCCCATAAACACCGAAACAGCCGCCATGAAACTGCGGGTTGGGATCGCATAGATCACCAAGAAGTGTTTGTTCTTTGTTGAAATGGCATGGGCCGGAGGCGCAATGACGCTTCCGGCCCTTTTAATTTCGCGGTTGTGATTTAACAGCAGAATATCTCCTTGCCAAGGAGGACGTCCGGGTGCGATTCCCGGCAACCGCACCAATCTCCAATAGGCCGAGCGCCAGCTTGCGCAACCGGGTCTCCAAAACCCAGTTTGCTTGGGGCAGCACCAAGGCGGCCTGC
>CAIZWI010000254.1 GCA_903936645.1 uncultured Verrucomicrobia subdivision 3 bacterium
GAAGCCCCGGAAGGCACCACCCCGGCGGGCGTCACGGACGTGGCGGCCACGGTCACCAAGGAAGCGGAAGCCACCCCGGCGGCCGCTCCGGCTGGTGAAGCCAAAGCCTAAACAAGCTTTTAAACGATCGAAGCCCGTTCGCAAGAACGGGCTTTTTTATTGTGCCGATCAAGGAAAATGTGGTCAGGATATTTTGACACCTGTAAAAAGTGTGGCATGATGTGGGTGTCTCAAGCCGAGTCCTGCGGGACGAGGTAATCTTACGAGACATCAGGGGGCCGGGAGGCCCCCTTCCCTATTTCACCTTTCGTAACGGAAAGCTTAAAGACCAGGTTCCGTTTGGCGCTTTACAGTGCTGCACCAGTGGGTGTGCTAAAACCAGCAAATGGTTTAGGACAAATTTCGGCAGGCAAGGGCGATCACGGTCATGACGAGCAGCATTCCGGAAGGCATGAACTTTTTAGTTTTGGCGAGCCGGATGGCGAACACAACCAAGACCACGGCCATGACAATATTGGAAAGTCCCAGGGCGGCCCGGGGCTGAAACAATCCGGGCACCGCCGTGAGGACCAACAGGGCGGCAAAAATGGAGGAAGCGATAAGGGAAGCCTGGCTTTTGGCCTTGAGAAAGCCGATCAATCCACCGACCAGCAGCAGCACGATATAAATCCAGAGAACGGTGTTGGCGAAATGATTCATTGCCGTCAGGCTGCCCTAATTTCCCACGACGTCCAAGCTCAGAATTTCGCCGTCTTCACATTCGGCAATGACTTCAAAGGGCCGGCAGCAAACTTCGCAATCTGTGGTAAAACGCTGGCTGGCCACGGTGGTGTCCACCATGGTCTCAAATGACTGCCCGCAAAAGGGGCATTGCAGAGTGGCAAATTCTTCCACCAGCTCAATTTACGATTAATTTTGCCGGTGGCAAGGTTGGAATAGCCGCTTGGCCATGCCATTAGGGCAACCCCAAGTTGATGTGACTGCGAGTGCTCCCGCGCATGGATTTTGCTTGGTGGGTGGCTACCTAAATTGGGAATTAGGCCGTTGCGCCCGACCGGTTATGCTTGCAAACGCTCGTTCAGAGGAGGAGAGTAGCCCCTGTCTGCGGTGCCGATGGCAAAACATCCCACCGCCATGTGCTATGAACATTTCACCTGTTACCAGCCGGTCCCGGGAAATCAGTGTCACTGAGCCGCTCAGCCTGGCCTATGGCCGGGTCAAACTGGTTCTGTTCCAGCCGTTCGACGCTGGGAAATGGCTGGTCATTGGCTTTTGCGCCTGGCTGGCCCAGTTGGGGCAGGGTGGCGGGGGGGGCGGCGGCGGTTATAATTTCGGCAACCGCACTTTTGGCAATCACGACGCGCACCCGTGGGAGCAGGTTCATCATGGTCTGGCGATGGCTCATGAATATGTGCTGGCGAACCTGGCCTGGCTCGTTCCGGTGGCCTCCCTGGCGGTTCTGCTGATTTTGGGGCTGGGGGTTTTAATGATCTGGCTGAGCAGTTGTGGCAAATTCATGTTTCTACACTGTGTGGCGGAAAACCGGGCGGAAATCGAAATTCCCTGGAATAAATATGGTGGCGTGGCGATACGGCTGTTTTTATTCCGCCTGATGCTAACGGTGGCCGGCCTGGTCTTGATCCTGCCGCCGGTGGCCCTGATTATCATCCTCATTGTGCGCATGTTCCAGGCCGGCGATGCCAGCCTGCCGCTGGTTATTGGTGCGGTCGGGCTTGGATTGGTGGTGGCACTGCTGGGCGTGGTGCTCGGTTTGGTTACCAAAATGACGAATGATTTTGTGGTGCCCATCCTGTACCTGCGTGGCGGTGGCTGCCGGGCGGCCTGGGGGGAGTTCCTGCAATTATTGCGGGCCCATCCCGGTTCCTTTGTGCTCTATATTTTAGTGCAAATCCTCCTTGCCGTGGTGCTGGGAATAATCCTGTTTTGGCTGGTGCTCATGACCTGTTGCACCCTGGGTTGTCTGCTGGCCATCCCCTTTCTGGGGACGGTCCTGCTCCTGCCGCTCCTGGTGTTCAAGCAGGCCTATGCCGTGCATTTTCTGGCGCAGTTTGGACCGGAATACGATGTCTTTCCGCCGGCCGCCCCGCCGGTGCCCACGCCGCCCCCGGGCTTGCAGCCACTCTGAAATTGGCACGCTGTTGCCGATTCAGCAGGAAAACAGGCGCCGCTGATTCAGGGCTGAATCCAATTCGTATAAGCGCGACTGCCAAAGTAGGTGTAGCCCTGGCCCGCCAGGTCCGTGCCGGAGAGCATGGCTTGAATAAAGCCATTGAGTTCCACCTGCACGGTATGAAGGATTTTGCGCCCGGGATTCTCGTGCAGCAGGAATTCCACCTGCCCCTGGCGGGCGGTGTGGGTTTCGAGGCTGCCGTTGGTCTGGCTGGTGAAGGGGAAAACGGTGCCCAGATCCGTCAACAGTGCATGGCTGCGACCCCACGTGCCACCGGCCTCGCTTACGAATGGCTTCCCATTCAGCAGCGCAATCGCGTCATGGTAGGCCAGCACACTGAGATAATGGTCTTTACCCGCCGCCAGCCAGTGTTCGAGCTTGGCCGCATGCTCGTCCCGGATATACGCATAATCGCTGTCCAGCAGTGCGATCCGGACCACGTTGGGAGGAATCTCTGGCACCGCCCCCAGCCAGGCGAAGATAAAAGCATCCCCCCCGCTGTGGCTGGCCAGCACTATTTCCAGCTGGTCCGCGGGAAATGGCTGGCTGAGCTCCTGCACCAGCTGAACGGCAGTTGCGTCGTCATGGCCCGGCAAGTGCCGCCAGGCGGGCCAGGCCCGGCCGGGGGCCTCCAGGTAGGCGATCACCACCGTGCGGTTGGTCAGGACCGTGCGCAGCCAGCGGGTTTGCGCCCCAATGTGCTGGATGTCAAAATGCCAGTCGTCGGTGGGCAGCGTTTGGCGGCCGATGGTTTGTTCGATGGTGTTCCCGTTGGGCAGGGTGTAGAAAATCAACCGCACTGGGTTCGTGGGAACGATGGCCGCAGGGGCGGGCGCATTGATGAGCACCCGGCCGTTGGTGCCCAGATCCAGCAGGCGGATTTGCTCGCCAAAAGAGGGGCTGGGGGAAAACCCGGAGAGCCACGGCACGCGGCGGTTTGCGGTGGCGCTGGCTGGAATCGGATTGGTGGGATAGGCCGCGTTGGTCAGCACCCCTTCACGCGAGAGCAGTCCGCAGAGTTGCGGATCTGCCAGCACCCCGGGCACGGTGCCCGGCTGGCCATTCACGATGAGGTGGCGCGCGATGAGGCGAATCCCGTGGCTGTAATCCACCCAGGCGGCCGTGTGCCCGGTATAAAGCGGTTGAATGGGCACGCCGTTCGTCTGGTGCCAGCCGTAGATGGCCACCTTATGGGGCCATGCCGCCAGCCGGGCGCTGATGACCACGTCCTTTTTATGACCCGCCACCAGGGCCCCCCATGGGCCATCGGCCAGGCGGACGAGGCGTTGCTCATGCACCAGTTCATTGTGCCGGGTGAACACCGCAGAGGTAATCATCGCCGGTGTGGGGGGAATCGGCGAGGGTGCCAGTTTCACCGCTGCCGCTGCGTAAATGGCATCCACCATTGGTGGCGTGGGCAGCACGCAATCCAGCTGGTCGGCGATGAATTGCGCCGTGGCCGGGGAAACGGGCGTGAGCAAATAATCCCCGGTGGAGCCCACGGCCAGGTAATCCGGTGCGGCGTAAAAGGTCGCGGTGTTGGTGAGGCCTTGGAAAACATTGGTCACGCTGACCGGGCAAAAGTGGCGATAAAACTCCGGCACGTTGCCGTGGAGAATTTCGCGGAGGATCAATGAGTCGCGTTCCGGGCGGGCCAGGGGGGCAATCCTCGTGGAAATGACACTGCCGCCCGGCGCGTCGGGGGCGCGGGGCGGCAGGTTAATGGTTTGGGCAAGCGCCGGGGTCGCCAGGCAAATCAACAGGATTTGCAGCCAGGTCCTCACCGGGTCTCCACATCCCGGCGCGGAAACAGCGGGGCCGGCTCGCCGATGGCCTGGCCAGCCGTCAGCCCGCCCCATTTGGCCAGAGCCAGTTGGTCGGGTGACCCGCTGAGGCCCAACTGGGCATAGATCTTATGGGCGGTCCCGGGGATAAACGGACACAGCAGCACGGCCAGTATCCGGCAGGCTTCCGCCAGGTTGTAGAGCACTTCATCCAGGCGCTGGGCCTGGGCCGGGTCCTTGGCGAGTTTGAACGGAGCCGTCTGGTCCACGTATTGGTTCGCCCGGTTGACCAGACCCCAAATGCTTTGCAAGGCGGCCTGCAATTGATTCTGCTTCACCAACGCCTTGGTCTCATCCGTGGCTTTCGCCGCATCGGCCGCCAGCTCATCATGACGCGCCGGCACAATGCCCTGGCGATAGCGCTTGAGCATCGAGAGTGAGCGGTTCACCAAATTCCCCAGGCCATTGGCCAGTTCGGCCGAGTAACGGGACTGGAAACCGGCATCGGTCCAGTTGCCGTCCGGTCCAATGTCCAGCTCGCGCAGCACATAGAAACGAAAGGCGTCCAATCCCCAGTCCTTGATCACGGCCACCGGGTCGATGGTGTTGCCCGTGCTTTTGCTGATTTTGGCCCCGTCCTTCTGCCACCAGCCGTGGGCGAGAATTTGTTTGGGGAGCGGCAGGTCCATGACTTTGAGCATGATAGGCCAGTAAACCGCGTGAAACTTCAGGATGTCCTTGCCGATGACATGGATGTCCGCCGGCCAGAGTTCGAGCGGGGCCGGGACCACGACCGGAGCTTTCCCGATGGCGGCGCACACCGTGGGATCGCCGTGCGCATAGGCGGCACTGATATAATTTACCAGCGCATCAAACCACACGTAGGTGACGAAATTGGGGTCAAAGGGCAGGGGAATGCCCCAGTTCAACCGCCCGATGGGACGCGAGATGCAGAGATCTTCAAGTTTTTGGCTGTTGAGAAAACCCAGCACCTCATTGCGGCGATAGTCCGGCGCGATAAAAGCCGGGTTGGCCTCGATGTAATCAATCAGCCATTGTTGATGGGCCTGGAGTTTGAAGTAATAATTCTCCTCCTGCAATTCCACCACCTCGCCGTAGCTCGGGTCAAACGTGCCGTCCGGACGGCGGTCTTTTTCCGTGAGGAAGGTCTCTTCCTTGGCCGAATAAAAACCCGTGTAGCCCGCCTTGTAAAAATCCCCGTTGGCGTGCAATTTGGCCAGCACCGCCTGCACAAATTCCTTGTGGCGCGGATCGGTCGTGCGGATGAAATCATCGTTGGTCAGGTCCAGCGTGCGGGCGAGGGCCTGCCAGTCGGCCGCGAGGGCGTCGCAATATTCTTGCGGGTGGCGCTTTTCGGCGAGGGCGGCTTGCTGGACTTTCTGGCCATGCTCATCCAGTCCTGTCAGAAAGAACACATCCTGCCCCAGACTGCGCCGGGAGCGGGCAATGACGTCCGTGATGATTTTTTCATAAGCATGGCCGATATGGGCCTGGCCGTTGACATAATCAATCGCGGTGGTGATGTAAAAACGTTTGCTCATCCAAGCCCCATTGTGCGGCACAAACCGGTCCTTGGCAATCCCGCGCACCGGGTCTGATGGTGGTGGGTGTGGCGGCTTGCGACCGCAGCCAACACGTCCTCCCCGGCGATCATCCCGGAAACATGCTTCCCGGTTTGGCCGCTCGCGGGATAAACGTTTAATGGGGCATTTCCTTTTGAATCGTTTGCAAGATTCGTCCCCGGCCCCCGTATGGTTCTTGGGAGGGCCGGCAGCGGACACGGTTCCCGAGGAACGGTATGGGGCCGGTTGCACCGGAGTGGGGGGAGGACTGATGGTTCAGGGCGGACGGGCGGCGACATCAGACAGGGGGTGTCCCGCCCGTCCAATTTTTTTTGGTCATGGCCCAGAACTGTAGTGAAAATGACATTTAAACATTTGACCTGCCCGGGGAGACAGGGAAGCTTATGGTCGTTTTGAACGTTACCATAAGGTTGCGGGCGCTGGCCGCCCGGTTTTGGCTGGTCGGCCTGGTATTATTACCAGGGCTGTTTGCTTCGAGTCTGCTGGCAAAGCCCACGGTGGAGAGTCGTCCGCACGGGCTTTCGGTTCGTCCCGGCACCGGGCCCTTCCTCAATGGCACCCTGCCGGAGGTTGCCCCGGCCATTTCGGGCAACTGGTCGGCGGTCGTGGCGTTTCCCCAGCTTAAGTTTACCAATGCAGTGGGGCTCACCGCCGTGCCCGGGACGGATCGTTTGTGTGTCTGGGAGCGGGAGGGGCGCGTATGGACCTTCCCCAACCAGCGTGAAACCACAGACAAGCAGCTGGCCATCGACATCAGCAACCAATGCCAGGGGTGGGATGACTCCGGCCTGCTGGGCGTGGCGTTTCATCCGGGCTTCGCGACCAATCATTTTGTTTTTGTCTGGTACACCTGGGTGCGGCCGGGCACGGTGGTGGGCAGCCCGACCACCCGCCCCAATCCCGTGCTGCCGGACACGTATCATGACCGGCTCTCGCGCTTTACCCTGGATGACCAGGGGGTGGCCATTCCCGGCTCGGAAACGGTTTTTGTGGATCTCACCGACCAGACAGTCTGGCACCACGGTGGCGGGATTTTTTTTCATCCCGTGAATGGCTTTCTCTACTGGACCGATGGCGATAATTCGGTGGGTGACAATGACCAGTTCATCAACAAGAGCCTGTATTCCGGCGTGTTCCGCATTGATGTGGACTGCCTTGGCGGCGGTGTGAGCCATGCCCCCCCGCGCCAGCCGCTCAACGGGGTCACCGCGCATTATTTTGTGCCCAACGACAATCCGTTTGTGGGGCAAACCAACGTGCTGGAGGAATTTTTCTGCCTGGGCCTGCGCAGTCCCCACCGGATGACCTACGACCCGGGCAGCGGCCGGATCTTTATCGGGGATGTGGGGGAGAGTTCGCGGGAGGAAATTGACGTCATCGAGCCCGGGGAATCGGCGTTGAATTTTCAATGGAACCGGTGCGAGGGCACACTGGGCAAATTGGAGGCGCCGTACCTCGGGGTGAGCCGGGGGCCGTTGCTGGATTATCCGCACAGCGATGGCCGGGCGGTCATTGGCGGCTATGTGTACCGGGGCAAGGAATTCGCCAGCGACCTCGGTGGCAAATACATCTTTGGTGACAATGTCATGCGCATCGTCTGGGCACTGGATGAAACCACGACCCCCAAAACGAAAATTGTGCTCTGTGTGATGCCCAAGGGAGATGGTCCGAATGCGGGCACAGATTATACGGGGCTCTCCTCGTTCGGCACGGATGCGGCGGGCGAATTGTATTTCTGCCAGATGAGCAGCATTGGCGGGCGCATTTACCGGCTGGCGCGCGGGGGACCGCCGCCGCCCCGGCAGACGCTGCCCAAACTGCTTTCGCAAACGGGCGTGTTTGCGGACATGGCGGCCATGACGCCGGCCGCCGGCCTGCTGCCGTATAGTGTCAATTCCCCGCTGTGGTCGGATGGCGCGGTGAAATCGCGCTGGGTGGCGCTGGCCACCAATGCGCTCGTGGGTTTTGCGCCGAAGGGCGCGTGGTCGTTTCCGGCGGGCACCGTCTTTGTGAAACATTTCGACCTGCCGGTGGATGACACCGATCCCAAGGTGGTGCGCCGGCTGGAGACCCGTTTGATGGTGCGGGACACCAGCGGGGCCGTCTACGGTGCGAGTTATCAATGGCGCTCGGACAACCGCGACGCCGAGTTGGTGAACGCCGGTTTTACCGAGGAGGTGACCATCAAAACGGCCACGGGCAGCCGGGTGCAGAAATGGTTTTATCCCGGACGCCAGGACTGCCTGACCTGCCATACCACCATCTCCGGTGGCGTGCTGGGCGTGAACACACGGCAGCTCAACGGTGACTTTACGTATCCCGCCACGGGCATTCGCGATAATCAGATCCGTGCGTGGAACCACCTGGGCCTGTTCAGCCAGCCGCTGGAGGACAAGTCCATTCCGCTCCTGCCGAAGCTAGTCAATGTGACCAACACGCTGGCCAACTTGAACACGCGGGTGCGCTCCTATTTGGACGCCAACTGTTCGCACTGCCATCAACCCGGCGGGGCCGGGGCGTTTTTCGACGCGCGGTTTGACACGCCGCTGGCGAAGCAAAATTTGATCAACGGGCCGGTGCAGAATCCGCTGGGCATTGCCGGAGCGAAGGTTGTGATGCCCGGCGATACCAATAAATCCGTGCTGTTCCATCGGGTGAGCCTCGTCGGCATCAATCAGATGCCGCCGATTGGCAAAAATGTGGTGGATGACAAGGCCGTGGCGGTGATTGGCAAATGGATCAGCTCCATGCATGCGATCACGGCGGCGCTGCCCAAAACATGGTCGGACGCGGACATTGGGGATGTGGGCATTCCCGGCGAGGCCAGCTACCTGCGGGGGCAGTACAATTTGATTGCCACCGGCAGCGATATTTGGGAGAGCGCGGATTCCTTCCATTACACCAGCCGGCCGCTGGCCGGGGACGGCCAGATCATGGCGCGGATGGTGTCCATGCAATACACGGACCCCTGGGCGAAGGCCGGCATCATGCTGCGGGAAAACAGCGCTGCCGGAGCCAAGTATGCGTTTGTGGGCTTCACCGGACAGGGCGGATCCGTGCTGCAATCGCGCTCCCTGGCGGATAATCCCACGATGAGCGCCGATGGTCCGGCTGCCAAAATGCCGCACTGGCTGAGGTTGGTTCGCAGCGGGGATGTGTTTGCCGGCTTTGTTTCCACTGATGGGAAGACCTGGCAAGCCGTGGGCTCGGTCACGATCCCCATGAAAAAAAGCATTAATGCCGGGCTGGCACTGGCTTCACACAATAATGCGGTGGTGAATTCGACGTTGTTTGACAGTGTGAGGGTGACGGCGGGAAGTGGCGGCGAGCCAGCGGCGAGGTAGCGATTGGCGGGCGGCGGGGCATACCCTCACGCTGACCACCGGCTTTGAGAAACTTTGTTTCAGCCGGTTGCGTTGCTGTGCGAGCCAATGGCGAACAATTGGCCTGGCGGATCACCTAAATGCGCCTGCGCGGGCATCAGCATGATGGAAAATAAGCAACAAAATAAGCCGCGTAACCTACCCCCAAGCTAAAGCCAATACCCGCAAGGGAAGCCAGAACCAACCGGTCAAAATCCAAAGCCGCGAAAACCCCGATCAATCCGGCTAAAGCACTGCTCAGGCAAAAACCAAGCGAGGTGAGCGCAAGCGCATGCATAACTTCCACCCGCCCATTCAAGGTCAGCAACATCAGCAATAGTAGCAAGCACACAAGCGGATTATAAAAGCTATAGTAAGCTAGGAATTTCTGCTGCGGGCTTGGCGGTTTAACACTCATGGCGCCGCTGGGGATGTTCTGCCTGGAACTGACTCAGTGGCCGAAAACGGCCGACTCGCCACGGATTTCATAACGGCGGAACGGCGAGCGCCTTCCGCCTTTGGACGGCAGCAACTGATGGACGGGATGGCACTTCCCAGACGCTTCGGGTTAGGGGTCATCTTCATTGGACTCAATGGGATGTTCCTCCGTTTCCGGTGGTGGTGGCCGCAGGGTGAACCGGCCGAGCACGGCAAACAAAAAACTTGGCACGCCAATCACCAGCAACCCAAGCAGCGCGTTGAAGGGGGAGTCATCGCCCCGACTGCCGGTGACGGTCAATGCCTTGTTGCTGAAATAGAATTCATAAACAAAATAGGCGGCGTAGGCCAGGGCAACGAGGCCCGCAAATAATCTAAACGCCCAGTTGCCCAGGCGGGAAGGCAGCCAAAAGCCCGCGAGAAACAAAAAGCAGATTAATTCGACACCGGCCATGAACAAAACCCGGGTGCTCGTCCACTCATCCACACACAGCGGCATTAAAACGGCAAAGAGCAGAATAAACGGCGAAAGCGTCCAGCGGATAAATCCGCCTCCTTTAAACAAAGTACGTCCGAATTGGCTCATAACGCTGAATGAAAACGAATGTGGTTAGCCAAGCCATCGGAGACTGGCACGCCGGACTTCTCGGGCGACCAATTTGGCTTCAATTCCCACAAATTTGAAATCATGGAGGCACTTTCCGGCAAATCCCCGGCAGGTTCTTTTGGCGATTTTCAGTGCAGCTGCTACAGCCATGCAGATGCTGTCGATGGTCCGACGTAAAGGTGGTCTCTTCAAAAGCCTCCAGGGACGGAGATTAGTTCGGTTTAAGTTGGAGGTTGAGTCAATCATTGCCTTGATGAATCAAGGATAAGACTAACCCGATGAAATGCGGTAGGCCATGCTGACGCTGACGGCCACCGAGATAATGCTGACGATCGGAAAGGTGCCATACATTAAATACAAAGTGCCGACGACCGCCACCAAGGCAATAACCCCGGAGATAATGCCCAAAGTTTGGTCGGTGCCCTTGAAGAGCAACTTGGCCCCAAAACCAGTCAAGATCCCGATGCCAACGCCCAGCAGGGGGAATCTAAAGCCGGCAAACTCATAAAACCCGTACATGGCACCCACCCCCACCAGCGCACCGAGAAACGCGCCCAAAATGCCCAGCCCCAAGTTGAACTCGCCGGTGGCTTTCGGCGCGGCTGCGGGAAGCGGCCGGGCGACGGGGCGTGTCGGGGCTTCCGCAGGGGCGGGCACTTCGGCCGGACGCAATCGTGTGCCTATGGGTGGCGGTGGTGGTGGCGCTACTGCTGCCGGTTCCGCCGGCGGCGCTCCCAAGGTCTGCGCGATCAGGGCATTGGCCGCCGGGGTGCCATCCACTCCGCATACCGGACAAGCCACGGGGAAGGTGATGCGGCCGTTGACCGGTTCAACCTCGAAGGCATATTTCTGCCCGCACCCACAGTGTATTTTGACCGGTATCATAAAATAGAGAAGTTCAGGGTCGTGGAAGGGGGAAACCCCGCGTTGGCGGTGCTTGGAGCCGGATTCTGGATAGTGCCTTAGCCATGCAGAGTGTGGCGAGTGTGCGCCGGAATGGGGCTGGCGTCAACTCGTCATCGCGGGTTTGGCAGGAAATCCTGGGGCTGCAGGAAGCGGGTAGGATTTACAGCAGGATCCCAATCAGAATCAGAACCAGCGGGAATGCAATGCCAAAAGCCAGACAATAAAACGCGGCCCGGCGATTGCGCCCATATTTTATGGCCATGATGACCCCAAGCACCGTGGTGATAATAAAGCTTACCGCCATACCAAGGACGAAAATCATGAGTAAAGCATTGGTCAGACTGCCGCCCACCTTCAAAGCGTGGGAGGTGTGAATGGTGGATAACCGCGCCAACAGCCGGGACTGCAACCCCAGAGTCTGCCAGATGCCAGAAATGGCGAAGAACAACAGCAGCGGAGCGAACAGGCAACCGAGGTACAAATGGAGGGAACGTAGTTTATGCATAGCGTGCGGCCTTCCCTGGCACCGTTTCACGGGAGGCAATGGGTTCGGGAGCGCTGGGTGAGTGTGGGCTGGTAAAGGATTTCCGTCAAGCGGCGGCCGTGAAAACGGGCCGGGACTTCGGTAACCACAAATATGAGTGAATGCAACCCCCTGGTGGCCGCTTAAAACCGCTTGGTAAACGTCCCGGGACATTTTACACTGGGGCATGGTTCATGTAGGCATTGGCTACGACGTACATCAATTGGTTGCCGGGCGCGCGCTCTTTCTGGGGGGCGTGGAAATTCCCCACACGAAGGGGCTGGACGGGCATTCCGATGCGGATGCCCTCATGCATGCCATCTGCGATGCCCTGCTCGGCGCGATTGGGGAGGAGGACATCGGGCATTTTTTCCCCAACACCGATCCGCGCTGGCGCGGGGTGCCCAGCAAGATTTTCCTGGAGGAGGCCGCCCGGCAGATCGCCACGCGTTCGGGCCGTATTGTGAATGTGGATGCCACGGTCATTGCCCAGGCGCCGAAGATTTACCCGCACATTGCCCTGATGAAACAGCGCGTGGCGGCCGCCCTGGGGGTGAGCGAAAAGCAGATCGGCATCAAGGCGACCACGAACGAACTGATGGGGTTCATCGGGCGGGAGGAAGGCATTGCCGCCATGGCGGTTGCCAGCGTCGACTTGCCCGAGTAAGCTAAGCCCATGGCCAAAGCAGAAATTAGTTGGAAACGGGTGACCGAAGACGGTGAGAAACTGCAGGTTTACGTCCAGCACGTGAGCCGCGAGTGGCGGTTTTACCACCGGGCCAAGCGCTTTGACTCCTGGCAGCCCGTGCCCGAACCGCCGCTGGAAGACTGGATGGAATTGCTGGATGCCGTCCAGCGCCTGATCACCCGCCGGCGTTACCAACCCTCCGACGAGGAGCACTTGCGCCGCCGCATTCGGGAGAAATTTCCGCAGTCCGGCGTCTGAGCAGCCGCCCCACCGAGCGGGGCCGGGGATTTACTGCCAGCCAGACATCGCCGCATACCGGAAGGTCATCTCATTCGTGTCGTAGCCCTTGTACCATTTGGCATGGCCATCGGTGAAGAGCACGTTCTGGCCGCGGCTGTGCACCTGCCATTCCTCCCAGGGCAGGCCATTGGCGGCACCGCCCACGCAGTTTTGAGAGTAATCGTCCTTGTCGCAATCCGTGGGCTCAAATTCCGTGCCAATGGTGTCGCCGGACAACACCTGGGCCGAGGGGAACATGATTTTTTTGGTGTTCACCGCCGCCTCCTTCTCGCCGGCAGCCACATACGCCGCCCGCACGCCATTGAAATAATTGAAGGGCGACTGCAAGGCGGCTGGTTGCACAAAATTCGCCGGGCAATGAAACACATTGGTGGTTTTCACAAAGCTGATGATCTGTTGTGACCAGCCATTGGTGCTGGCATTGGGATTCGCCGCATCCCACGGGATGGAGCCGCCGGACTCGGGAAAAAAGCTGTTGTTATCATCCGCAAACAGGAACATCCCCAGGCTGATCTGGCGCAGGTTATTGTTACATTGAATGGTGTAGGCGCGTTCCTTCGCCCGGGCCAGGGCCGGCAGCAGCATGGCGGCCAGAATGGCAATAATCGCAATGACCACTAATAATTCAATCAGGGTGAACCCCGTGGTCCTGGTCCGCGCCGGCGGGTTTTTGGTCCTCATGTTCTGCACCCCATCACAGACGTTCCCAACCCCCGCTGAGGTAACACATTTCCGCGGAATTTTACCCGCGGCCCGTCCCCGGGTGATGGGCGATCACGCGTTTCGGCAGCAAAAATGCCAATCCAGCCGCCAGCAGCAGCCCCAGGCCCAGCGCCGTGAACGGCACGGCCACGCTGTGATATTCCGCTTTCAACCACCCGACAATATAAGGTCCAAAAAAACCGCCGGTGTTGCCCAGCGCGTTCACCAGTCCGATCACCGGTCCGAACACCTTGCGTGGCAGCGTTTCCGTGGGAATCGCCCAGAACGGCGCCAGGGCGGCGAAAGGTCCGGGAATGGCCAGGCAGAGCAGGGCGTAGGACAGCCAAAAATGCTCTCGCAGGAGGACACTCAGAATCAGGCTCACCCCGCTCAAAATGTAAACCGCCGCCACATGCCCGCGCCGCTCCCCGGTGCGGTCGGAATGCCAGGAGTTGACCACCATGATCACGGCGGTGAGCGCATACGGTGCCGCGAATAAAAAGCCATATTGAACGGCGCTGAAATGCCGGGCCTGCAAGCCTTCCGTAAAAAATGTCATGCAACCATACGCGGCCGAGTTGTGGAGAAAATTCATCACCACCATCACCCCGATTTCCCGGCGCGCCAGGCGCTGCCAGAACGGGACGGGCTGTGCCGGCTCCAGTTGGGTGGCCTCGTGTTCCAAGGTTTGCTCCAGAAACGCGCGTTCCGCCGGGGAAATCCAGTGGGCGTCGCGCGGATGGTCGCTGATAAAAAGCCACCAAATCGGCAGCCATACAAAGGGCAGCGCGCCTTCGAGGATAAGCATGGTCTGCCAGCCATAAGCGCCCAGCAACCACCCGGTGAAGGGCGCGGAGGCGGCCACGGCCAGGGGTTGGCAGAGATTCCAGCAGGCATTGGCCCGCGCCCGTTCCGCGCTCGGAAACCAATGCGCCAGCAGCACGACCGTGGCGGGGTACACACTGCTTTCCGCCATGCCCAGGAAGAACCGGGCGGTTTCAAATTCATGAAAGGTCCGCGCCAGTCCGCCGGCCACCGCGCAGCCGCCCCAGAAAATCAGGCACAAGGCCACCAGTTTTTTTGCGCTCCAACTGCTGGCGAGCCAGCCCCCCGCCATTTGCAAGAGCACGTACCCGAGAAAGAAAATGCCCGCCGCCTGGCCCTTCATGCGGTCGTCCATCTGCAAGTCGTGCAGCATGGAGGAGATTTTGGGATCCAACGCCAGCGAGATGTTGGTCCGGTCCACGTACGAAATGGTGTACATGACCAGTGCCACGGGAATAATGCGCAGCCAGCGGGAGGAAATCATGGCATTAATGGATGGGGCGCGGCATGGCGGAAAGCATGCCTGCAAGCGCTTTCCACCGTCACGCAAAATTTTCCGGAAAGCTCCGTTTTCGCTGCCGTTAGGCTTTTGAACTGGGAATTTTCCCGGTCAATCCGCCCAAAGCCGGGACCACAACCGCTGCGGCGTGGCCACCAGAAACTCCGTCAATAACGCCTCCAGGCTGCCGGCCTTGGGCTCGTGCAATTTGCCGGCGAGCACCAGGCCCAGCCCAAACACCGCCAGCGCGAGGGCATAGAAAATGGTGAATTGATTCCAGTTCAAGCCCAGCGCCTGACCGCGCCAGCCTCCCACATAATCAATCAACAACCCCCACGCCACCGGGGCCAGGCCCAGCGTGACGTTGGACGCCACCGAATACAGCGCGAAGAAATGGTTGCGGCCCATCGGCGGGATCACCGTCATGGCCAGGCGGTTGAAGGCGATGGCCACCAGGGCGTTGAACAGGCCCATGAGGAATTGCAGCACCAGTATGGTGGCCAGGCGCGGCGCCAGCACTCCCCCTGCCATCGCTATCCAGGCCAGGATGATTAACAGCCAGCCCCCGAGTGCGAAAATGAGCACGGGCTTGCTGCCCAGGTGATCCTGCCGCTGCCCCAGCAGCCACAAACTGCTCAGTCCGCCTAGAAAGGCCACCGAGGTGACGAACAAGATCCGGCCGGCCGGCAGCGCCGTTTCGCTTTTCAAAAAGGCCACCGTGAAGGCCGTCAGGCCCCCATAGGCCACGGCCCACACAATGACCAGGTGCAAGAGCTTCTGGAACGGCGGATGTCGCAACATGGCGAGCCATGGCACCGGCAGGTTGGAGTGGCGTTCCTTTTCCGTGATGGCCACATCCGGCACCCGGCGCAAAAACACCAGGCTCACCAGCCCCATCGCCGCGCTAAAAGTGAAAATGACCGTATATTGCCAGGGCTGCGGGGTTTCCCCCAGGCACAGCGCCGAGACGATGACGGTCAGGAAGCTCCCCAGATTGGCCATCGCCGCGTCCCGCGAGACATAACGCCCGCGAAAATGTTCCGGCACCAGGCTGGCGATCCAGGGCAGCCACGCGCAACTGGCAATACCGCGCACCAGGTTGAAGCCAAACAGCCCGGTGAGAATCAGGACCAGCCGCGTGCTTTGGTCCAGAAACCCCGAGGTGAGCGGCACGAGGGCCATGCCAAAGGTGAACAAGGTGCGCGTGCCCCAGCCGCCCAGCACAAAGCGCTTGTACCCCACCCGCTCAATGTAATGCGCGGCGGGAATCTGGAAAATCACCAGCAACGGCAGCATGCCCACAATGATGCCAATCACCGTCGCGCTCGCGTGCAGTGTCCTGGCATACAGAATCATCGGACTGCCGATCACAATTTGGAACGACAACCCGTTGAACGCGGCAAAGCGCCACGCATCATAAAGCCCCGGCGGATAGGGCCCGGTGCCCGCCGCCGGCTGGTCTTTTAAATCCGCCATGGAACATTCATCCTGCCCCCATCATTCGCCAACGACCCAAACCCTGTCCAGCACATTCACCGGCTCCACCATTCGCCTGGCCCGGGGGCGGCGCCTACAAAATCACCAGGTCATCCCGGTGCACCACTTCCACCCGGCTTAGGGTTTGCGCGCGGATTTCGGTCGCGCTGTAACGGGCAATCCCGCGCGCAAATTCCATCCCATCCGCATCGCACAGGCGCACCACTTCACCGGCGGCAAACTCGCCGTCGCAATATTTCACGCCCGGTGGCAGCAGGCTCTTGCCCCCGTTGCGCAGGGCCTCTTTGGCCCCGTCATCCACTTGCAAGGTGCCCTTGGGATGATGAAAAAAAGCGATCCACCGCTTGCGCCCCGCCAGTTTGGTGGGCGTGGCCACAAACAGCGTGCCCTCCTCCGCGCCGTTGGTGATTTGCGCGAGCACATCGGTTTTCCGTCCCGAGGCGATTACCAGCGGAATGCCCGAGCGCACCGCGATCTTGGCCGCGTCCACCTTCGACTTCATCCCGCCCACGGCCGTCTCGCTAGTGGTGCCGCCCGCCAGGGCTTCAATCGTGGCGTCAATCTGTTCAATCACCGGAATCGTCCGCGGATTCGCCCCGCCAAAACCCTCGATCACCCCGTCCACCGTCGTTAAAATCACCAGCAAATCCGCCGGCAACAGGGCGGCCACCAGGGCCGAGAGCTTGTCGTTGTCGCCAAATTTGATTTCCGTGAACGACACGGCGTCGTTCTCATTAATGATCGGCACCACCCCGAGTTCCAGCAGCGTTACCAGGGTGTTGCGCGCGTTCAAATGGCGCTCATGATGCTCCAGGTCGTCATGGGTGAGCAGCACCTGGGCCACCACCAGCCCGTGCTTCGCAAACAACTGGTCATAGACTGCCATCAAGCGGGATTGACCGATGGCCGCGCAGGCCTGCTTTTCGGCCAGGTGATTCGGCCGGCTCTTGTAACCCAGGGCCCCCATGCCCGCACCCACGGCGCCACTGGTCACCACCACCACCTGATGGCCCGACTGCCGCAGGGCCGCGATTTGCGCAACCAACTGCGCCAGTTGTGCCGGGTCCGGCTGCTTTTGACTGTCCGTCAGCACGCCCGTGCCCAATTTTACGACGACGCGCCCGGCGGATTTAAGAGATTCACGATGCACGCCCTAAGCTTAAAAGGAAATGGCCCGCCGGAAAATGCTAAAATATATCACCGGCCGCAATTCCTCCCTCCGCCCATAAAATTTTTAATGGGGCGCCCAGCTGTTCCGCTGCCCCCGCCAAACTCCCGCCGGACGCTGGCCTGACGCATTCGGTCAACTGCAAGCCCCCAAAAACCAGTGATTTAAACATGTGGCCAGTCAACACATGAACCCCTGAGCCCCGAACCGAAAAAGCTTCATTTTGCCCCCGGATTTCCCGTACCCTCTCTCAACCATGAAGTGGACACAAACATTGATTCCGACGCTTCGCGACGCTCCGGCGGATGCGGAAATCGTTTCCCATAAGCTGCTGCTCCGGGCCGGCCTCATCCGCAAGCTCGCCGGGGGCGTTTACACCTTTCTGCCGCTGGGCCTCCGCGCCCTGCGCAAGATCGAAGGCATCATCCGCGAGGAAATGAACCGCGCCGGCGCCATCGAAGTCCTCATGCCCGCCCTCCAGCCCCCGGAAATCTGGGAACAAAGCGGCCGCGCCGAAACCGCCAGCAACGTGCTCTTCAAGGTCAAGGACAGCTCTGGCCGTCAGTGGTTTCTAAGCCCCACCGCCGAGGAGGTCATCACCACGCTCGCGGCCAACGAAATTAACTCCTACCGCCAGTTGCCCAAGAATTTCTACCAGGTCAGCCTGAAGTTCCGCGATGAAATCCGCCCGCGCTTCGGCCTGATGCGCGCCAAGGAATTCATCATGAAGGACGCCTATTCCTTCGACACCACCGACGAACTGGCCATGGTCAGTTACAAGAAAATGTACGACGCCTACACGCGCATCTTTGCCCGTTGCGGACTCCAGGCATTCCCCGTCGAAGCCGACACGGGCGTGATCGGTGGCAACCACTCCCACGAATTCATGGTGCCGGCCGAAACTGGCGAAAACGAAGTGGCCTTCTGCGAAGCCTGCGGTTACGCGGCCAATATTGAAAAGGCCACCAGCGGCATCCCGAAAACCGCCGCCCGCGATCTCGGACCCGCCATCGAGCAATTTGCCACCCCCGGCGTGGTCACCATCGAGGCCCTCGCCAAAGCCCCTTACAGTGTGCCGGCCAACCGGCAGATTAAAACCCTCGTTTATGTCGCCGACAGCAAGGTCGTGCTCATCGCCATTCGCGGCGACGATCAGTTAAACGAAACCAAACTCATGGCCCGCACCGGCGCGGTGGCCGTGCGTCCTGCCACGCCCGAGGAATGTCAGGCCACGCTGGGCGCCAAGCCCGGCTCCCTGGGCGCGGTGGCGAAGGTGCCGGCGGACGTCAAAGTCTATTCTGATGAACGCCTGCGCGGGGCCAACGACATGACCACCGGTGCGAATGAGGATGGCTTCCATTATCGTAATGTCTCCCTCGAACGCGACATCAAGGTGACCGAATGGTACGACCTGCGCACGGTGAGCGCGGGCGAACCTTGTGTGAAATGCGGCAAGTCCCTGAAAATCCGCCGCGCCATCGAAGTCGGCCACGTCTTCAAGCTCGGCACCAAATACAGCGAGAAGCTCGGTGCCAACTTCCTGGATGAAACCGGGGTGCGCCGCCCGGCGGTCATGGGTTGCTACGGCATTGGCGTGACCCGCACCTTGCAGGCCGTCATTGAACAAAGCAATGACAAGGACGGCATCGTCTGGCCTTTGAATGTGGCACCCTATCAAGTCTGCATCACCCCCCTGAGCGTCGCCCCCGAAAGCCAGGCCATGCAGCTCGCGGAGAAAATCTACGCCGAACTCACCGCCCAAGGGGTGGACGTGATTCTGGATGATCGGGATGACCGCCCCGGCGTTAAGTTCAAAGATGCCGATCTGGTGGGTTTCCCGCTGCGCGTCGGGCTGGGCGAAAAATCGCTGGCCAAGGGTGAAGTGGAAATCAAACCGCGCAACGGCCCCGTGCAATATGTCAAAATCGAGGAGGCCGTGGCCTTGGTGCGTAAATTGATCTCCGAAAACCCAGCGCTGTAAGCGTTTGGTCCGCGCGGTGGTTCCGTTGACCAAGCCATTCGCGGCGCGTGTTTATCATGGCGGACGGTGATGTTTCACCGCCCGCCAACTTTTTAGCGCGGGAGCGGGTGAAACACAAACGCCGCCGGCTGCTGCGCGGCCGGGTCGAGGGTCACCGTAAAATATCCCCCATCATTCAGCAGCTCGATGCCCGCCAGCGCCGGGCAGAGTTTGATCTTGAAGGGCCGCCAGGCCCGGGATCTGCTCAAGGCGGCCGACATTTTTTTCACCGTATGCCCCAGAAACCCAATCGGGGGCACCCACGCGAGCAACCGGCTTTTCCAAATAATTAAATTGGAATGCAGATGGCCAATGATCGTATATTCAATTTGCGAGAGCCGGCGGCGGACCGCTTCCTCCTGGGCCAGAAAGGGCAAGGCGGTGGGGTCGTGGCAGAATAACAGCACACGTTGCTGCGGTTGCAGGGCCTCAAAGGCGGCGCGGATTTCGGCCAGGTGCTCCATGCGCAGGCGCTGCCATTCCGAGCGTTCCTCCGGCAGCGTGTCGGATTCGTTCGCGGGGAGGGCGAGCAGGGGGGAGGTCACCCCCATCAGCACATAGTTGCCGGCGGTAAACTGCCAGAAGCGCTTCAAGCCAAGCTGTTCCGTGGCGGCCCGCCAGCTCGCCAGCGGCATGCCGCCCTTGCCGCTGAACATGGTTACTTTGCCCAGTTCATGATCGCCAAAAATAAAATGCGCGCGGTCACCATAGTGTTCCGTGATGCGCGTGAGGCATTCCCGGGCGCTTGCCAGTGCGGCCGGGTCGCTGAGCCCCACAAAGGCGGAATTGGCCGAATGATCGCCGGCCACCACCACATAATCCGCCGCTCCCGCCTCCGCCAGGAACCGGTCCAGTTGCCGGCCCCGGTCCAGCGGGTGCCGCATCCAGATGTAATGGCGATACAGGCGGGCGACCCAGCGCATCCCGGGGCTGGCGATGGCTTTCAGTTCGTAATCATTGCCCCGCGCGCGCTCCGCCGCCCCGGCATAATGAATATCGCTCAGGATGATCAGTCGAATGGGTTCAGGTGATTTCATGCGTCATTCAGCATAAGGCGGCCGCCCGGCCGCGCGGCAAACGGCCCAAATGAAAAATCAGAAAACCTTGCAAGAACTGCCCCAACTCGGCGGTTTGGGCCGCCGTTAGTTTGAACCGCTGGCCGGCCGCCCAATCCTCCCCGGCGAGCGCGGTCGCGGTTTTGATGGTGCCCGGCAGCAGCCGGGTTTCGGACCAGTCCGGTTGCAGTCCCGTCTCGGCCAGGATCTTTAATTCAAACGCCAGAATCCATTGGGCCGCCGGCTCTGATTGACAAAGAAAATCCAGAAAGCCACGCAATAATTCGAAAATTTCCGGAATGGGGGTTTCGGTTTCCGTGGCCTCCTCCACGAGTGCCGTGGCATAAGCGGCTTGTTGCAGCCGGCGGATATCCTGGCGGATGGCCGCGCGGGTTTCCTTCAGATTGACCTCCCGCAACGTATGCAACTCCGAACGCCGGCTGCGGGCGAAGGCAAAATCCGCCTGGTAAAACAGGTCCAGCTTCCCTTGGAATGGCGATTTGTGCCGCCGCGCCCCCTTGGCGACGGTGGCCAGCCGGCCCAGCTCCGGCGTCAGCCAATGCACGATCAGGCTCGTCTCCGTGAGCAGCCGGGTGCGCAGAATCATGCCGGTGCCGGATTCAGTCATTGGGTTTGGCACCCGGATAAGGCTCCGGGGAAATCGAGCCCAGGCTCACGATATATTTCACCCCATCAGCCACCGACATATCCAGTCGCGTGACTTGTTCCGCCGGCACCAGCACCATGAAGCCCGAGGTGGGGTTGGGCGTGGTGGGAATAAAGACGCACACCAGTTTTTCCTCCGTTTTAAAAGCCGCACTGTGCTGTTGTTCACTGGTAAGGAAGCCCACGGAATACATGCCCGCTCGCGGAAACTCCACCATCACCACGGTCTTGAAGGAGTTTTTGCTGCCCGAGGAAAAGGCCTCGTTCACCTGCTTGATGGCCGCGTACACTTTGTTGAACAGCGGTATCCCCATCATCAGGGCATCGGACCACTCAATGAGTTTGCGCCCGAAGTAATTCCGGGCCAGCCGGCCCAGCAGGCTGATTAGCAGCACCGCCAACACCAGGGCAACCGCGCTCCAGTACCAGACGACCCCGCCCCGGCCGCCATCCAGATGCGTGATGTCCTTCGGCAGGAAAAAGAGCAGCAGGTCGGTCACGCTGGAGACCGTGCCAAACACCCACTTGATTACGGCAAAAGAAATGACCGCCGGCAGGACAATGAAAAATCCCGTTAAAAAATTGGCCCGCCACCGGGCGGGGAGGCTTCTTTTTACCATGCGCCAGTCTAGAACCGGCTCACAGTTTGCTCAAGGCAAAGCGGCGGCTAATCGTGCGCAGCCAGCGGCCTTCCACCGCCTTCATCTGGCGCCGGGCCACGGGCTCCAGGTCGTCATGGCCGAGCAGGTGGAGGATGCCATGGATGACATAGCGCACCAGTTCGGAGCGCCACTCCGTGCCAAATTCCCGGGCCTGGGTCACCGCCACCGCCGGGCAAATGAACAATTCACCGTGCAACGGCGTACCGGGACGCGCCTCGCGATAGTCAAAGGTGATGACATCGGTCGGCCCCTCGTGCTGGAGGTAGGCTTGGTTTACTTTGGCCATTTGGGGGGCACTGACCAGGTTGATTTCCAGGCTGGCCTCCGGTCCCGCTAATTCGGTCAGGAGGACGATGACGATTTCCCGCAAAACGCCCACCTTGATTTTGTGGGTGCGCTGGCGGTTGGCGATCGTGAGGGTCATGGGCTCAGGCCTTTTGCAGGCCGCGATGGTCTTCGTAAGCCTGGATGATGCGCTGCACCAGGGGATGCCGCACCACGTCGCGCTTGGAAAATTCCACGATGGCAATGCCCTCGGTGTGGCGCAGCGCCCGGTGGGCCTCCACCAGCCCCGAATTCTTATGGCTGGGCAAATCCACCTGCGTTTCGTCGCCCGTGATCACCGCTTTGGAGCCATGCCCGAGGCGGGTGAGAAACATCAACATCTGTTCCGTGGTGGAATTTTGCGCCTCGTCAAGAATGATGAACGCCCCGTTTAGCGTGCGGCCGCGCATATAGGCGAGTGGCGCGATTTCAATGGAGCCCCGCTCGGTGTGCTTTTGCAATTCCTCGACCGGCAGCATGTCATGCAAGGAATCGTGGAGCGGTCGCAAGTAGGGGGTGATTTTTTCATACAGGTCCCCGGGCAAAAAACCCAGCGCCTCGCCCGCCTCCACCGCCGGACGCGTCAGAATGATGCGGGAAACCGAACCCTCGCGCATCGCGGACAGCGCGAGCGCCACCGCCAGATAGGTTTTGCCCGTGCCCGCCGGGCCAATGCCGAACGTGATGTCGTGCTTGCGAATGGCCTCGACATAGTTCTTCTGGCCCACCGTTTTGGCGATCACGCCCGGCTTGCGGTCATGGGTTTGCACCCGGTCGTTGACCAGACTTTTGAGCGTCTCGCCACCCTCATGCTTCACCACATTCAAGGCATGGTTGAACTCGCGATTTTTGACCGGTGAACCGGCTTTGAGCAGGCTTTCCAACGAGGTGAACAGTTGCTTGGCGCGCTCCACCCGGTCGGCCGGACCGTCCAGTTTGATCCAGCCTTCCCGCGCCGTGGCCTTCACCCCCAGTTCGGTTTCCAAGGCCTGCAGGTTGCGCGGCTCGTGATTGAACAATTGCTGCGCAAAGCGGGCGTTTTCGTAATGGAGCGTGAGCGTGGACACAAATCTTAATGTCTTGGTTGGAGTTATTGCAACAAATGATCGTAATCAGCATGGGGACCGATCCAAAACCAAATTAGCCCTTCAGCGCGTTCCTTAGCGACCGCCCGGTAATGGATGCCAATCCTGGCGGTCCAGAATTTGCCGGCTTTTTTTAAATGTAAGGATGGATGCCAGGGATTCTGTTTGAGCAACGCAAATTGTTTCTCTGCCAGCCGCTGGGTTTCTTCCGGCAAACCATCGAAAAACTGCCAGAATTCCGGCGTGGTAAAATGCGTCATAGTCGGCGGCACCGACCCTGTTCAAATGCCCGATCGGCGGCCTCGCCCAGTTTGTCGAGCTTGCCAGACACCACATCGGCGGCGAAACGTTGATCCCATTTTTCCGCAAGATAATCTTCCAGCCAGCCAGACAAATGTCCCAGGTCTTTGTCATCCAGCCGCTTAATCGCCGATTCAATTTCTTGCACCGTGCTCATGGGCGAAACTTAAACTAAAGGACTGGGCTTGGCAAAGGTGAAAATGACCGCCCCCAAGCTGCTCATTCATTGGGGTGGATCAACTGGCTCCGGTTTTTCCTCAATTGGATCTGGCCAGTTCCGCCCGCAACTTCGCCGCCACCTCTTTCAGCGCCTCTGGCACCACGCCGGTGCTGGCCAGCACCGGCATGAAGTTGGTATCACCGCCCCAGCGTGGCACCACATGAATGTGCAGATGTTCCACGATCCCGGCACCGGCAACTTTGCCCAGGTTGATGCCCACATTGAAGCCATCGGGTTTCATCACCGCCGTCAGGGCATTGATGCACCGGCGGGTCAGCTTCCATAAATCCGCCAGTTCTTCCTCCGTCAGGCCGTTGAGGTCGGACACCTGTTTATACGGCACCGCCATCAGGTGGCCCCCATTGTAGGGATAACGATTCAGCACCGCGAAGCAACTGCGATCCCGGGCGATCACATAATTGCCCTCGTCATCCAAGGACTGGCCAATCAATGTGAAGATGCTTTCCTCCGATTTCGGTTTGGGCGCGAGGATGTATTCAATGCGCCAGGGCGCGTGCAATGATTCCATGGGGGAAGCGTAGCGGGGAATCCACTGAAAGTCAAAATCACCGCTTTTTCGTCCAAAGATATTGGAGAAATGAAAACAGCCCGGAAAACTTAAAGCCCGGGTCCACGTAATGTTCGATCACGTAAAAAGCAAAATAGTACGCCCGGCAAAAACACCAAATGACCAGCACCAGCAAGGCCGCATCCTTCCAGGTGGGGGCGTCCAGCAACAGCATCACCGCCGCAAACAATCCCAGCAAGAGGAACAGCCCGCCCTTGAACTTGATCCAAAAAGGATGGGTCAGATCCTTCATGCGAAGAGTTCCAGCACGGCCACCGCCGCCCGCTGGCTGGCGCCCGGTTTGCCCAGGGTGGAAACAATTTGCACCAGCCGCTTTTTGACTTTCTCCCGCCGCGGTTCACTGCGCAACAGCTTCACCGTGGCCTCCGCGATATTATAACCGATGGCGTGGTGCTGAATGAATTCCGGCATGACTTCCTCACCCGCCAGCAGATTGGGCATGGTCAGCGATTTTACAGTGACAATCCGGCGGCCAATTTCGTAGGTGAGCCAGGAGGTTTTATACAGCGTTACGGTGGGCACGCCGTAAAACGCGCATTCCATCGTCACCGTGCCGGTGGAGGCAATGGCGACCTCCGCCTGGGCGAGGGTGGCGGGCAACTCGCCCAATTGAATAGTGACACTGGCCGGTGACCCCAGAGCCCGGGCCAGCACCACCAGCGGTTCGCTGGGCAGGACCATGGTGGCGCGGCAATCCGGCACGGCGGCCTGAATCCGTGTCCAGGCGGCCAGCATCACCGGCAGATGGCGTTGCAGCTCGCTGCGCCGGCTGCCGGGCAATAAAACCACCAGCGGGCCGCCCGCCGGCCGGGACCCGCGGGGTGGTGGCGGGACGCGATCAAGCATGGGATGCCCCACAAAAGCCACGCGTAATTTGGGCGCTCGCTGGGAGTACCACACCTTTTCAAAGGGGAAAATGCTCAGCAGCAGGTCGTAATCCGCCTCCAGTTTCTTTGCCCGGCCCGGCCGTGAGGCCCAGACTTGCGGGGAGACATACTGGACAATTTTCGGGTTCCACCCCGCTTCCGGATGCTGGCGTACCCAGGCCTTCACTGCCTGGCCAAACCGCAAATTGAAACCGCCAAAATCCACGCCAATCACCACGTCCGGCTGGCGTTCAATGGCCTTGGCCAGCAATTGGTCGAATAACCGCTTGAACTTAAAATAATTCTTGAGCACATCTGTGATGCCGATCACAGCGTGTTTGGTGAGGTCAAAGGCCAAATCCACCCCGGCGGCCGCCATGCGCGGGCCGCCCGCGCCAAAAAATTCCGCGCCCCGCCCCGCGCTGGAGGTTCGCTTTAATGCCGTCACCAGTTCGCTGGCCAGCAAATCGCCACTGGCCTCCCCGGCAATCAGCATGAAAGAGTGGGGGCTCATTTGCTCGCCTGCACCTGGCGGGTGATTTCAAACGCCAGGTCCAGCGCGCGTTTGGCCGATTCGCCGCTGACCAGCGGGGTCAGTTGCTCGCGCACGCAATTGACAAAATGTTGCAACTCCAGCTTGAGCGGCTCGTCCTTTTCAATGGGCACGGGTTCCCGCACGATGCGTTTGCCGGCAAATTCACTGACGATGGCCGAGTCCTTGCCCATGCCGAGTTTGGCGGCCAGGAGTTTCTTGAGCAGGGAACTTTCCTCCTCGCCATCCCGCGCAATGCGGTAAATAAAACCCTCTTGCACGCGGTAATCCAAAGAGATGTAACTGGGCATGGCCCCGCCGCTAAACACCCGAATCTTGCGCATGCGCTCGGGACTTACCCGGCTGGCCGTAAGGTTGGCCACGCAGCCGTTGGCGAAGCGCAACCGCACATTCGCGATGTCCTCCGACTTGCTCAGCACCGGGATGCCCACGGCATCGACCGAAATGACGGGCGATTTTACAAAGGCCAGCACCACGTCCAGGTCATGAATCATTAAATCCAGCACCACCCCAATATCCGTGGAACGGGCGGGAAACGGGGAGAGCCGGTGGGTCTCAATGAAGCGTGGTTCGGTGGCCACCGTTTCCAGGTATTTAAACACCGGATTAAAGCGTTCCACGTGGCCCACCTGGAGCACACAATGCTTCGCTTGCGCCAGTTGGACCAATTCGGCCGCTTGCTCCGTGGTCTCCGTCATGGGCTTTTCCACCAGCACATGCTTGCCCTGCGCCAGCAATTGTTTGGCGAGGTCAAAATGGGAGGTGGTGGGCGTGACGATGTTCAGTGCGTCCGCGTGGGCGGCGGCTTCCGCGACGGATTGGAAGACCCGGGTGTTGTGTTTGGCCCCTATTTCCTGGGCCGTTTTTGCGTTCGCGTCATAGAGTCCCACGAATTCCACGAGGCCGGTGGCCGCGAGTTCCGCATAAACTCGCGCGTGTACCTTGCCCAGGGAGCCAACGCCCAGCACCGCGACCCGAATTTTTGAGTTTGAATGTGACACCAGTGCAGTTTGCCCGGTTCAGCCCGCCGCTGAAAGCCCAATTCGCTGCTCTGGCCGGGCCGCTAATCTTGCCGCTCGTTGCGCTGGTGAACCACCACCGGTTAACCCAGTGGCAACCTAAACCGCCCAAGCAGTCCGATCATTGCCCCGCGTAAAACGCATCAACTTTGGCGCCCACATCCCGATACCCCATGTCCAGTTCATAGAGAATCTTGTACTGGTCAATGGCCTCGGTTTTTTTCCCCATGCTTTCCAGCACGGCTCCCAGGTTGTAAACGAGGTCCTTCTTTTCGTCGTCAAACACTTGTTTTTCCTCAATGGCCCGTTGGAAGGTGCGCGCGGCCATGTCGAACATGCGCTTTTTGGCCAGGCATTGGCCGAGGTAATTCATCGCCGGCAGCCGTTTGTGCGGGTTGTTCTGCGCTTTTTGGAATTCCGCCGCCGCCTCGTTAATTTTACCCGCTTGAAAATACAGCACCCCCATGTCAAAACGGATGCCCATGTCGGTGGGGAAACGGTCCACCCGCTTCTGGCACTCGCTGATTTGAAAATTGGCCTTCGCCTCCTTCAAGGCCGCGACTTGTTCCGCGTGATCGGCGGCAAATGGATTTACTTCGAGGATACGCTGATCCAACTGCCGCAATTTGGTTTTGGTGATCGCCTCGTCCAGCGAGGCATCGTTGCCCATTTCCGAGCGCTTGATCTGGTCGTAATATGCCAGCGCCTGCTCAAACTGGCCTTTTTGCGTATGCAATTCCGCCAGCGAGCGCACGAGCTTCATGTTGGCCGGTTCCCGGGGCAGGCGGCTCTCGTATTCCGCAATCAGGTTGGCCGCCACATCCTCCGTTTTTTGCACCCGGTTTTCCTGTTCCAGGGCCACGGCCTCTGCTTTGTCCTTAAGAATGTCCCGGTAAGAACCCTCGCCGCTTTCCAAAGCTCCGTAACCGCCTTCATCGAGCGTCTTGCGGGCGGACAGGTTTTTGAGGGCCTGGTTCAAATCGTTATCGCCGGGAAAATCCCGCATCAACGTCAGCAGCAGGTTTTCCGCGCGTGTCCCCTCGCCAATCGCGGACACTGCCTGGGCGTATTCGATGATCAATTTTTTGTCCTTGGGCGAGTTTTTCGCCAGGACTTCATAAGACAATACGGCCGTGCGCGGCAGTTCCAAGGCCTGGGCACCCTCCACGATGATTCGGTGGGCGGGCCCACTATTGGGATCGCCATTCAGAATTTGCTCGGCGGTGGCCATGGCACTGGCCGGGTGGCTGCGCAGGGCCATTTGAGCCTTGGCCACCAGCGGCGAGGACCCCGCCCCGCTGAGCATTTTTTTGAAAAAGCCCGTGCCGCCCGCCCCGGCTTTCTTTACCTGCGCCTGGCGCAGGGCTTTGCGGCAGTCAAAAAACTCGGGCTCTTTTTCCAGCAACTGGCAAAACAGGGTGATGGCGTAATCCAAATTTTCCCGTTGGGCCGCCTCGCTCGCACGCTGGAACAGCATGCGGGAATCCCGGGAAACCTCATTAACAGTTTTTTCGGACATAATTGTTGTTACCTTAAATTCCGCCCTGTTGCGCCCCGTGTCAACCGCATTGCGCACGGTGCCGCAACGCATGGTCCACCAGGACCAGGGCGGTCATGGCCTCCACCATCGGCACCGCGCGGGGCAGCACACAGGGGTCATGCCGGCCGCGGCCCTTGAGTGTCGTGTTCTGCAGGTTGACATCCACTGTGTCCTGCTCGTGCATGACCGTGGCCACCGGCTTGAACGCCAGGCGGAAGAAAATGGTTTCCCCGTTGGAAATGCCCCCCTGAATGCCGCCGGAACGGTTGGTGGTGGTGAATACCTTGCCGGCGCGGGCCCGAATCAAATCGTTGTGCTCCCGCCCCGTCAGCAGAATGCCGCCAAAGCCCGAGCCCACTTCAAAGGCCTTGCACGCCGGGAGGCTCAGCATGGCTTTGGCCAAATCCGCCTCCAGTTTGTCAAACACCGGTTCGCCCCAGCCCGCGGGCACCCCGCGCGCCACGCCTTCCACAATCCCGCCCACGGTGTTGCCCGCGCGCCGGATTTTCTCGATCAGCCGGATCATTTTCTCCGCCGCAGTCGCATCCGGGCAGCGCACAATATTGGCCTCCACGTCCGCCAGTTTTACGGTTTCAGGATCCACCGTGCCCGTCACGCGCTGGACTTGTTTGACATACGACAGCACTTCCACCCCGAACTGTTCGTGCAAAATCTTCTTGGCAATCGCCCCCGCGGCCACCCGGCCAATGGTCTCCCGGGCGCTGGACCGGCCGCCCCCCTGCCAGGCGCGAATCCCGTATTTTGCAAAATAGGTGTAATCCGCATGCGAGGGCCGGAACTTGTCCTTCATCTCGTTGTACGCTTCCGACCGGGCATCCTCGTTTTTCACCCACAAGCAAATGGGGGTGCCGAGAGTTTGGCCAGCGGAGATGCCGGAGAGTATTTGCACCGTGTCCGATTCCTTGCGCGGGGTCACGATTTTGGACTGGCCAGGCCGGCGCCGGTCCAGATCAGGCTGGATGTCAGCTTCGCTGAGCGGGAGCCGGGGCGGACAGCCATCCACAATCACCCCCACACCCCCCCCGTGGGATTCGCCCCAGGTGGTGATGCGGAAAAGGTGTCCGAAAGTGTTTGCCATGAGCCGATAATGCGGAAAATTCAGGGCGGGGTCAATTCACGGTATTCCCTCCGGCGCATTTTCGCAACCCACGTTGGCGGCTGGCCAAGTTCGGCTTGGTCAGACCCCGCCGGTCAGGGCTTGGCAGGCCCGGGCGCGCAATAATTCTTGCTCTAATTCATGCAGGTCAGCCGCCAGGGTCGGATGCTGGTCGCGCAGGTGCGGGGCGGGGCCGCGCCATTGCCGAAATTGCCAGCAGCAGAAATCTTTTAACCCGCCCAGCCACCCGGCCGGCGCGGGCAGTTTCCCCAGCCAGGCGGGGCGATGAACGCCTTGGTTACGTCCTATTTGCTCAAAGCGGCGGAGCAAGCCAGCCTTGTTCAGTTGCTCCCGCTTCACCACTTGGTAAAGCTGGAGTGTGGGCACATACCAGCATTCCCAGCCTAGTTGCTGGGCCGCCGCCCCAATGACCTGATCCACGGGATTGCCCCGGTCCTGAAGCGCTTGCCCGGCTGGCGTGAGCGGTGGGGCCGCCGTCGCCAGGGCGTTCAGCAACACCTGGCGCCGCACAAACAGCCCGCCCGGCGGCAGGCTGGCTTGGGCGAGGTCCAGACGCCGGCTCTTGTTCCCCAAATCGTGAATGCCCAAAGCCACGGGTGCCACCACCTCGGCCAGCGGGCTCGGTGGCTCCTCCCACGAAAGTAAAATGTTTCCGCCCAGAATTCCCGCGGCGGCATGGGTCGTGAAGGCTTTCAGCACTTCCGCCAGAAAATCCGGCGCCGGGCGCAGGTTGGTCTCCAGAAAGCAAACGATTTCACCCCGGGCTTCCCACGCTGCCCGGGAA
>CAIZWI010000255.1 GCA_903936645.1 uncultured Verrucomicrobia subdivision 3 bacterium
CGGGACATCACGGCGCGCAAGCAGATGGAGGCGACGCTATGCGAGCGGGAGGCGCAACTACGACTCTACGCCGAACACAGCCCCGCGGCCATCGCGATGCTCGACCGCGACATGCGCTATCTGGTGGTGAGCCGCCGCTGGATGGCGGATTACCGGTTGGGGGAGCAGTCGCTCATCGGCCGCAGTCATTATGAGGTGTTTCCGGAAATTCCACCGCATTGGAAGGAGATGCACGAGCGTTGCCTGGGCGGGGCGGTGGAGAGTTGCGAGGCGGAAGCCTTTGCGCGGGCGGACGGCAGCACTGACTGGATTCACTGGGAAGTCTGGCCCTGGCGGCAGGCGGATGGATCTGTGGGGGGCATCATTATATTTTCCGAAGACCTCAGCGAGAGCCGGCGGGCGGCGGAGGAGGTACGCGCCAGCGAAGCCCGGCTGCGGATGGTTACGGATAACGCGCGGGTGGGGCTGGTAATGGTCGATCGTAGTCACTGCTATACTTTTGCCAATGCCAGCTACGCCACCATGCTCGGCCTGGCCTCGGCGGACATTATCGGCCGCCCGGTGGCGGAAGTGCTGGCACCGCTGTATGAGGCGCAAATCCGGCCCCGGCTGAACCGTGCGTTTGCCGGGGAGCGGGTGGCCTACGAGTTGCATCATTCGCTGCTGGGGGAAGACCGCCATTATGCGGTCCGCTACGAGCCGGCCGGGGATCCGGTGCCGGCGGGCGAAACCGTGTCGCGGGTGGTGGTGGTGATTACAGATGTCACGGAGCAGCGAAAACTGGAGGCCCAAGTCCGCCAGTCCCAAAAGATGGAGGGCATCGGCCAGCTGGCCGGCGGTGTGGCTCATGATTTTAACAACATCCTGGCGGTGATTCAAATGCAGGCAGAATTGCTGCGGCACAGCGGCGGACTCACGGCTGTTCAGGTGGAGTATGCGAATGAAATTGGCACCACGGTGCAACGGGCCACGGCGCTGACGCGGCAATTGTTATTGTTCAGCCGCCGCGAGGTGTTTCAGCCGCGGATCCTGGACCTGGGGGAAAGCGTTGCCAGTATGACCAAATTGTTAAAGCGCACACTGGGGGAAAATATCGGCATTGAACTTAAACTGGCCTCCGCAGCGCTATTAATCCATGCGGATGCGGGCATGTTGGATCAGGTTTTATTGAATCTGGCGGTGAATTCCCGGGACGCGATGGGCCAGACTGGCCAGTTGGTCATACAGACGGCTGGTGTGGAACTGGACGAACGCGCGGCCGCCCAAATTCCCAAGGCGCGGGCCGGCACATTCGTATGCCTGAGCGTTAGCGACAACGGGTGTGGCATTCCGCCGGAAATTTTATCGAAGATTTTTGAACCGTTCTTCACCACCAAAGGCGTGGGCAAAGGCACGGGGCTGGGCCTGGCCACGGTTTTTGGAATTGTGGAACAGCACGATGGCTGGATCCAAGTGGAAAGCCAAGTGGGCCGGGGGACAATATTCCGGGTTTATTTGCCACGCCTGATTGGGGCCAAAGCACCGCAACTGCCGGTCCCGGCCCAATCGCCGGTGCGCGGCGGTAACGAAACCATCTTGCTCGTGGAAGATGACCCAGCCTTGCGCGGTTCGGTGCGCAGGACGCTGGCCCAACTAGGCTACCGGATTTTGGAAGCGCCCACTGGGGTAAAAGCCCTGGATGTCTGGCAGGCAAACCGTGCAGAAATTAGTTTGCTGCTGACCGACTTGGTAATGCCCGATGGCATGACGGGCATTGACTTGGCCAAAAGGATTTTGGGGGATAACCCCCGATTGAAAGTCATTTACATGAGCGGTTATAGCGCCGAGGTGGCCGGCCGGGATTTTCCGCTCAACGAAGGGGTCAACTTTCTTCCCAAACCATTCCAGTCTCAGCAGCTCGCCCAAGCTGTGCGGCATTGTCTGGATTTGAAGGCCGGAGGACCCCACGACCAGAGCAATACTGATGCGAAGGCGGCAGTTTAACCTTAAGCCTTTTTTACAAAGCAGGCTTTGAGACCCACGGCGATGCCGTCCACTTTGCAGGAGATTTCGTGGTCGCCGTCCCCCAGGCGGATGGGTTTGGATTTGGAGCCGCCTTTAAGCACCTGGGTGCCGCCCAGTTTCAAATCCTTGATCAAA
>CAIZWI010000256.1 GCA_903936645.1 uncultured Verrucomicrobia subdivision 3 bacterium
TGGTTCCGGGCTGGGTACCGGGGGCGGCGCAAAGCTTCCGCCTGCGCACAGAGCTATGGCGGACAGGTGCCCCCGGCTAATTTCCGGCGCCCCTCCGGGGCAAGGCTCGGGCGAAGGAAGAAATTTGTCTCACACCCGCGGGCTTTTATCCGGTCGGCTGGCCGGCCGCGAACCACCTGCCCGGGGAGTAAACTTGCTGCACAGCGGACTTGTTTTTAGAACCGCCCGGGCTTAATTTAACTTTATGAAGAACGACGTGATGCAGGTACAAATTCGCGGCATTCTCCCGGCAAACAGCGGCTGCGCCTTGTTCGTGGGAAATGAGGAAAAAGTATTTGTCATCCAAGTGGAACCCCAAATGGGGGCTGTAATCCGCATGTTTCTCCATGACACTCCCAAGGAACGGCCGCTAACCCACGACTTGATCAATCGCATTTTTCAGGGTTTTGGCATCACGGTGGAACGGGTGATTATCACGGATTTGAAAAGCTCCACGTATTTTGCCCGGCTGGTGCTCCAACAGCAAAACGAATTGCACACGGAACGCAAAATCGTGGAATTGGATGCCCGCCCCAGCGATTGCCTGGCCATTGCCGCCGCCCAGAAAAAGCCGATTTTTGTGACCACCCGGCTGTTTGAGCAGGTGGAGGACATGACGGAGGTCCTGAACAAAATCAACGAAACCGGTACTGAGGCGGATTAAATGGCTTCCTCCCCGGCCAAGTCTGCTCCCTTGGTGTTGTTTTGCGGCGACGATGAATTCGCGGTCAAACAGCATGCCCGCGACCTCTATCAACAGTGGTGCGCGGAGTTGGGCGGTCTGGACCACGAAATCATTGAAGGCACAGCCGCTAACGGGGGGGATGCCCTGCGCATCCTCGGCCGGTTGTGCGAGGCCCTGCAAACCCTGCCGTTTTTTGGCTCCGGGAAGGCGGTGTGGCTGCGGGACTGTAATTTTCTGGGGGAGGAACGGGCGGCGTCAGCCCAGGCGGTGACGGAAAGCCTGGCGGCCCTCGGCGAGGAATTAAAAGGCTTCGCCTGGCAAAATGTCCGGCTGCTCATCAGCGCGGGCAAGGTGGACAAGCGCAAATCTTTTTACAAGACCCTCGACAAGCTTGGCCGGGTGGAGACCTACGCCGCCTGGTCGGTGGACGACAAGGATTGGGTGAACCGGGCGGAAAGCGCCGCCCTCAATGGATTCCGCGCCCGCCATAAAGATATTTCCGACGAGGCCCTGGGGGAATTGGTCAGCCGGGTGGGGCCTAATGCCCGCCAATTGGAAACTGAAGTCGAAAAATTGGCGCTCTATGTCGGAAACCGTCCGCGCATTGAATTTGCGGATGTCGCGGCCATCTGTTCGCGCAATAAATCGGCCCGGGCATTTGCCCTGGGGGATGCCTTGGGGGATCGCGATTTGCCCCGGCTGCTGCGGCGTTTGGATGAGGAACTGTGGGAAATGAAATTTGACAAGGGCCGGTCGGAGATTGGGCTGCTGTATGGCTTGATCGGCAAGGTTCGCGCCATGCTGTTGCTCAAGGAAATGTTGAACGAAGGCTGGATCAAGGCAGAGGCGGATTACACCCGCTTCAAAACGCAATTGGAACGCGTGCCGGCGGACAAGGTGCCGGCGGACAAACGCTTTAACCCGCTCGCCCTGAATCCTTATATTCTTTACAAAGCCCTGCCGCAGGCCAAAAAATACTCCCAGAAAGAATTAATTCGGGCCATGGATTTGCTTTTAAAATGCAACTTGCGACTGGTGTCCAGCGGCCTGGATGAGGCATTGGTTTTGCAGCAAACATTAGTTCAAATCATTGCCCCGCAGGCCGCCGCCGCCTAACCACAACCCGCCATCCATCACATGCCGCTGCCTTCCGCAAATTTATTGGTCCTTGTTGGTAAAGACTTTGCCTGCATCAAGATCGCGGGCCGGGCGAATTTTAGCTCCAGCCCCGATTTCAGGACCCTGCTCGAGGAACTGGCGCAAAAGGGCTACCGGCATTTTATGCTGGACCTGGCCGAATGCGTTTTGATGGACAGCACCTTTCTGGGCGTGCTTGCCGGCTTTGGCATGAAGCTCAATCCGGATGGGGAAAAAGGTATTGAGCTGTACAACCTCAATGCGCGGGTAGGGGAACTGCTGGAAAACTTGGGGGCCTTGCATTTGTTCCGGGTGGTCAATGAGCCCTTGCAATTGCCCGGGGCGGTGAAAACCTGTACGCCGGAAACTTCCCAGCCCACCCACGAGGAGATTACGCGGACGAGTTTGCAGGCGCACCAAACGTTGATGGAAGTAAATCCGGAAAATGTGGCCCGCTTCAAGGATGTTACGCAGTTTCTGGCGGAAGATTTGAAATGCATTGAGAAGCGCAAGTAAGGGGTTTGGCTAAAGACGCAAACTTTCTGTGCGTTTCTGAAAAAACTGGAAAGCCAGCTGGTTGGCAAAGGATTGAACCCTGCTTTGGCTGGGAGCCACGTCCACATTCCGGAAACCCGATCCCATGATGTTTGATTATTGGTGCTGGGTTATTCTCTGGATTCTGAATTCTGGAGTATGAAGTTTTCTTTCACCCCGCTTCAATCAACCAGCCGGCGAGAAACCCCAGCACCCCGCCCACCACCACTTGAAATATGGCGGAAAGCAGTTTCGTGTCCATATACCGTTTGCGGATCCAGGCAATGACTCCGGGCTCCACCGCCACGACTGCGATACGGGTGGCGAGGTGGAAGTCGTGGATCAAATACGGCCAATGCCACGGGCGGCAACCTTTCGTTGAGGACGATGCTCGACGGGGGCGCCGGTGGCGATGAGCCACGGGAAACTGCAAGCGCGATTAAACTGGTCGGCAATTACTTGTTCAACAAAGCATACTCCATCGAATCCACCAGGGCCTGCAAGCTCGCCTCAATAATGTTTTCGCTCACGCCCACGGTGCCCCATTCGCGTTTGCCATCGGTGGAGGTGATCAGCACCCGGGTGCGGGCGGCGGTGCCGGCGATGCCATCCAGAATCCGCACCTTATAGTCGGTGAGGGAAATATTTTTCAGTTTGGGATAGGACTTCACCAGGGCGGCGCGCAGGGCGCCATCCAGGGCGTTTACCGGACCGTCGCCCTCGGCCACTTCATGATGGACGGTCTTGCCCACCCGCGCCTTGAGGGTGGCCTCGCAGATGGACTCCTTAAGGTCCCGGCGCATGGAAACATGGTACGCTTCCACGGTGAATTTGGGGGCTGGATGTTGGTCCAGCGTATTGCGGATAATCAGGGCCATGGAGGCCTCGGCCGCCTCATATTCATAACCTTCATGCTCGCGGAGCTTGATGGCCTCCAAAATGGCCCGCAATTCGGGGGTGTCATTGGTGAGCTTGACCCCCAGTTCCTGGGCCTTCATGACAATATTGCTGCGCCCGGCCAGGTCGCTGATGAGCACATTGCGCTGGTTGCCCACGCTCTCGGGATTAATGTGTTCGTAGCTGGAGGCCAGTTTCTGCACGGCGTTCACATGCGTTCCGCCTTTGTGGGCAAAGGCCGCCGACCCCACCCAGGGCATGCGCGGATTATGGCGGAAATTGGCCACGGTATCCACGAACATGGAAAGTTCCTTCAACTTGGGCAGTGATTTCGCCGGGACGCAGGTCTTCTTTTGCTTAAAATGCACCAGCGGGATGATGCTGGTAAGGTTGCAATTCCCCGTGCGCTCACCGTAGCCATTTATGGTGCCTTGCACATGGACCGCCCCGGCGTCCAGGGCGGCCAGGGCATTGGCCACGCCCACGCCGCTGTCATCATGCGTGTGAATGCCCAGTTTGCAGTTGAGTTTCCCCAAGGCCGCTTGAGTGATGCCGGCAATCTCGCTGGGGAGGCAACCGCCATTGGTGTCGCACAACACCACGAAATCGGCGCCTGCCTTCTCCGCGGTTTGCCAGGTGGCCAGCGCATAATCTGGATCCAGCTTAAAACCGTCAAACGCATGTTCCGCGTCATAGACGACAAACTTGCCGTGATCTTTCAGGTAGCGGACCGTGTCTGCGATCATGGCCAGGTTTTCCTCGGGGGTGCAGCGCAGCACCTCCCGGACGTGGAGCAGGGAGGTCTTGCCAAAAATGGTCACCACGGGGGTGCCGGCTTCGATGAGCAACCGCACTTGGTCATCGGCTTCGACGGGCGTGCCTTTTTTGCGGGTGGAACCGAATGCTGCCAGGCGGGCATTTTTGAACTTCTTTTTGCGGGCCTGGGCAAAAAACTCAATATCCTTGGGATTGCTGCCCGGCCAGCCGCCTTCAATATAATGAACCCCGAACGCATCCAGTTTCTCCGCAATGCGCAGCTTGTCGGCCACCGAAAAATTAATGCCTTCGCCCTGAGAGCCGTCGCGCAGGGTCGTGTCGTAGATTTCGACTTGTGGTTTCATGTATTGCTTTAAAAAGGAGTCTGAGTATCGCCCAAATGACGGGGGGAGGCAAACCCCAAAAACGACCGCTGCGGGAGGCAAGGCGGATTTGGCAGGCGGCTTTTACCGAAGCGGTCCTAGGTCAAAACCCGGCAACGGCACGATGAGGCGCGATTCGTCGGGATTTGAAAACCAACGCCGGGGCGGGATAACGCGAAGGCATGGGGAGAATGTTGCCACCCTCCCAGCGGGCCAGACCTCCGTTGGGTGGGTGGGGGGGGGCTTGACGGCGCTGGACGGGGTTTTTCTTGGATTTATTTTAATTTACTGCAATACAATGACTTGCGCAGTTTTAATGGCTGGAGGGGGGCTTTACGAAGACGGCCAAGGTCCTTGGTTGAAAGCTGGCAAAGGTACGAGTGGGCACGATTGGGCATGATTGGGGGCGATTTGCTAGGCTTTGGCCATTACCGCCGGGGGGCATGGGGGCAGGCAGGCTGGTCCGGTAAACGCCTCGGCAGGGGCAGGTCCTCAGGTGCGCGGAGGGGGTCCTTGGGCACAGATGGGATTTTTTTAGCTGGATGTTGCCGGATTCTCCTGAGAGTGGCCGCCAAGGGGGATTCACTTCAGGGCGTCCATTGGGGGATGTCAAAGAACGGGTTGCGGCCGGGCACCCCGGGGCGGAGCTTTTGGGGCGGCAGGGTTGGCAGGGCCAAAGGTCCAAGGGCTGACGGGTGGTCGTTCGCGTGGAAAGGCGACGCGGCGCACGGCGGTCCCCGGGTAGGGGCGCAAGGGCGGAATAATGGTTTGGTCCAATCCACTCACAAGATGAGTATAGGGTGGCGAGCCGATTTTGTCAAACGGAGGCCGGGCCGGGCCGGCCTTGGGTGGGCGGGAAATGTTTATCGCACAAACATGCCAAAAAGGGTGTGGTTTTTTTGTTTGCTCAAAGCCGGGCCAGTAATTAGTGTCATGACCATCGGCCGACCGCCGCGCGTAATTCAGGATCTTTTGCATATGAACCAACCCTTGACGACTTCGGAATTAAACGAATTGGTGGCGGGCTTGAGCCAGCTCTCCCGGAATTTATGGTGGTGCTGGGACCAGGAAGCCCAGGACTTGTTTAGCGAGCTGTCGCCCCGGGGCTGGCAAAATCTCTTCCATAACGCCGTGGCCGTGTTGCGTGAAGTTTCGGAATATGAACTCCGGGTGCGGTTGCAAGATCCCAGCTTTGCCCAGCACGTGCGCTCGGTGCTGGCTGATTTCAAAGCTTATTTGAGCGATCAGAACACCTGGACCCACCAGCACGCACCACACCTGCACAAAAATCCGGTGGCTTATTTCTCGGCGGAATTCGGTTTTCATGAATCCCTGCCGATCTCGGCGGGGGGCCTGGGCATTCTGGCCGGTGACCATTCCAAATCGGCCAGCGACCTTGGGTTGGGGTTTGTCGGGGTGGGGTTGTTTTACCGGGAGGGCTATTTCCAGCAGGCGATTGATTCGAACAACTGGCAGACGGAATACTATAATTTGGTGGACCCGGCAAACGTGCCGTTGGAACCCGTGCTCAACGCCCTGGGCGTGCGGTTGAAGTGCACGGTGGAAATCGCCATGAACATCGTCACGTTTCAGGCGTGGCGGGTCAATGTTGGCCGGGTGCCCGTTTATTTGCTGGATACCAACCTGCCGGAAAATGAGTCGCATTTTCGCGACCTGACCCTGCGCGTGTACGGGGGGGACAGCACCACGCGGATCATGCAGGAAATTTTGCTGGGCATCGGGGGCGTGCGGCTCCTGCGCGCGCTCGGGGTGGCACCCTCCGTATTTCACATGAACGAGGGCCACGCGGCCTTCCTGACTCTGGAATTGATCCGTGAGAAAATGGCGGCGGGCTTCGCTTTTGCCGAGGCGCAATCGGAGACCAAGACCCAGTGCATCTTCACGACGCACACGCCGGTGGAGGCGGGGCACGATCGGTTTACGCCGGACCTGATGAATTATGCGTTGCAACGCTATGTGGCGCAAATGGCCGTGCCGTTTTCCGAGGTGATCGCCCTGGGCCGGGTGCGGCCGGACGATGCGCACGAACCTTTCTGCATGACGGTGCTGGCGTTGAAAGTATCGCGGGCGGCCAATGCCGTGAGTGAATTGCACGGGGTGGTCAGCCGGGAAATGTGGCAGTGCCTGTATCCGGGCACGCCGGTGGAGCAGGTGCCCATCGGCCACATCACCAATGGCATTCATCTGCTGGGCTGGATGAAGGGCTCGGTCCGGACCGTATGGCGCAAGAAATTGACGGACGAACGCAACAGCGAGACGGCCTTTTTGCGCGAAAAATTTGGCACTGATTATGCGGCGGCTCTGAATTCCCCGGACTTTTGGAGCAAGATGACGGATCCCAATTTTATCTCGGATGAGGAACTGTGGGCCATGCGGTACAAACAGCGCCGGGAATTGATTGAATTTGGCCGCCGCCGGTTGCTGCTGCAAAACCAGCGGCTGACGCAGGGCGATTTCATTCGCTTTGACCACTTGCTCAATCCGGACGCCCTGACCATTGGCTTTGCGCGCCGCTTTGCCACTTACAAGCGCGCGCCGCTGATTTTTCAGGAATTCGAGAATATCGTCAAACTGGTCAAGGACAAGCAACGGCCGGTGCAGTTTATTTTTGCGGGCAAAGCGCATCCGCGGGATGAGGACGGCAAGCGGTTCATCCAGCAAATCATCCATCTGAGCAAGCATAGCGAGCTGGCTGGCTATGTGGTTTTCCTGGAAAATTACGACATTCATGTGGCCCGTCAGATGGTCTCCGGCTGTGATATCTGGCTGAACAACCCGCGCCGGCCGCTCGAAGCCTCCGGCACCAGTGGCATGAAGGCGACCTGCCATGGCTGCATGGGGTTCAGTATTCTGGATGGCTGGTGGCGCGAAGGCTACGATGGCACGAACGGCTTTGCCATCGGTGCCGATGCGCATTCCGCCGACGTGGCCGAACAGGACCGGGTGGACAGCGCCAACCTGTACAATACGCTGACCCAGCAAATTGTGCCGATGTTCTTTAACCGCGACGACCAGGGCATTCCCCGGCAATGGATCCAGCGGATCCGTAACGCAATGGCCACCATGGTCTCCCAGTTTACCACGGAGCGCATGGTCAAGGAATACGCCCAAAAATATTACAACGCCAAATAAGCCCGGGCGGCGGTGCGCCCCGGTGGCCGTACCGGGTGGCCTCCCGATGGAAAGGCGGCTTCGTTCCAGCGTTTTTTAAATATTGCGCTGGGACGAATCGTAATTATTCTTCTCGGTTCAAATTATGAAATACAAAATTTCTGAACGCGCTGCGTCCCTGTCACCCTCGCTGACCCTGACCATTGATTCCAAGGCCAAGGCCATGAAGGCCGCGGGTGAGGACGTGGTGGGTTTTGGCGCGGGCGAACCGGACTTTGACACGCCGCAACACATTAAGGATGCCTGTGCCAAGGCGCTGGCGGACGGCTTTACCAAATACACGCCGGCGAGTGGGATTCCGGAATTGCGCGAGGCCATCGCGGACAAGTTCAAACGCGAAAACGGGCTCACTTACAAGCCCAGCCAGGTGATTGTGAGCTGCGGCGGCAAGCATTCCTGCTACAACGTGATCATTGCCACCTGCCAGCCGGGCGACGAAGTCATCATTCCCTCGCCTTACTGGTTGAGCTATCCGGAAATGGTGAAACTGGCGGGGGCCAAGCCGGTGATTATCACCACCACCGACCAGACCGAGTTCAAGGTGACCCCCGAGCAACTCCGTGCCGCCATCACGCCGAACACCCGGCTGTTCGTGCTGAACTCGCCCAGCAATCCCACGGGCAGTGTTTACACCCCGGCGGAAATTCGCGCCTTGGGCGATATTTGCGTGGAGCATGACATTCTGATCATGAGCGATGAGATCTATGAGCATCTGGTTTATGATGGTGCCGAGGTGAAGAGCGTGGCCAGTTTTTCGCAAGCGCATTTTGACCACACCATCATCGTTCATGGCTTTGCCAAAGCCTGGAGCATGACGGGCTGGCGGCTGGGTTTTCTGGCCGCGCCGGAGCCGATTGCCAAGGCCATTGATGCCGTCCAGAGCCACAGCACCAGCAACCCCACGAGCTTTGCCCAAAAAGGCGCCGTGGCGGCACTGACCGGTTCGCAGGAGCACCTGCCCAAGTGGCTGGCGGAATTCGCCAAACGCCGCACGTATGCTTTTGAAAAATTGAACAGCATTCCCGGCATTTCCTGTGTGAATGCGAAGGGGGCGTTTTACCTCTTCCCGAACATCTCTAAAACCGGCCTTAAATCCGGCGACTTCTGCGCCCGTTTGCTGGAGCAGGAAAAGGTGGCGGCAGTGCCTGGGATTGCTTTTGGCGCCGATGACTATCTCCGGATCAGTTATGCCACGAGTCTGGCCAATATTGAAAAGGGTTTGGACCGGCTGGATAAATTTGTGCGCGGTTTGAAATGACCCGTGCCCGGGCAAGCCCCGGGATTTCTGTTCCATGGCCCGCGGACCGTGTCCGCGGGCTTTTTGCTTCGGCTGGCTTAAGGCCAGTCAAAAACCGCCTCGGCATCCGCATATTTCCATTTGCCATCCACAAGCAGGCGGGGGGTCGTCCGGCCCGTGTAAGAAAAAACCCGGTGGGGAGCGGCTTTTTCAATGCTGAAAAAGATCGGCCGTATCCAATGAGCGAGGATCAAATTGGTGGGTTCCATTTTAATGACGACCATGGACGGGTCGGACCCGGGAGCAGGGGATGTGAGTACCAGGCGGAAATTAAAGGTGGCGGCCGGGTCGAGGGAGATGAAATGAAATTTTACCGGATTGCCCTGCATTAACTCGTCCCAATGTTCCAGGATGTGGGGATAAATCGTGTCCGAGATGAGCGTGTTGGTCTGGAGCAGCTCACTGTTGCGGGATGCGCGGGCGTTTTTGCCGTCACCCTGCCAGTGCTCCAGCAGCATCCGCTCGTGCGCGTTTTTTTTGGGGTCAGGTTCAATGACAATGCTGCCCCGGGTATGGGCGCGCACATCTTCCATCAAGTAACTGGCCAGTTGATTTTTTTGGTAATGAATGATTTCCCGGCAGGCCACCGTGCCATCGGGCAAAGTGAAAGTTTGGTGCACGGTAATGAGATCACCCTGGCGCATGGCCTGGCGCTGGTATTTAAAGAGGACGGTTTTTCGGTGGGAACCCAGTTCATAGAAGGTTCCCGTCATGCTGGGGGGGCTGGCCAGATCGATGGTTAGTTTGCCGGGAGCCTGATTAGTATTCTCGGCCGTCCAAGCCCGCCCGCAAAAGAGGAGGAACGATAGTAACAACCCCAGGCCGGGCGCGCTCCATCGGTGGGAAAAACTGGCCGTTAGGCGGGCGGTAAAACGCCCATGGGATGGAGCATTAAACCGGTTAAAAGTTGATAACACTCCAGCCAAATGAAATTGATTCACTGGGATTAGGTTAGGTCAGGTTCACGTTTGAGTCATTACAATTTCCAACCTTTGATATCCAAGCAATGGGGCCGCCCGGGCAGACTACATCACTCCCGTGGTTAAATCGTTAGTTCCTTTCGCCGGCGCCGGGGTGGGGACGGCCTGGCCGGCGGGCTTGCCGGGGGTGATGGCCGGCCGGTTGGTGGGGGTGTTCCACCCGCCCACGACATAGAGTTGGGAGGGTTTTTCGAGCACCATTTCCGGCCGGTCGTGATATTTGATGATCTTGCCAGTGAGTTCCACGGACCGGCCTTTTAAAGCCCGCAGCGCGCCAAATTGATTCGTGGCGCTCGCATGAATCACCGCGGCGAAGGGGGAATCGGGGTAGGGTTGGTCGAGATTAATAAAAACGATGGTGGGGCGCAGGCTGACTTGGGCCACGATGCCGGTCACCGTCATTACAGCATCGTAATGGTGCTCGGCCTCCTGCGCGCCGATTTTAACCGGGGCGTTGGTGGCGTCGGCCATGGCCAGGGAAACCAGGCCGGTTAGCGAAGCAGTTAATAATAGGCGCGCATTCATCTTTATAGAGTGAACATTCCCGAACTGGGTGGCAAACCTTTATACTTATCTATATTACAACTCTTTAGGTTTGCAAACAGTTACCACCCTGATAGGCTTATCCGACTATGAGTAACTTGTCCCTGTTAACATCGCAGCAATTAAAGCGCGCGGCGGAACTTAAAGAACAACTGGAATCCCTGACGGCGGAACTGAACAGCCTCCTGAGCAATGGCCACGCCTCCGGCATGGTGGAATTGGGCAAGCCGGTGAAACAGGGCAAGTTTAGTGCGGCCGGACTGGCCCGCTTGCGGGCCGCGCAAAAAGCCCGCTGGGCCAAATTAAAGCAGGCCAAA
>CAIZWI010000257.1 GCA_903936645.1 uncultured Verrucomicrobia subdivision 3 bacterium
CCCGCCGCCCCGATGAGGCCCCATAGTATCAGCAGGCGGGTGGTGGGACCCTTGGCAATTTGATAACCGACGACCTGGGCGTGCGTGGCCTCGGGAAGGCCCACCAGGAGGAGGGCCAGGAGGGCGACATTTAACAGGATGAGGAAATAACGCAGCACGATGGCGATGGGGAGGGCGAAGGGAAGCGGTCAGTTGATGGTCTCACCGACGCGGTATTTGAACATGCGCTTTTTCATCCAGCGGACGGCGAGCAAATCGTAGAAGGAGGCGAAGAGGCGGTTCCAGACGCCATAATTACTCTGGCCGGCGAAGCGGGGGTTGTTGCTGACCTCAATCTCGGTAACGGTGTGGCCCTCAATTTTGAAGAGGGTGGGCAGGAAGCGATGCATGCCCTTGAAGAATTTAAGGTTGTCAATGCACTCGCGCTTGAAGGCGCGGTAGGTGCAGCCGGCGTCGGAAATTTGCTCGCCGCTCAATTTATTGCGCACGGCATTGGCAATGCGCGAGGAGGCGACCCGGATAAAGTTGTCGCCTTCACCGCGCACTTTGACACGGGAGCCGCAGACGCAGTCGTAGTGCTTGAGGGCGGCCAGGAATTTGGGGATGTCCTTGGGGTCGTTTTGCAGATCGGCATCGAGGGTGAAGAGGTATTTACCACGGGCGGCTTTCAGGCCGGCGAAACTGGCGGCGCTTTCGCCGCAATTGGCGACGAAGCGCTGCACGCGAATGCGCGGGTCGGCGGCGGCGAGTTCCTGGAGGATGGCCCAGGACTGGTCCTTGCTGCGATCGTCGGTGATGACGACCTCATAGGGCAGATGGAGCGGCTCGACGGCGGCGCGAATGGCCTTGATGAGTTCGCGGAGGTTGCCTTCCTCGTTGTAACAAGGGATGACGAGGCTGATTTCGGGTAATACAGGGTTCATTGTTTTGAACACCGGCCGGCTTCTGATTTAAGGATGATCGTTTTCATCGAATGCAGCCATTATATAATGAAATGGGTGGCGGCTCAAGGCAGCTTGTAGCCTTCGGCCCTGGCGATGCGCTGCTGCTCTTCGGCCACAATTTTTCGCAATTCGATCAGATCGGCCGGCAACAAATAGGATTCAAGCATTTTAAGCAAGGGTTCCATTTGGGGCTTATGCCGGGCGAGTAACAGTTTGATGTCGGCTTCATAAAGATAAATGCGGTCCCAGTCAAACTGGCGGTAAAGTGACGGCAAGGCGTATAGTTTCAGGACGATGAGGCCTTCGACGGTCGCAGCGGGCACGGCGAGTTCGGCAAACTGGTGGTGCGTGGCAAATTTTTGGGCGACCTGCTTGAACAAAGGGTTTTGGGTGAGCAGTAAATCGACCTGGACACTGCGAAATTGGGCCCGGGCGAAGTAGGCGCTTGCCTCCGCGATCACGAGTTCCGGCAGTTTCCGCAAGGTGGCCACGGACATGAGCAAATCGACATCCCGGGTATTGCGGCCTTGCACATAGGTGAGCATGGCCAGGCCACCGACCAGCAGGTAGTGGGCCTGACGTTCGGCGAGGAGGCGGAAGAGGTCCAGGGCATCCTGGGGCACGGGCAGGGCGGGTTTGGGGGACGGGTCGTCACGCAATTGCAGCGGGGTGCCGGTCCATTGATGGGCGCCGACCTCCCAGGCCTCGAGCAACACCTGGGCCAGGCGGTTCAAACTGACGCCGGGCGGCAGGGTGACGGGGCGGGGAATGGGGCGGGCGACCGTCGTTTTCACCGGACAATTATCGCAAAAATGGCGGTGGAAGGGAAGCGGTATCCGGCCTGGGTGCGCCGGTCCTTTCGCTACGGCGGGCGGCAGACCCACTGCCCCCGACATGGGGAGGTCTTTAAGGGGGCAATAAAAAAGCCGCGTTCTTTGGGGAACGCGGCTGGTGGATGACCGGTGCGGCTTATTTCTGGCCGTAAAATGCGGCGATGGCGTCGCAGACTTTATCGGCGGCGTCAAGGCTCATTTCGCCGTGGATGGGGAGGGAGAGGATTTCCTTCACGGCCTGCTCGGTTTTCGGGAGTTTGGGGATGTAGGGGAACAGGCCGACGACGGCGGGTTGCAGGTGGTTGGGCTTGGGATAGTGCACGCCGGTTTCGATGTTCTTGTCCTTGAGGAATTTTTGCAGGTCGTCGCGGCGTTCGGCGCGGATGACGTACATGTGGTATACGGGGGTGGCCCAGTCGCGCAAGGGCGGGGTCGCGACGAGGCCGGCCAGGCGCTGGGTGTAGCGGGCGGCGATTTGCCGGCGGTTTTCGTTGAAGGCGTCGAGGTGTTTCAACATGACGCGGCCGATGGCGGCGTTGATTTCGTTGAAGCGCACGTTGTAGCCGGTGAATTCGTGGTCGTATTTGCCCTGGCGGCCGTGGTTGCGGAGCATGCGCAGACGGTCGGCGTAGTCGGTTTTGTTGGTGGTGATGCAGCCGCCATCGCCGAGCACGGTGAGGTTCTTGGAGGGGAAGAAGCTGAAGGCGCCGAAGTCGCCCATGCTGCCAACGGTTTTGCCCTTGTATTTCGCCCCCTGCGCCTGCGCGCAATCTTCAATGACCCACAGTTTGTTTTGCCTGGCCATGGCGAGCAGGCGGTCGTTGTCCAGGGGATGACCGTAGAGGTGGACTCCGATGATGCCGACGGTGCGCGGGGTGATGAGGGATTCCACATGGGCCAGGTCCATGACAAAGGTGTCGTCGATGTCGGCAAACACGGGTTTGGCGCCAAGGTGGATGAGCGGTTCCATGGTGGGAAACGCGGTGTGGCTGGGGACGATGATTTCATCGCCGGGTCCGATGCCCTGGAGCTGGTGCAAGAGGTAGACGATCATGGTCCAGGAACTGCCGAGGACGCACTGGGCGGTGCCGGTGTGGGCGGCGAGCTCGGCCTCAAAGGCGGTGGATTCCTTGCCGAGGATGTACTGGCCGGAGCGGATGGCGCGCAGGGCGGCTTCCTCGATCTCGGCGTTCACGAAGCATTTGGACAGGGGGATTTTGCTCATAAATTTAGAAAATTAATCCGCTAATTACGCTAATTAACGCTAATTATTTAAGGATTTTGTTTGAAGATTAATGGAATTGATTGGTTGGGTTACGCCGAGAACGATGCGTTTCCATTCAAGGCTTGGGGCTCCGAAATTAATTAAAAGGCCCAATTCATGCCGGGAAACTTTCAAGTAATTGATCACTTGGGCTGCTTCACGTGTCGTTAGTTTTTCCAAGGCTTTTAGTTCAACAATGATTTTGTTGTACAGCACCAAATCGGCAACGTAGGTTTTTTTTAGTTGGTTGCCTTTATAAAATATTGGCATTTCTTTCTGGGCCTCAAACGGTATCTGACGGACCGCCAATTCAAGTTCCATGCATTCCTGAAAGACCGGCTCGGAAAATCCACATCCGTTCTCCCGGTGGACTTCCATGGCAGCCCCAATAATGGCAAAGACTTCGTTTTTGAAGAGAAGGTCTGGAACCATTTTTGGACTCATAGAACTAGGATTATATCGCGAGATTCGCGGATAAAAGATAGAAACTAATCCAGCGGGATGGCGCGGCCGGTTTTGACGGATTCGAGGGCGGCGTTCAGGACGCGGACGGCATCGTAGCCGGACCAGGCATCGGCGCGCGGGGCCTGGCGGGTTTTGATGGAATCCAGGAAGGCCCGCAACTCGGCGAGGAGGGGTTCCTCGGGGGGACACTCGATTTGATGCACGGCGCCTTCGATGCCTTTGAAATCGTTGCCTTCGCGGACATGGAGGTTCGCGTAGGTTTTGATTTTGTATTGCGAGATGTTGTAGTCGCAGACGGCGCTGAGTTTATCGCCACAAACGATGACTTCACGGAATTTGCCGGGGATGAAGTAATCGTTTTCGATGGTGGCCCAGGTGTGTCCGTGGCTGGTTTCGTATTCGAGGGAAACGAGGGAAACGTCGTCCATGCCCCGTCCCAGGAAGTCGTGATGGACGGCGAGGACGCGCTTGGGCAGGGCGCCGAGGAGGAAATTGAAGAGGTCCACGAAGTGGATGCCATCGGCGAACATGACGCCACTGTCGTTGCGGGGGCGCTTGAAGCCGCCGAAGTGGCCGCGGAGCATGTTGACGCGGCCGAAGTCGCCGGCGGCAATGGCCTCGCGCAACCAGAGGGTGGCGGGATCAAACCGCAGGATGTGGCCGACTTGGAGAATGCGCTGGTTTTGGGCGGCGAGTTCGGCGAGGGCTTTGGCCTCGGCGTTGTCGAGGGTGAGGGGTTTTTCGACAAACACATCCTTGCCGGCGGCGAGGAATTCGCGGCAGATGGGGAAATGAGACTGGGCCGGGGTGACGACGACCACGCCATCCACCACGGGGAGAAAATCTTTATAATTGGTGGTGAGCCGGGCTTCGGGGATGCCGAGTTTGCGGGCGGGGTCCAGTTGTTTGGCGCCCACTTCAGCCACGTAGAGTTCCACGGGCAGGTTGTTCAAGTTCCGCAGGTGGTTGATGCCCCAGCGGCCCAATCCGAGTAAGAGAAGTTTGGTCATGAATACGGGAATAATTTCCGGAAAAATGGCCCGGGCGGCAAGTCAAAAGGCCGGATGCGCAGCAGCGATTACCAGGTATAATGGACGGTGTAAGTGACTTTGCGCTCCTGATCGGGGACGACGGGAACCTGGAACTGGATGGTTTGGGCGTCGGTTTTGGTATAAATATCGGACTGGGCGGTGAGGCTCCAGTTGCTCCAGCGATACAAATGCTCGACCACGCGGAAGGTGACGGGGGTCTTTTTACGGTTGCGGAGGGTGATCTCGAAGGATTCGTCGAGCCATTTTTCGGCGGTATCCACGTGGAAATCGGTTTGTTTGCGCTCGCCGACCAGGTCGAAGGCGTTGCCGGTGGTGAGGTGGATGGTTTCGTTGCGCGGGGTGTGGTCGATGGTGTTTTCGCCGGTGAATTCCAACTGGCCGTCGTCGTCGCGGCGGTAGAAGCGCAGTTTGCCGGCCGGCAGGGGAATACCGAGGTGATTGGTCTCGGCATTTACGAACTCGCGCAGGATGGCGACTTTATTGTTCGACTGAGTGCCGTAGCTCTGCTCGGGATTCAAGCCGCCGCCAAAGCGGAAGCCGGGGTCGGCGCCATCGTATTGGTAAATCACGGGGGCGAGGACGGAGCTGGCGCTGACAAACTGGACCTGTTTGGTTTCGCGATCGCGCAGGGTGGTGGGGCGGGCGACGCTGTAGAGGTGATATTCGTCGAAGGCTTTTTCGGTGACGACGGGTTCGGCACCGTTTGCCTGGGGAGCCATCATCGCGGTGGCAACCATGCGGTCCATACGGGGTGCGGGGGCGATTTTATTCACATCGCCGGCCATGACTTTGATCTGGGCGTCGGTGAAGGTTTTGCCGCTTTCATTTTTGAGGGTGAGCCAGCCGAGGACGTCCACGGTATCGCCGGTTTCAGGGGCGACGATATTGTAGCTGGCCTCCCAGGAGAAGCCGCCGGTGACGTAGCCGATTTCGGCGTCAAAGGTGCCGGGGTTGTCGGATTGGAGGAGCCAGTTAAAGGAGGGATGGAGGACGGTGTCGTCGCCGAGGTTGGGAAAGCGGGGTTCGCCGGGGAGGCTGAACTGGAGGCTGCCATTGACCTCGATGATGGGCTGCTCCGCGCCGCCGCCCGGCAGATAACCACTGCGCACGATGCGCCCGGAGATGAGTTCGGGGGCTGGGTTGGTGTCCCGGGCATGCGGCGGCGCAAAGGGGATGGTCTTGCCCTCGAACAGGGACAGGAGGAGTTCCTGGGTGACGGGGTCGTTGCGGTAGTTTTGCTCGAGGATTTGGAGGTGATGGAGACCGGCGGGGTCGCGCAGGATGACGGAATCAGGCTCGACCTGGGCGGTGGCGCCGGGGTAACGCAACTGGTTCACGCCCGCCTTGAGGTCGAGCGGGACGAGGTCGCGGACGACGGCAAAGTTTTGGTTGTAGATGGTGAGGGACGGCGCGGCACCGAGGGTGAGCGCGGCACCACCGGCGAGGGCCACACCCGCGAACCAGGCAAAAATAGTTTTCATGTTTAAAGGGACGACCAATGACCGAATTTTATTCAGCTTAGACGGCCGCGGCGCGCGGATGTTCAGGAATCTGGCAACTTTCGGGATCAGGGATCATTGGGCCATGAGTTTTTCGATATCAGCGACCTCGATGGGGATGTGGGCCATGAGATCGACCGGGCCCTGGTCGGTGACGAGGATGTCGTTTTCCAGGCGGACGGCGAGGCCTTCGGCGCGGATGTAGATGGCGGGTTCGACGGTCATGACCCAGCCGGCCTGGATGGGTTTGGTGGTGTGGCCGACGTCGTGGACATCGAGGCCGAGCGGATGGCCGACGCCGTGCATGAAATATTTTTTGAAGGCGGGGCGGTCGGGGTCCTGGGCCTGGATTTGCTCGGGGGTGAGCAGGCCGAGGCCGAGGAGCTCGGTTTCGATGAAGCGTTCGGCGTCGCGCTGCCAGTCTTTGAGCAGGCGGCCGACGGTCAGGCCCTGGATGGAGGCGCGGAGGACGCGGAGAACGGCTTCGTAGACTTGTTTCTGGCGGGGGGTGAATTTGCCGTTAACGGGGATGGTGCGGGTGAGATCGGCGTTGTAATTGGCGTAGCTGGCGGCGACATCCAGGAGCAGCAGGTCGCCATCGGCGCAGGGCTGGTCGTTGGCGATGTAGTGGAGGACGCAGGCGTTTTTGCCGCTGGCAATGATGGGGTTGTAGGCGAAATCGCCGCCGCGGCGGATGAATTCGTGGGCGAACTCGGCCTCCAGATCGGTTTCGGAGACGCCGGGTTTGACGAAGCGGGCGACGCGCTGGAAGCCGGCATCGGTGATGTCGCAAGCGGCCTGGAGGAGGCGGACTTCCTCCGCGGATTTCACGGCGCGCAGGGTATGCAACACCCGGGCGAGGCGCTGGTAATCGTGCAGGGGATACTGGGCCTGGGTGGCCTGGATGAAGCGGGCATCGCGGGAGGCCACCTCGATGACGGCACGTTTGTGCTCGTTGGTGTTGAGATACACGTGCTCGGACTCGCAGATGACCCGCCGGAAAATGCCGGGAAATTCGGAGAGCCATTCCACGCGCGACACACCGGTGCGGGCGCGGGCCTCCTCCTTGGTGAGCTTGTGGCCTTCCCAAATGGCGATGAGTTCGCTGGTTTCGCGCAGGAACAGGATTTCGCGGAACTTTTCATCATCGGCATCCGGATACAGCAGCAGGATGCTCTCCTCCTGGTCGACGCCGGTGAGATAGAAAAGGTCGGAATTCTGGCGCAGGCGGAGGGAGCCATCGGCATTGGTGGGGAGAATATCGTTGGCGTTGACGACGGCCAGGGAGTTGGGCAAGAGCAGCCGGGCCAGCCGGGCGCGATTGTTAATGAACAGGTTCGGGTTGATGGGTCCGTAGCGCATAATGTCAAATTTTGGGTGAAAGCAAGGCCGTGACATCGGCGAGGAACGCGTCCACGTCGGTTTCGGTGGTGTCCCAGGCGCACATGAGGCGGCAGCCGCCGGCGCCGATGAAGGTGTAAAAGAGCCAGCCGCGCTGCCAGAGGGCCTCGGGCACCCCGGCGGGGAGGGGTGGCAAAAACGGCGTTGGCCTGCCGGGGGAAAAGCACATTAATACCGGGCAGGGAGCGGAGGCCGGCCTCCAGCCGGGCGGCCATGGCATTGGCGTGGGCGGCCCGTTTGAGCCAGGCCCCGTCGCGCAACATGCCGACCCAGGGCGCGGAGAGAAAGCGCATTTTGGAGGCGAGCTGGCCGGCCTGTTTGCAGCGGTAATCAAACTCCTCGGCGAGTTTCAGATCGAAAAACACGACGGCCTCGCCGACTCCGACACCATTTTTGGTGCCGCCGAAGCACAGCACATCAATGCCGGCCTGCCAGGTGATTTCCTTGGGGGAGACGCCGAGGGAGGCCACGGCATTGGCAAAGCGGGCGCCGTCCATGTGCAGGTGGAGGCCGAGGCTTTTGGTGACGGACCAAACAGCCTTGAGTTCATCGGGGGTGTAAACGGTGCCGACCTCGGTGGACTGGGTGAGGCTGACGGCACGGGGTTTGGGATAGTGGATATCGGTGCGGCGGCTGACCATGCGTTCCACGGCGGCGGGGGTGACTTTGCCATGGTCGCCGGCGACGGTGAGGAGTTTGGTGCCATTGGAAAAGAATTCGGGCGCGCCGCATTCATCGGTGTCCACGTGGGCGAGTTCGTGGCACAGAATGCTGTGGTAGGACTGGCAGAGGGAGGCGAGGGCCAGGGAATTGGCGGCGGTGCCGTTAAACACAAAAAAGACTTCGCAGCGGGTCTCAAACAGATCGCGAATCATGCCGGTGGCCTCGGCGGTCCAGGGATCATTGCCGTAGGCTTGTTCATGGCCGTGATTGGCGGCGGCGAGGACGGCCCAGGCTTCGGGGCAGATCCCCGCATAGTTATCGCTGGCGAATTGGCGGCGGCCGGTGGGGACAGCGGCCGGATTGGGATTTCCTTTGCGTAACGACATAGCTTTAAAGATTTTGGCACGGTACCTAAGACCCGCCGAAACCAGTGTGGCACCGGGCGGGGGTTTTGGCGAGAAAATCTACAAAGCAAGGATAAGAGGCTTTGGGCTCTGGGCTCTGGGCTCTGGGCTTTGGGGAAAAATGGCGCGACGGGGAATTTGGAGGGAGGCGGCAAAGGTGCGACCGGGTTGGATCCGAGCATGGGGCGAAAGTACGCGAAACTTCAGGCGTTCACTTTTTCATTTCAAAATGTCACAGAACACCGCCGCCGTCCGATCGGTCAGGGCGGAGGTACCCGCCGCGGATGAGGCATGGGCGTCCGGCCCGAAAGGCAGTTGCTATTCAACCAATGAGCGATATAGGGGTATGGCAAATGGAAAATTATTTTAACTGAAGCACGACGGCACTGGCGTGTGGAACCGGTAAATGAATCGAGCTGGAATGGATGGCAATTGGCTCGGCCAGTCGGGGGCTCCATTCGCCGGCCGCGGAAACTTCGGCCCCGGCGAGAGTGACTTGAGCCTGGCTGGTGGCGGACGGGGCCGATAACCGGAAGGCTGCCCCCGAGGCAAAACCGGCCGGCAAGGTGACGGTGACATCCGCGTCCTGGGCCAGGTCCTTGTTGATGATGGTTAGCCAGAGGGCTCCTTCCGGCCGCTTGGTGGCGTAAGCGGTCAGATTGAGATTACCGGGCGCGAGGGTGAGTTTTACCAAGTCACCCTGACCGGCGAGGGCAAAGGCCAAGAGGCCGTAATATTCGGGGCAGGCGTGGCAATGACCGCTGGCATCATGCAGGATGGGGGAATAATGACTGAGCCAGGCGTGCTGGTTGATGTCGGTTTCGAGATTGACCCCGGCGCAGCCGTGGGCGGCCAGGACAAAGAGACAATCCAAACACCACAAGGCGGCGCCGAAGGTGTCGCTGACGTTGGTTTTGCCGCCGCCGGAGAAGGAGTTGACTTCATTGATGCGGTAGCCGACACCCTGCGCCTGGCTGGCGGCGTGGAGTTGGTCGAGGCGGTCCGCCCAGCGGGCATCGGGCGCCAGCAAGCAGGCGAGCGTGGCGTTGGGGTCGCTGGCGCCGCTGCGATAGTAATGGTGGGTGAGCAGTTGAACGTCGTGCCCCTCGGTTTGCGCGAAGGCCAGCACCCAATGCAGGTTCCCGGCGACATCGGGTCCGGAAAGCCGGGCCTGGGGCAGCGCGGTGCGGAGGGCGGTACGGAACTGCTGATATGCGGCATAATAAGCGGCGTAATTTTTGAAGTGCGGCTGGAGGTCCACTTCGTTGCCGATTTCGAAGGAATGGAGCGTGCCACCGAGCGCGGCCGTCACGGCCCGGGCTTCGGTGACCGCCTCGGCGGGGGAGCCGGTGCCGAGGTTGAGCCCCCACATGACCTGCCAGCCAGTGGCGCGGGCAAAGGCGGCCAGATCCCGCAGACAGGTTTGATTTATGGTGGTTAACCGTTCTTCGGGATTGACGATGGGCGGGCCATCGGGGACATAACGGGTGTGGTCGGAGATGTTGCCACCGATGCGAATCAAGCCGTGGGGGCTCAGCTGGCGATAGAGCCGGACCAGTTCATGATTTTGGGCGCTGAAATAACCGGGCTGGGCGGTGGCGGAGGTTTCATAGCCCAGACCCATGAAATCGGGTGCGATAGGGCTCACCACGGTTTGGGGGTCGACCTGCAGGGTGACGACGTTGGCGGGAGGTTCGGCGGCGGGGGCGGGGGCGCCAAGGAAGGCCATGGTCAAGGCGGCCAGCCGCCGGAACAGGCGATAATAGAAACAAGGTTTGATGGGTCAGGAATAAGTCGTTTGGGGGGAAGGAACAAGTTTTTTTGGCAACGCCAGGCAGCGCGGCAAGACCGGGAGCAGGCACATTTCCGGATATCAGCACCCTTTAGCGGCGCATGGGGGGCGCAAATTCTAAAAATAATTCCGCTTTAGAGACTAGCGGGGGAACGGGCTCCGTTCTATTTTTTGGGCTCATGAAATCACTTTTTGCCCTGGCTTGCGCCCTGATGGGTGCGATGCAGGTGGAGCTTTGGGCCGGTGATTCGCCATTAGCCGGAACGGTTCCACAAATAACCGATGACCGGTCCGATGTATCCATCCTCAGGGACCGGGCAAAGCAAGTGGTCAAGGGCATCGGCTTTGAAATTCAAGCGGATGCCATCGGCTCAGGAAATCAGGGCCTGCAAAACGAACCGCTGGGTGTGCCGCATGATTTGGCGCCAGCCGAACGGCAGCGGCTGGCGGCGGAAATGCTGCATGGTTTCCGTTATTGCCGGCTGGCGGGCGGGCTGTACTGGCGCGGACTTGACGCCGATAAAAAGCACCTGCAACCGCGCTGGCCGGAACAGTTGGAGGAACTGCAGGCATTGCTGGAGGCGGCCGGGGTGGAGGGTTTGTCCTTCGAGTATTGGTCCCCGGCGCCCTATTGGAAAGGCGCGCAGGCTTTCGTGGGCGGGCGGGAAGGAGACCCCCAAAACCGGCTTCGCTGCTTCGCGCCCGGCTTTGCGGAGGACGGGGTTTTTCATGGGGATACCAACCGTTTTCTGGCCGAGTTTGCGCAGGCGGTGGTCACGGACATCCAAACGTTGAACCAGGCCGGACTGAAAGTTTCGCTGTTCGGCCTCCAAAACGAACCCGAGGTGAACCATGCCATTTATTCCTCGTGTGAGTACCCGGGCGGGGCCGCTTATGTTCAAGCGTTTACCGCCGTGGCGGGCGCGGTGCGCCGCCACGACCCGAACATTTTAATTTTTGCCGACACCTTCAACTCGTTTCCAAAACTCATTGCGGCGGGAACGAGAGATCCACGCGTGGCGGCGCTGCTGGATGCGTATGCGGTTCACATCGTCGGCACGAGCTCGGAGAAACCGCGCCAGGTCGCGGCGGAGATTTCCCAGAAGCTCCCGCCGCGCCCGTGGTTCCAGAACGAATACGAATATCTCACTGGCGCGGCAACGCCCGAGCGCTGCCTGAACACGGTGCAGCACATCATGAATTCGTTCCAGCTGGCCGGCTGTCCGACGTGGTTTTGGATCCACGCGCTGAAACCGATTCAAAACGCCGAGGCCAGTGGCTACTCGCTCGGTTTCTGGAGGTCGCGGCTGGCGCCGCAGCTTCCGCCCTCCGCCGAACAATACCGCCGGTGGCCGGGCGGGCCGGAGTTTTCGCTGCTGCCGGAACCGCTGAAGAAAATGGAGATGCTTTCGGTCAAACGCGGCAAGGCCGGCCACGGCATCGCGTGGAATTTTCTGGTGAACCAGCCGGTGAAAGTCTGGTTGCTGGCCGCGAACGGTGGCGAAGCCAGCCTCGACGCATCCTGGGAGCGGACAGAGCTAAGGACCCGGTGGGAGGGCGGGGGGGACCGGATTTTCACGCGAACCTTTCCCAAGGGAAAGGTAGAAATCCCCGCGCCCGGCAGTCCCACGGTCGCCCACAGTGTTTTCGTGGAGCCAGCGGATGCGGCGGGGTTCAAAGTGGAGATCGGCATGAATCTGCCGATTGAAATTCGTTCGCAGGCGCGGGCGCTCGAACGCCAGGCCGCGGCGTTGGCGCCGGGTCATTGGATTTTCAACCCGTACAACTGGAACGCGGTCGGGAGTTTCGTGAAGCGGATGCCGTGGGACAGCGTGGTGGTGGACATCGCCGAGAAACCTTACAATGCAGACGCGCGGGTGCTGGCCTTCCGGAAGCCGGACGGCAAGCTGACCATCGTGGTATCCAACCGCACGCCGGGCGAACACACCTTTGACATCAACACTGGCCGGCGCGACGCCGTGTTTCAAGGGGTTCGCTACACGCCAGAGGAGGCGGGAGCGAACACCCAGGGCAAGGCCAGGGGCACGGTGAGCGGGGAAAACATCACGCTGCGCCTGCCGCCCTGCGCCTGGGAATTTTGGGAGGAACAATAACTCCATGGCCCGCAAAGTCCCTTATCTTCGCTGGATTCTGGCCCTGGCGCTGTTCATGGCGGCGTTTTTGAACTACGTGGACCGGAACGTGCTGGGCCGGGTGGCGAGGGCGGTTTGCAGGGTGGCGAGGGCGGCTTTGCGCTCGGCACCGGCCATGATGAGGCGCGGGGGGCGGACGCGTTCGTGGCCCATGCCGGTTTCCTGCTGCACGAGTTTGATGAGCTGCACAAACTTGGGCACGGTGTCCATGCGGAGCAAGGGCAGGAACCAGCGGTAGAGTTCCTCCGCTTGCTTTACCTTGCCCTGCGCGGCGTACTGGTAGAGGGCGACGGATTCGCGGGGGAAGGCGTTGACGAGGCCGGCGATCCAGCCGGTGGCCCCGGCGCGGATACCCTCGACGATGGCGTCGTCCACGCCCACGAGCAAGGCGAGGCGGTCGGCAATGAGGGCGCGGAGGGCGGTGACGCGGCGGACGTCGGTGCTGGATTCCTTGACGGCGGCGAGGTTGTCGTTTTCGGCGGCGAGCTCGGCGATTTGGGCCGGAAGATAATCGGTTTTGTAAGAGACGGGGTTGTTATACAACATGCACGAGAGGTTCGTGGCGCGGATGACGGCGGTGACGTGGGCTTTCATCTCGCGCCAGTCGCTGGTATACACATAGGGCGGCAGGACCATGAGGCCGGAGCAGCCGGCGGCGGCGGCGGCGCGGGCCAGGGCGACGGCCTCGGCGGTGGCCAGGGAGGCGATGCCGGCGACGACGGGACGGCCATCCAGCGCGGCGACGAGGGTTTTGAGAATGGCGACTTTTTCCTCGAAGGCGAGGGTGGCGCTTTCGCCGAGGGAGCCCAGGGCGACGACGCCGTTACAGCCATTCTCCACGAGCCAGCGGCCGTGCTGGGCGACGAAGGCGTGGTCCACGGTGTAGTCGGCGTTGAAGGCGGTGGTCATGGCCGGGATGACGCCGGTCCATTGCATGGGTTTGGTTTTCATGGATTTCAAAGGTTTTAGTAAAGGGAATTCAGGCGTAACGGTCGGGAGAAAGCAGGGTCAAGTCAAGGGCGGGGCGTTCGCCGGCCAGGATTTGGGCGACGAGCCGGCCGGTGATGGGGGCGAGGCTGATGCCCATCATGGCATGGCCGGTGGCCAGGGTGAGGTTGGCCAGCCGGGCGGTGCGGCCGAGATAGGGCAGGCCATCGGGGGAACAGGGCCGGAGGCCGCGCCAGGGGGCGATGCCGGCAAAATCGGCGGGCGTGAAATCGGGGTAATAACCGTTGACGGCATTGATAATGCCCTGCACGCGCCGGGGCTGGATTTGTTCGTTCAGCCCGGAAATTTCCATGGTGCCGCCAAAGCGCAGGGTGCCGCCCAGGGGGGTGACGGCCATGCGCGCCTCGGTGAAAATGGCGCAGATTTGGGGCAACTGGCGCGGTTGCGGCAGGGTCAGGCTGTAGCCTTTGCCGGCCTGGATGGGGATGCGCAAGCCCAGGTCGCGGGCGAGTCCCGGGGACCAGGAACCGCCGCAGAGGACGTATTCATCGGCAATCAATTCCCGGCCATCGGCGAGGCGCACGTTTTGCAGGCGGCGGTCGGGTCCGGTGGTGCAGGCGGTGACTTCGGTGTCCCAATAAAACCGGGCACCGGCGGCGAGGACTTTGGTTTGCAGGGCGGCCAGCAAACGGTCGGGCTGGAGGTGGCAATCCTTGGGAAAATAAACGGCGCCGGCGACGGACATGCGCACACCGGGATCGAGGGCGGCGGTTTGCCGGGCGTCCAGAACCTCGGCGGGAATGCCGAGGGCCACAGCCTGGGCGGCGGTTTGGGCTTCTTCATCGAGTCCATGCTGGGTTCGGCAGAGCATGAGGAGGCCCTTTTTCACGAGGCCAAAGTCGTTATGGGGGAGGGCGGCGAGTTCCTCATAGGCGAGGCGGCTGGCGAGGTTTAAATCGCGGAGCAGCGGCGCGGCGCGGCGCACGTGGGCGGGGGTGGCGGCGCGCCAGAATTTATACAACCAGTCGAACAACTCGAAGGAGAGGCGGGGCTTGATGTAAAAGGGGGACTCGGGATTCCACATCCATTTGAGGCCCAAGGCGACCATGCCGGGGGCGGCGAGCGGGATGAAATGGCTGGGCACGATCATGCCGGCATTGCCCAGGGAACAGCCATCGCGCTGGGCGGAGCGGCGCTCGACGACGGTGACATCCCAGCCGCGCTGGGTGCAGTAATAGGCGGTGGACAGGCCGATGACGCCGCCGCCGATGATGAGGATGCGGCGGCTCATGGGTGCATTTGCGGAAACATCCAAACTCCAACCTCCAACCTCCAAAGAAGCACCAAGCTCCAATAATGAACATTAAAAGCCGGGTGATCCGGGGTTGATAGGTAATTCCAATTCACAACTATTCAATGGCTTACAATTTCAGTTTCTTAGGGCGGGACGCCCGCCAGGACGCTACGGCGGGATCGGCCGGGCCAGCACATCGGTGGTTTGGGGAAATTACGTTGCGGAATGGATTTCCTCGATTGGTTAACATAAACACCTCAACGAATGCCCCAGCAAAAGGGGTCGGTTTCATCCAGCAGCAGGGTGGCCTCGGAATTGACGAAGGCGCTGCCGGTGATGACCGGGATGATCTGGCCGGCGGCGCGATCGTGCCATTGATAAGTGCCGGCGAAGGTGCTGCCGAGAATGCTTTCCTGAATCCAGGTCGCGCCGGCGGCGAGTTTGCCATCGGCGGCGAGGCAGGCGAGCTTGGCACTGGTGCCGGTGCCACAGGGGGAGCGGTCGTAGGCTTTGCCGGGGCACTGGACAAAATTGGAGGAATGGGCGCCGGGGGACACGGGCGGCCCGAAGAGTTCCACGTGGTCCACCTCGGGAAAGCCCTGGGCATTCACGGCCTGACGCACGCGCCAGCAATACTCGGTGAGGGCTTCGACATTGGCCAGGGCCAGGTTCTGGCCGTGCTGTTCCACGAGGAAGAACCAATTGCCACCCCAGGCGACGTCGCCGGTGACGGGGCCGAGGCCCGGGACCTGGACGGTGACGGCCTGGTGGGCGCGCCAGGCGGGGACGTTGGTGACGGAGACCTCGCCATTCGGATGCAAGGTGGCGGTGATGATGCCGACGGGGGTTTCGATTTTGTGCGTGCCCGGCGCGAGGCGGCCGGCATGAGCGAGGGTGACCATCAGACCGATGGTGCCGTGGCCGCACATGCCGAGCACACCGACATTGTTGAAAAAGATCACACCCGCGGCGCAGGACGGATCCTCCGGCTCGACAAGCAGGGCGCCGACGACCACATCGGAGCCGCGCGGTTCATTGACAATGGCGGAGCGGTAGTGATCGTAGTCGCGCTGAAACAGGGCGCGGCGGGCGGCGAGGGAGCCGCGACCGAGGTCGGGACCACCCTGCATGACGATGCGCGTGGGCTCGCCACCGGTATGCGAATCGATGACTTGAATCCGAATTAATTTGCTCATGGTTTGGGCACTTACTGCCGGCTCGTGCGTAAAATAATGGCGAAAATTGGCGCGCGCGTCTTGTCTAATTGGCGAGCCTCGACTATTATTTCGGCATAAGGTAGCAATTGATTGTGCATGACCCGGCCGCGCGCTGACATTAAATTTTTCTCCCAACTGGCGGAGCCCTTTACGGGCGAGGCGTTGTTTGACTGCCTGGCGGACACGGTATTTTTCATTAAAAATCAGCGGGGGGAATATGTGGTGGTGAACCAGACGCTGGTGGCGCGGTGCGGCCGCCGCAACAAACTCGAACTATTGGGGCGGCGCGCGGACCAAGTGTTTCCCGCGCCATTTGGCACGAGTTACCGGGCGCAGGACGAGCGGGTGCTGCGCGGTGGCGGGGTGATCCGCAACCAGTTGGAGTTGCACTTCTACACGACGGGCGGGCGGGGCTGGTGCCTGACCAACAAACTGCCACTGTATAATCACGCGGGGAAAGTGGCCGGGCTGGTGGGGATTTCCCGGGACTTGCAGGCGGTGAACGAGGGCAGCGAGGATTATTCCAGCATCGCCCGGGTGGTGGGTTACATGCAGACGCGGTTTGAGGAGCCGCTGCGGGTGCGGGACCTGGCGAAAACAGCGGGGCTCTCGCCCTTCCAATTGGAACAGCGGCTGCGCAAAATCTTTCAACTGACGGCGGGGCAGTTGATCCAAAAAATCCGGATGGATCATGCGGTGGAGCGGCTGCTGAGCACGGACGAGGCGATTGCGGAAATTGGCCTGCGCTGCGGATACTCGGATCAAAGTGCCTTTACCCGGCAGTTTCGCAAGGCGAGCGGGCTGTCGCCGCTGGAATACCGGAGGACGTTTGCGGTGGAAGGAGAGAAGGCAAACTTCAAAATCCAAACTTCAAAATCCAGAGAATATTCAAGCTTCAATATTCAATCCTCATCATGAAACATACCGAGATGGTGAAATTTCCAACGGCCGTTGGCCTTCCCCTCACCCCGGCTCTCTCCCTTGGGGATCCGCCGTCGCTAAAGCTATGGCGGACGGGAAAAGGGAATGTTTCGCCGTTAGCAGGCCAGGCGGCGAGGAAATTCGTCGGACGGTTTTATGTGGTTATCTGGTTATGGGCGAGCCTCACAAACGTCCACGCGCAGGAGGGCGGGGGCAATGGGGCGCGGGGGATTTATCGGGACCGGATTGAGCCGCACTGGTTTACGCAAGGCACGGACACGAACAGTGGTTTCTGGTACCGGCTGAATTTCGCGGGGGACAAACGGGAGTTTGTGCGGGTGGATGCGGTGAAGGGCACGCGGGCGCCGGCGTTTGATCACGGACGGGTGGCGCGGGCGCTGACCGAGTTGTTGCACCATCCGGTTCAGGCCGATTACCTGCCGGTGGAATCGCTGACGTTTGCCCCGGATGGCAGCTCCGTGGTGCTGCACGGGGCGGGCGAGGATTGGACGCTGGATTTAGCGCATTACATGGTGTCGGACCGAGCGGCGAACCACGATGACGGGGCAGTGCTTACCCCGCTGGAGCAGGTGCATCCCTCGGCGGCGGAAGGCGAGGATACGACCATTATGCTGGTGAATCACCGGAAGGAGGCGGTCCGGGTGTATTGGGTAAACCCAGAGGGGGAGCAGATTGAATATGGGCGGCTGGAGGCGGGGGAGCGCCGGGAGCAGCACACGTTTACCGGGCATGTCTGGCTGATCACAAGCCTGGCGGGGCGGCACTTGGGGGTGTTTGAGGCGGGGGCGAAAGCAAGCCTGGCGGTGGTGGAACCCCGCATGAGCGGCCCAGCCGCAGCGGTGCGACCCGCCCGCCGGCCGGCGGCGCCGGATTTTCGTTCGCCGGATGGCCGGTGGGATGCGGTGGTGCATCAGCACGATTTGTTTCTCCGGGAAGTGGCCACGGGCAAGGAATGGCCGCTGACCACAGGCGCGACGGAAACGAACAGTTATGCGCGGAACGAGGAATTTGCGCGCAGCATTGACATGGATTATGAGCATGCGGATCCCACGGAGGCAACGGCGGAGGTTTATTGGTCGCCCGATTCGACCAAGGTGGTGGCGATGTGCCGGAAGCCGGGAACCAAGCGCCGGGTGTATTTAATCGAGTCCTCGCCGGAGGACCAGTTGCAACCCAAGCTGGCGTCGTACCCGTATCTCAAGCCCGGCGATGACGTGCCCATCCGCAAGCCGCATTTGTTTGACGTGATGACCCGGCAGGAAATTCCGGTGGCGGACACGCTCTTTCCCAATCCCTGGTCCACGGACGACCTGCGGTGGAGCGCGGACAGCCGCCGGTTCACCTTTGTGTACAATCAACGCGGGCATCAGGTACTGCGGATTCTGGGGGTGGAGGCCGCGACGGGAACGGTGAAGGCCATCGTGGATGAGCACAGTCCGACGTTTATTTGTTATTCCTCCAAATATTTGGCGGAATACCTGGAGGACACGGACGAGATCATCTGGATGTCGGAGCGCGATGGCTGGAATCATTTGTATTTGTATGATGCCCAGAGCGGGCTGGTGAAAAACCAGATTACGAAGGGGGAATGGGTGGTGCGCAAGGTGGTGCAGGTGGATCGGGAACAGCGGCAGCTCTGGTTTGAGGCAGGCGGCATCCGGCCGGGTCAGGATCCGTATTATCTGCATTTGTGCCGGGTGAATTTTGATGGCACCGGCCTGGTGGTGCTGACCGAGGGTGACGGCACGCACACCGAGGCATTTTCGCCGGACCGGCGCTGGTTCATTGACACGTGGTCGCGGGTGGATTGTCCGCCGGTGAATGAATTGCGCCGGAGTTCTGATGGTCATTTGATGTGCGACCTGGAACGTGCCGACGTGCGGGAGTGGCAGGCGGCCGGGGGCCAGTTTCCGGAGCGCTTTGTGGCCAAGGGGCGGGACGGGGTGACGGATATTTACGGGGTGATCTGGCGGCCGAAGGCGTTCCACTGGTTCAGCAAATACCCGGTGATCGAGGATATTTACGCGGGGCCGCAGGATGCCTTTGTGCCCAAGAATTTCCACGCGCATTACAACGCCCAGCGGCTGGCCAACCGGGGGTTTGTGGTGGTGCAAATGGATGGCCAGGGGACTTCCAACCGGTCGAAGAAGTTTCATGATTACTGCTGGCAAAACCTGGCAGACGCGGGGTTTCCTGACCGGATGGCGTGGATTCGCGCGGCGGCGGCGCGTTATCGGGCGCTGGATTTGTCGCGCGTGGGGCTGTACGGTACGTCGGCGGGCGGGCAGGATGCGCTGCGGGGTCTGCTGGACCACGGGGACTTTTACCGGGCGGGGGTGGCGGATTCCGGCTGCCATGACAACCGCATGGACAAGATTTGGTGGAACGAGCAATGGCTGGGCTGGCCGGTGGGCGACGCTTATGTGCACAGTTCCAACGTGGTGGATGCGCCCAAGCTCCAGGGCGCCCTGCTGCTCATGTATGGGGAAATGGATCGCAACGTGGATCCTGCGAGCACGCTGCAGGTGGTGAATGCGCTGATCAAGGCCGGTAAAAATTTTGAACTGCTGGCGGTGCCGGGCGCGGGCCATGGGATTGCCGGCCTCCCGTATGGGCAGTTGCGGATAGAGGATTTTTTTGTGCGGCATTTTCTGGCGGGCGGCGGCACGAGCGCAGGTTTCGCGCACTAAGGCATAAGAATTATGAAGTTCATCAGCATTTGCGGGATGTTTATCGCGCTGGCGTTGCCGGCGGGGGCGGGCACTCCAGCCGCGGCCGAGGGGAATAAGCTGACCGCGTATTTCCAGACGTATCTGGACGAAAACTTGCGCCAGCATCCGACGGATGCCTCGGGGCTGGGGGACCACCGCTTCGACGCGGCGCTGGAAGACATTTCCCCGGCGGCGCGGGCGGGCTGGGTGACTCTGGCAAAGCAAACGCTGGCGGAGCTGCCAAAACGGGTGGCTTACCAGGCGCTGTCGCGGGATGGCCAGATCGATTACGAAATTTTCCAGCACCAATTGCAAACGGAGCTGTGGCTGGCGAAAAACAGCCATCCCTTTGAGGAAGACCCGCGCACTTACGGCAGCTATTTGAATGACAGTGTTTATGGGTTGCTGACGCAATCGACGCTGCCGCGGGAAACGAATGTGGCCCATTGCCTGGCCCGCATGGCGCAGTTTCCCCGGATTATTGCCACGGCCAAGGCCACCTTAACGCATCCGCCGCTGCCGATCTTGGAGACCGCCATACGGCAGAACCAGGGGGCGATCGGGTTTTACGAGGGGGATTTGTTTCAACTGGCGGGCGACACGGCGCAATTGGCCGGGTTAAAAGCGGCGGCGGCCGAGGTGGTCAGGGAGCTCAAGGATTACCAGGCGTTTCTCGAAGGGCCGCTGCGCGCCCGGGCCAATGGCGAATGGCGGCTGGGCCCGAAGAAATTCAAGGCGAAGCTGGACCTGGTGCTGGAGGCGGGGGAAAGTGCGGACGAAGTCCTGGCGGATGCGCGGGCGGAATTTGACCGGGTGCAACGCGATCTCTACGTGGTTTCGCGGCAATTATGGAGCCAGTATTATCCGGCGGTGAATTTTCCGCCGGACGATGCGGCCGGCCGCCGGGAAACGATTACCCGGGTCATCCAGGCCGTGGACCAGGAACACGGCCAGCCGGAGGAATTGATCAACGAAGCGCGCGCCACGGTGACGGACATCAAACAATTCATTCACGCTCATCATTACCTGAACCTGCCGGAGCCGGATCACTGCCAGGTGATAGAAATGCCGGAATTTCGCCGGGGCAACTCGCTGGCGTACCTGGCCCCCGCCCCGCCGCTCGACCCGGCGGCCGACAGTTTTTATGCGGTGAGTCCGCCGCCGGCCGACTGGACCCCGGCGCAAAAGACCAGTTTCCTGGAGGAATACAACCGGCACATGCTGAAGATCCTGACGATTCACGAGGCGTACCCGGGGCATTACGTGCAGCTCAACCGGGCGAATCAAAATCCCTCGCTGATCCGGCGCGTTTACCAATCGGGTCCGTTCGTGGAGGGCTGGGCGGTTTACGGGGAGATCACGATGTTGAACGAGGGGTTTGGGCAGGGCGATTTGCGTCTGCGCCTGATGCAGCTCAAGTTCTACCTGCGCGCGGTGGCCAATGCGATACTGGATCACCAAATGCACTGCACGGAGCTGACGGATGCGGAGGCGATGCAATTTTTGGTGCGGGAGGCTTATCAATCCGAGGGCGAGGCCAAGTTGAAAGTGATTCGCGCCAAGCAAAGTTCGACCCAGTTAAGCACCTATTTTGTGGGGCGCATGGCGCATTACCGTTTGCACCAGCAAATGGAGCGCGAACTCGGGGCGCAATTTGATCTCAGCAAATACCACGAAGCGGTGCTCGCCAGTGGTTCGGTGCCCGTAAAATACCTGCCGGAACTCGTGCACCGCCGGCTTAACCCAAACCCCCAAACAACCCCATGACCACCGCTCCTGCCACCCCCGCCATCCCCGCCAAAGCCCATCCCCGCGGGCTCGCCACGCTGTTCTTCACCGAGATGTGGGAGCGGTTTAGTTATTACGGCATGCGCGCGCTGCTGGTGCTGTTCATGGTGGATGGCGCCCACGGCGGGCTGGGCATGACGGACCAAACGGCGACGGCGGTTTACGGCATTTACACGGCGTGCGTGTACCTCATGGCCCTGCCCGGCGGCTGGCTGGCGGACCGGATTTTGGGGGCGCAACGGGCCGTGTGGTACGGGGGGATTATTATTGCGCTGGGGCATTTCACGCTGGCCCTGCCCTTTCACTCCTCGTTTTATGTCGGGCTGATTCTGGTGGTGGTGGGGAGCGGCATCCTCAAGCCGAACATGACCTCCATGGTGGCGGATTTGTATCCCGAAGGCGGGTCGCGCCGGGACGCGGGGTTCACGATTTTTTACATGGGCGTGAATTTGGGAGCGACCGTTGGACCGTTGATTTGCAGTTATCTGGGCGAGCATGTGAACTGGCACTATGGGTTTGGCGCGGCGGGTGTGGGGATGGTGTTGGGGCTGATCCAATTTCGGCTGACGCGGCAGGCGCTGGGCACGGCGGGCACGCGGCGGGGCAATGACCGGCCGTTGAATGCGGTGGAACGCTGGGGCATGATCGGCCTGGTGGCGGGGGTGGTCACCTTGCTGGGGTTGTGCCTGGGAGGCGTCGTGAGCGTGGATCCGGCTAGCATTGCCCATGCCATGACGAAGGTGATTGTGGGCATCGCCGCGCTGTTCTTCATATCGGTGTTCGTATTTGGCGGACTCAGCAGCGTGGAGAAACAACGCATGGGGGTGATTGTGGTGTTGTTTATCGCCTCGGCCATGTTCTGGGCAGGATTCGAACAGGCGGGCTCGTCCTTCAACCTCTTTGCGGAACGGTACACCGACCGGCAGCTCTCGTGGGTGCATTTTACCATTCCGGCGGGCTGGTTTCAGACATTGAACCCCATCTTTATTATTACCTTCGCGCCGTTCATGGCGTGGCTCTGGGTGCGGCTGGCCGTGCGGAATCTGGACCCGTCGATCCCGGTGAAATTTGCGTTTGGCTTGCTGCTGCTGGCGGGGGGTTTTCTGGTGATGACGGGCGCGGCCAAGGTGGTGGCGGCCGGGCACCTGGCCCTGCCCGGCTGGTTGCTGGCGACGTATTTCATTCACACGTTTGCGGAATTGTGCCTGAGCCCGGTGGGCTTAAGCTCGGTCACCAAGTTATCCCCGCGCAAATATGTGGGCCAGATGGTGGGCATCTGGTTTCTGGCGACATCCTTGGGAAATCTGATTGCCGGTCTGCTGGCGGGCGGGTTCAGCGCGGATCATTTGGAAGCGTGGCCGGGGCTCTACTTCAACATCGCCCTGATGCCGGCCATAGCCGGGGTGCTGCTGCTGGTGTGCGCCCGGCCGGTGAAAAAATGGATGGAAGGCGTGGTCTGACGCGGGGTGAGGCTGGTGGAACCGCCCGGGTTCAAGAGCCGGGGCGCGGCCCAACGGCCATGCCGCAGTCGCTTGCCCACAGCGGGCACTGGGGGGGACCCCAAGCCCGTCAAGGGGCCTTGTTGTTGTCATCCATGCCCATGTTCCAAACGTCCAGGAAACGGGTGATCTTCACCCACTCCACGTGGCCGTCACAGAAATTCATGCACGTGCCTGAGGATCCATGATTATTATCGGGATCCGGCCAGTTGTTGTGCAAGCTGCCGCCAACGGAGGCGGTGTCATCGCCATCGGCCATGAGGAGAATGCGGGAAGGACCGGGCCGGGTGCCAGGCTGATACAACACGTTCGCGTAGCCGGTCAGGGAGTGCTCGGTTTTTTTCTCGCCGGTGCCGCTAAAGACCCCAAATATTTCATAGCTGGTGCCATAATTTTTGGTGTTTACCGCGTTGTTAGCCAAATCGACCACAACGCGCTCGGTGGCGGATTGGGGCTTTAAGGCGGTGGTGGGCCGAATGGAATTCTCAGTCGCAGGGCAGCAATAACAACCGAAATTTCTGATGTAATTGGGATACAACCAGTTCGCATCGTCATCCCCCCCGGAGCGATCGCTTTTGGGGGTGGGAACGAAGGTGGGGGGGTTCCAGGTGGCCCCGCTCAAATTTCCATTATTGTCATCGGCATAGAGGACGCTTCCCAAATCCAGTTGTTTGAGGTTGCTGAGACACCCGGTTTTTTTGGCGGCGGCTTTGGCCCGGGCCAGGGCGGGAAGCAGCATGGCGGCCAAAATGGCGATAATGGCGATCACCACCAGCAATTCAATGAGCGTAAAAGCCCGGTTTCGCGGGGACAATGACGTGGGCCGATGACGGATTAGGATTGGGTTGTTGGGGGGCGGGGTGAACATAGTTGTTGGAGGAGGGCTGCGTAACAAGCAGGGCGGGCGGGGGTCACCCCCCGCCCGCTGGCGAGCCGAGGTTTAATTAATTCAGGTAAACCACGCGATAGAAGACAGCATCTGCCGAGAGGCTGCTGTCGGTATAACTGGCGGTGCCATCTTCGGCCACCGCAGCGGTGCCAATGGTGGTCCAGACACCCGTCAGGGAGGAGGCACGCTGGATGGTGTAGGTTTTAGCCGGGGAGCCGGTAAACCGGATGACCGTCTGGCCACCCGCGAGCACCAGCGGTTGCAGCACCGCGGCAGCCACCGGCGGAAACGAGTAGTAAATGCGCAGTTGCGGGCGTTCACGGGGAATGGCGGCTTCCGCGGTGTTGAAGCCCCAGCCATCCGAACCATTCAACCAGGGAATGACCACCCAGCCGTAATTGGTTTGGGAGCCATTGATCCAGGCGCGCACATCGGCGGTGACGTTGTAGGAATTGAAACCGGACTGGACGAGGGCGGCGAAATCCGGGGTTCCGGCCTGAACATGGGACACGGTCGAGGCCTTGATCCCGTCAGGCTGGATGCCATTGTTAAAGAAATTCCAAGTGGCATTGGTATCAGTCCACGGCACGAGCATGGTGTAGAACAAACCACCATCGCCCATGGAGTTGGCCGTGACGCTGGCCAGGTCGAGGATGGCGGCATCCACCTGGGCGCCGGGCGGGACTTGGTTGGTGGTTCCACCCACCAGATTATCAAAGCGGAGGAGAACCTGCTCGGTATCGCCATTGGTCAGGCTGAGGTAATCCACAAAGACAGGGTTGGCCTGCGAGGCATCCAGATCGGGAGAGCTGGGTTGAATTTTGGTGTCATAGGCATTGGTATAGCCATTGACTCCCTGACGGAAACTGACGCCAGCCTCACCCGGCGGCAGCCAGAGCACGTGCAGCCGCGGGCGGTTGGCTTTAACGGAGGCCTCAGCGGGGTAAAAACCAGTGCCATCCGTGTTAAACGGCCAGCCGCTCATCACCCAGCCATAATTGGCGATACCACTGGCCCAATCCTGCACATCGACGGTAACGCCCACGTTAATGGTGCCCAATCCGGTGGTGCCGGTGCCAATTTGGTTGCCGATTTGAGAATCGTAGGTGGAGCTGGCCTGGTTGTCATCCTTGAGGATGCCCCCGCCCACGTTATACCAGGTGGCATTCGTGGAGTCCCAGCTGGTCAACATACGGTTAAGCGTGCCGCCCTGGCCGGGGTTGAGCATGGTCAGCATTAGCTGGGCGGAAACAATGACCGAGCCCGGCGGAATTTGATTGGAATTGGTGCCGATAATATCGTCAAAACGCATCAAGACCTGGCTTTCGTTGGCAACGCCACCATCCGGCCAATCAATCAACAAACCATCCGACGCGGTGCCACTGGGCTGAGCCTGGCCGGGATTCGCCTGGGCCAGGGAAATGTCACGCTCGGAATTATACACGCCGTAGCCGTAATCGAGGCCATCCTGGAACTGGATGTCGCGCAGCAGGCCAATGCGGATCACCTTGCTGGCACTGCTAACACCGCCCAGACCGTTGTAGAGGGCCACGGTGGCGGTGCGGCTTACGGGGGCAACATTGCCCACCGCGGTTTGGAACGTCACATTTTGGACCAGGGCCTGCACGGCCGCCGGGGTGGCCAGGTTGTTCAGTAGAACAATCAAGGGCGATTTATTGGCTCCGCCGGACAACGTGCCGATGATATTTTTGCCGTAGGTCACGTTCGTGCCGGTGACTCCGATTTGCCCGGTGCCGGTACCGGTGCTTTTAATCGCCAGCACATCCCCGGCGGTCGCATTTTGGGTTAAGGTTACGGTCAAAGCCCCTGCGGGGTAGCTGCCATTGGCGGAATCCGTGACCACGGCCTGGGCATCCAGGAATACGGCCGGGGAACCCAAGCCATAGATGCAATCGCCGGAGGGCAGGTTCAAGGCGGCCTCGTTATCAATGGTGGTGGCGGCGATCGTGGGCAGATAGAAACCATCGTAGACCGGGTCGGTGGAGGTCACCGTGGTGCTGATGACATAAGCCACGTCGCCATCATTAATATAATTGTCCGGAGCCGTGACCTGAACCGTTTGCGGCACATTCCAGTTGGCGCTGTTAAAGGTCAGGATGGCGGGCGAAATGCTGCCTTTGGCGGGATTGCTGGAGGTGGTGTGCACGAGGACGTTGGCCACGGGACTGGAGCCCAACACCACGGTATAGGTGCCGGACTGGCCTTCCACCAGGGAAATGGAGGCACCGGCCGTAACGGTGATGCTAGCAACATCATTATCAAGGTTGACACAGGCGACGTTAGTCGCTTGGAGGCCATTGTAATGGAGGTCGGCACTCACTGCCGGGGCGGGGATGATGCTGTAGGCGACCGAGCCATCCACCACGAAATCGTCGACACCCGTGACGGTGACCACTTGGTTGCTGGCGTAGTTGGCCGGGGTAAAGGTGAGGGAGGCGGGCGAAGGCAGGCCTTCACCGGGCTTGCTGGAGGTCAGACCAATGGTGACCGGAGCGGAAGGTTTGGAATTCAAGTGGACCGCGAACGTGGCCGAGCCGCCCGCTTCGGTGGTGACCAGACCACTGCTCGGAGCCACGGCAATGCCGGCTTGATCGTTATCGGCATTGACCACGGCGACATCCGCCGGATCCAGGCCGCTATAGGCGGGATCATCACTGACGGCCGGGGCCAGAATAATGGTGTACGGTTGGGGACCATCGACCACATTGTCATCCACGCCCGTGACGGTGACGGTTTGCGGGACATTCCAATTGTTGGTGGTGAAGGTCAAGCTGGCCGGGGAGACCACACCTTCGCCGGGGTTGCTGGAGGCCAGGGCGATGGTGACATCGGCCCCGGGCGGATAGTTCAAGGCCACCGTAAAGTGATCGGAAGTGCCATTTTCCGAGGTGTTCAAACCGTTGGTGGGCGAGACGTTGAAGCCGGGTTTCGGACCGGGAATGAAGACAAAGGAGGCCACCGGCTGAATTTGCGGGGGCGTCACCGAGGTATCCGTGGGGGTTTCCAAGGTGGGCAAGGCGGAGGGATTGACGTCGCGAGAATAGATCAGCCAGCCATCACCATCGGCGGTGTAATTGATAATGTTGTCCTGGTTGATGCTTTGACCGCCTTCACAGGAGGTGATGAGCACCCCGTTGGTGGGGTTGTAACCGGGAATGGTCAGGCGGTAGGTGCCCACGTCAATATTAGAGATGGCAAACTGGGGGCTGTCGCCATTGTACATGGCAATGGAGGCGTCGGACATGAACTTGCCGGAGATGACGGTGTTGTTGGTCCGGGGAATGAAGACGAAGGCAATGGGATCCTGTTCGTAAGCCGCCGCGTCACCATGGTTGTCTTTGACCCAAAGATTCCAAGTGCCGTTGGTATTGGCAGCGGAGAGGGCGAAGTTACCCTCATCCTTGCCGTGGTTCACGATCAGCACGCCGTCGGTGGTGGAATTATACCCCATGCTGCGCAAGTCCAGGGTGAACACACCGCCGCCATAACTCACAAACTGATTGCCGAGGCTCAAGCCACGCGAACCGGTGAAGAAATCGGTCGGACCGCCATTGATAGCCGTGGAATTCCGCCCCCAACCGCAAATCCAGTCGGAATAAGTAAAATAGGCCACGGCAAAACTGGCGTTCTCCCGCGCGCGATTGGCGGTCGTATCATAAGTCACGACGGAATAGCCCGGATTCACCGGATCAAACGAACCGGCAATCGCGGGCATGTCATAAGTAAAGGTGCCATCGCCATTGTCCCGGCCGTTTTCGGTGATGGCGCTGACGATCAAACCGTTGGTGGTGTCATCGGAAGCATACACACCCACTTGCAAGTTATAGATGCCGCGGATGGAGCCCGGCCGGATGCGCATGTCATTAATGCTCAAGGTGGTGGTGGCAGTCACGGAATTGGTGGTGTTGCCGGTGTCGTTCTGAACGACATTCACGTTGGCCGCCGAAACCGGATAAATGATAGGGGCCTCGTTATCGACGGTGGTGCCGGAGATGGTCAAGATGGAGATACCCGCATAAAGGGGATCGGCCGAGGTGGCAGTGCCGGTGATGGTGTAGTTAAAATCACCATCGCTGATGGAGTTGTCGACCGCCGTGAGGGTGAGGGTTTGCGGCACATTCCAGTTGGCACTGGTGAAGCTTACCTGGGTCGGGGAGAGACTGCCTTTCAGGGGGTTGCTGGAGGTGAAATTGAGGGTTACCGGAGCGATGGGACTGGAGGTGAGCACCACGGTATAATTCGTGGACTGGCCTTCTTTCATGGTAATCTGGGTGGCGGCGGAGAGCCGCACGCTGGCCACATCGTTGTCCAAGTTGAGGCACGCAACATCGGCGGCATCAAAACCATTGTAATGCGAGTCGGTACTGACCGCCGGGGCCGTGATAATGGTATAATTGATATCACCATCGACCACAAAATCATCCACGCCCGTAACCGTAACGACCTGGTCGGTGGCATAATTAGTGGTGGTAAAGGTGAGGGAGGCGGGCGAGGGCAGGCCTTCGCCGGGTTTGCTGGAGGACAAGCCAATGGTCACACTGGCGGAGGGCTTGGAATTCAAGTGCACGGCGAAGGTGGCGGAGCCGCCAGCTTCGGAGGTGACGAGGCCGGTATTGGGCACCACGGAAATGCCGGCCTGGTCGTTATCGGCATTAATTGCCGAAACATCCGCGGGATCAAGGCCGCTATAGGCCGGGTCGGCACTGACAGCCGGGGCAAGAATGATGGTATATGGCTGCGGCCCATCAACGACATTGTCATCCACCCCGGTGACGGTCACGGTTTGCGGGACGTTCCAGTTGTTGGTCGTGAAGGTGAGGGTGGCGGGTGCGGCCACGCCTTCGGCGGGGTTGCTGGAGGAAACACTGATGGTTACATCCGCAGTGGGGGGATAGTCCAAGGAAACCACAAAGTGATCGGAGGTGCCATTTTCTGACGTATTCAAGCCATTGGTGGGCGTGACGGAGATGTTTGGCGTGGGGCCGGGAATCAGGACAAAGGAAGCCACGAGCTGGCCCGTGGGGGTTTCCAACACAGGCACATCACTGGCGTTGATGTCCCGGGTGTAGATCAGCCAGCCATCACCATCGGGGGTATAATCAACAATATTATCCTGGTTGAGGCTCTGACCGCCTTCGGGGGAGGTGATTAACACGGCATTGGTGGGGGAATAACCCGGGGCGGTGAGACGGTAAGTGCCGACATCCACCACGGAAACGCTGAACTGGGGAGTGCTGCCGCTGTACATGGCAATGGAGGCATCGGCCATAAACTTGCCGGAAATGAGGGTGGTATTGGTGCGGGGAACGAAGACAAAGGCAATGGGGTCCTGCTCATAAGCCGCGGCATCGCCGTGGTTATCCTTGACCCACAAGGACCAGGTGCCGTCTGCATTGGCGCGGGACAGGGCGAAATTGCCCTCGTCCTTGGCATGGTTCACCAACAAAATGCCATCCGTGGTGGAATTGACACCCAGGCTGCGCAAGTCCAGTGAGAACACCCCGCCGCCGGCACTTTTGAACTGGGTGCCCAGCCGGATACCCGCCGAGCTGGTAAAGAGGTCGGTGGCCCCGCCATTGGTGGCGCGGGAATTACGACCCCACCCGCAAAGGAAATTGGTGTAGGGGAAATAGGCGACGGCACAATTGCCATTATTCCGCGCCCGGTTGGCGGTGGTGTCATAATTGAAGATGGAGTAGGCACCGGCATTGGTGCCAAAGGCGGTCATCTGGTAGTAAAACCCATTGCCATTGTTCCGGCCATCCTCGGTGCTGGAGGTCATCACGAGGCCATTGGCGACATCATCGGAGGGATCGGGTCCCACCTGGATGTTGTAAATGGCTTTGACCGAGCCGGGGCGAACTTCCAAGTCGTTGATGCTCAGCGTGGGAATGACGGTCACGGAATTGGTGGTGTTACCGACGTCATTTTGAATGATCGTCAAATTGGCCGCCGAAATATGGTGCTGGATGGTGCGGGCGCTGGCATGGTTGGCCGCCAGGAGCAGCAAGCCCAGGATCAGCAGGAGCAGGGCAGGCGGCAGGCTCCGGCGCCCGGAGGAATCATTTCGCCGCACGGTTTCGGCCAAAACCAAGCGCCAAGAGGTATCAGAATTCATTTGGGTAATAGATGGGATGTTGGTGTCCTTTTTTAGACACATTCTAGGTTACCAAGGAAGAAATTGGAGACAACGGAACTGAGTATTCCATTCCAGTGAATAGCACAAAGGAGAATCGAAAAAGGGACAACTGTGTTTGCCAGAACTTAACAAACGACATGCTACCGTAACACCGTTCCAGCGTGCAGCGGCAGTCTGGCGGCGGAATACAGGCGTGAACAGCCGGGCGACGGCAGTTAAGTTTCCACCCAAGTCAGTGGCCGTGGCCGCACGGCAAGCACGGAATTACACGCCGCGCGGATTGCCGGTGGATTCATGACGGCGGCCGCCGTTCGGGTCGACGGAAGGATGGGGCGGCACACTGGCCGGCGGTTTTAGTCACCGTCAGCATCCTGGCCGGCGCGGGCCAGCACGAAACCGGCATGGGTGGGAGCGGGCATGGGGCGGGCAGCACCCTTGACGGAACGCCAAATGACCTCATTGAATTTGAGGTCGTCATTCACATCTTCCCGCTGGAAGTTGAAACTTTCCTCCAGCCCTTTGGCGGCGGGAGGGTTGTGTTCCTGAAGGTCCACCCCGGCAGGCAAACCATCGTAGGGGGTGAGGTCGGCCTGGGCTTGAAAGGAATGGTACATGGGGCGGGCGGCGGCATCAAATTGGGTCATGGGCTGAAGGCCCAGAATTAATTCCATGGTGCGTAACATGCTGGTTGTGGAGTAGAGGGTGGAATCAACCGCCCCGTGCCGGGTGTAGGGGCTGATGACCAAGGCCTCGGTGCGATGGGCATCCACATGGTCAGGACCATTTTGGGCATCGTCCTCAATGACAAAAATGGCGGTGCTGGCCCAGAATTTCGAACGGCTGACGGCGGCCACCAGCTTGCCCAGGGCCTGGTCATTTTCCGCCACATACGCGGTGGGGGATAATTTTCCGGGGCTGACGCCATGGGTATGATCATTGGGCAGGCGGACAATTTGCAGGCGGGGCATGTCCCCGATGGCTTCAAACCGGTGCAACTCGGCAATAAACCGGTCGGCCCGCGAAGCATCCGGATAATCCAAATTGAAGCTTTGAAACCCAGGGTCAAAGTGACCGGCCAACCCTTTTAGGCGGACGGTTCCAGGATCATTGGTGGTGGGTCCATTATGCACGAATTCGCCATAACTCCGGTAACTGACCCCGGCGGCGGCGGCTTGATCCCACAGATACCCACTGGAGGGGGAGGCGATGGGGAAATTGCCTTCACTGGGATAGGGGAATTTGGTTTTTTTATGGCCATAGTTGAAGGGCCAGGTTTTTTCCACGAAGTCAGAGGCGTAGGCGGCCATGGACCATTCATGCCCATCGGCGCTGACTTCGGCATCCACATAAAAATTGTCCAGGAGCACAAATTGGGCGACGAGTTTATGCAAATTGGGGGTGACCTTTGCGGGGAACAGGCACAGGTCCGGATCGCCATTGCCCGCTTTCACATCGCCGAATACCTGATCATAGGTACGGTTTTCTTTAATGATATATATGCAATGGGTGAGAGGGCTGGGGTCGCCCGGGCGGCCGGGAATGGGATTGCCGGGCGGGGGGGCGGTGACCACGGAGGCATCGGGGCGCAAGGGGGTGCATTGGAGCACGGTGGTGGTCCAGACGGCCATTTGGCGGTCCAGGTCGCCGGGTGACGGGAGATCCACAACACTCAGCGTGCCGGTGAACAGGCCGCCGATGTATTGGGATTTGCCTTTTTTATTGGTTTTACCGGGCGCGGGCTGCGGGCCTTCGGGGTTGGCCATGGCTTTGTCCCCTTTGCCGTTGGAAATCAATAATTTCCGGCCATCGGGGGTCACCCGGACACACGTGGGGTACCAGCCGCTGGGGATAAAGCCCAAACTGCGACCGTGCCCGGGGGCGGACACATCAAAGACAGCGATGGCGTTGAGGTTGGCATTGGCGACGAACAATATTTTTCCATTCGGCGTGAGGGCGAGGCTGTTGGGGGTGGCTCCGCGCGGGGACTGGGGGTAGGTGGTGGCCCACAAATTTTCTGAAATCTGGCCGGTTTGAGTATCCAGCACGGAAACGGTGTTGTCATTGGCATTGGCCACAAAGAGTCGTTTACCATCCCGGCTGAGGACCATTTCACAGGGATGGGCCCCGGTGGCCCAGCGGGCGGTGATTTTTTCCGTGCGCAAATCCAGCACGGCCACGGCGGCCTTGCCCCATAAACTCACATACAAACGATGATGGGCGGCATCCAGGGCACAGGCGTAGGGGAAATCGCCGTCCACATTCTGGGTTTCGGCGAGCTTGGCGGCGCGGGTCCGCTTCTCGGCAGCGGTGGTATCGGCATCTTCCGGGAGGGCGGCGGCCAATTTGGGCGCGGGTTCGCTGGCGGGGTTTAACGCCAAATCGCGCACGGTGTGGGAATTGAGCCCGACCAGGGAGACGGAACTGTTCCAAAGATTGGCGACATACAAGGTGCGCGCGGCGGCATCCAGGGCCAAACCGGCGGGCACGCCCGTTTCGGTGACGGGACGCAGCCGATAATTCTCCGTGGGTGAAAGCTTGCCCTGGCTTACGTCAAACGAATGGATCACTTCGCCGCTGGCCCCACTGCAATACAAGCGTTGACCATTATTGGCAAAAATCAGGCCGTAAAACGCCTCGCCGACATTCGCCCGGTCACTTACCTGCTCGGTCTTAAGATCCACCAGCAACACTTCGTGCTGGCCGTAACCACAATGCAGGACGGCGGCATAACGGCCATCGGGCGTCGAAGCAATATTAACCGGGAAATCCGCCAGTGGAATCTGCCGCCCGGCGGGCCGTAATGACCATTGGTTGGGCAATAACATCGAACCATCGTCCTGGCGACCGGGCCAGCCATCCGGGGTTCCGGCGGCGGCGGGCCAGACGAGCAAGCCCAACAAAACCAAGGCGAGAGGACCCAAAGGACGGGCTACGGTCGTTTTCCTAGTCATAAAAATAATCTGGTAAATCAAGGCGCAACCATGACCGGCGGGGAGTTTAATACAAAACCAGCTCCCTAATGAAAGAAAGAAGATAGCCGCGCAAGCCCAGCTTGACAATCCGGGGCGATGTCGGGAATCCGCCTTCCGTGGGGAGGCCACACCCTTTTCCCGCTATGAATCGGCCGGGACGGATCTTCCCGACTGGAGGTTTATGGGCGAAACGGCGATTCCCCTGCCCCCCAAGCCCGGGGCGCAAAAACCTGTTTTGCTCAGGAGAGGGGGGAAGAAGATCGCGGAACGCCGGCGCCCAGTGGCAATTGGCGGGGGCCAGCCGGGCAAAATGGGATGGCAGGCGAACATTTAGCAAATCATTACGGAAGGCGGTGGATTTTAACTTTGCCAAATCACCACCGGCTGGTAAGGTTGACAGGCCAGCCGGGCGTATTGGGAAACCAATTACCGGGCTCAACAGCGAGCGGAAGGGTGGTAGAGTGGTTGAATGCACCTGACTCGAAATCAGGAGACGGGGTAACCCGTTCGTGGGTTCGAATCCCACCCCTTCCGCCAATGTTTACACGGGTAAAATCAGTTCTGTATGGCTTTAGGCACAAATTAGTGACGCTTTTCGCTTCAATAAACGTTGCGCCTGGAGCCGGAGACCCACTAGTGCGCAATTAGGGCAATGTCACCGCTAAAACTACTTTGTTTAAAGCGCTTTAAAGCCCCGGTTTACCCCCATGTGACCTTCACCACTGGTGACCGAGCGCCGCGCGCCAAAAGTAACTGTTACCCAAGAGCAGGTATCGTTGTGCCAAAAGGGTGTTACCCACAGGCAGGTTGTTTGTTAAAGGTTTTGGGGTTCCGAAGCGAGTTAAAACGAGCAGGGGGGCGAGCGGCGAGCCTTAGCTCGCGCCCCCCTGCGGTCGAGGGTTCGTTTGATGTGATTTCTGCCACGTTAGTGAAGGGGGGTGGGGGGGATTGCCTAATTTCGCTGGCGCCGCATCGCTTCAATCTTCTTCAGGCTTTGCTCGACCTCGCGCTTCAAGGCGAAGGGGTTCAAGGTGGCCTTGTGCTGGCGCAAGCGTTCTTTGGTGGCCGGGCTGACTTCTTCGCTGGCCAATACGCGGGCCAAGGGCGTCTGGGCCAATTTATAGATCCGGCGGGTTTTGCCCGCCTTGCCCTCTTTGTGATCCAGCTTCAGGCTGGCGTGAAAATAGTTGAGGAGATGACCATAGGCTCCCTTGACCAGCGCATTAATCGGTGCCACCACGTCCGGGTTGTCGTGCCGTTCATACCCGAAGCACTGCCGGATGTGGGTCCAGTTCTTTTGCTCCACATGCGCATTGTCATCCTTTTTATAAGGCCGACTGCGGGTCAGGAATACGGGCTGGGGCCGCTTTTGCAGCCAATGGAGCACATGATGGTTGAGGAACTCGCCGCCGTTGTCGCTATCCAATCCCAACAAGGAAAAGGGCAGGCTCGCCTCCACGTCCTGCAAGGCCGCCAGCGTCCCGGCCTGGCCCCGGCCCCACATCGCCCGCACTTCCACCCAGGTCGTCGCGTAATCGACGCCATCCAGCATCCACACGAATTCCCCGGCCACGCTGCCCCCACACAAGGCCACCGTATCGACTTCCAGCCACCCCGCTTGGCCCTCCTCCCACACACTGCCGCGAATGGGAATTTGCTGGCGCAACAACGTCCCGGGTCGCGTGCGCGAGCGCCCGGTTCCCGCCAGCCGCAAGGGCGACAATAAACGATCCAGCGTCCGTGCGCTGGCCTGTAATAACTTCTCCCGCACTTCCGCAGGCATCCGTCGCTCCGATTGCTCAAAGGCCGGAATCCACTCCGGCAACATCGCCACCAGGCGCCCGCTACAGGCATAGTCGGTGGCCTGCCAGATCGGCCGCAACCACGGCACCAGCAAGCCGGAATCGTATTCGATGGGGCGGCCCGTTAAAATCACCGGCCCACGCTCGCTCGCCACTGCGCGCAGCGCGCGAATCGCCGATTTCCGGTGATAACCCAGCAACTCTTGGGCTTGGTCCAGCAGCTTCCGTTTATGGGCCTTCCCAGCCGTTTGATAACGTCGCCGCAACTTCTGCAAGATCTCATTCCGTGTGGTTTTACTCATTGTTTTATCCATTCCGCCCACGGTAACAGTACTTTTGGCGCAACGTATCCCTTTTCCCGTCCCAGCGCCCCCGCCAGGGTAACAATACTTTTGGCGCAATTCGAATGGGCGGTAATTGAACCTAAACTAATTGCAATCTACTCATAGATAGATAAATTGACCCAGCGATGAGTGACGATATTAAAACGCGATTGTTGGACGCGGCCCAATTACTGGTGCAAACCCATGGGCATAACGGTTACAGCTATCGTGACCTGGCCAGCCAGGTGGGCATTCGGACCGCCAGCATCCATTATCATTTTCCTGCCAAAACGGATCTGGCCGTGGCCTTGGTGCGTCGCTATTACGAATTCGTGGGCGCGGCGATGAAGAAAATCGAGGCCGAGCATACCAGCCTGGCGGAGCGTTTGGAGGGAGTGGCAGGGATTTATAGTGGCTGCTTGAGTGCCCATCAGCGCATTTGTGTGGCGGCGGCATTGGCGGGCGAATATTCGAGTCTGCCGAAGGAAGTTCAGGACGAACTAAACCGGCTCATGACGGACAGCCAGGGATGGATCGCGCATTTTCTGGAGGAAGGAAAAAAGCGGGGGGAAATTTCGCCGGCCAGTGATCCAGTGGCGCTCGCCCGCTTATGGTATTCCGCCCTCCAGGGAGCATTGGTGGTGGCCCGCGCGACGAATCCCACCGTGCTGGCAGACGTCACCCAGGTTTTGCGGCAGCTAACCATCCAAGGTTAAGGTCAATGGCCCGTGCCGCCAGCCGATTTCACCAAGGGATCGGCACTGGAGCGCTGAAAGCTCACCACCAGCAGGGTGAACAGGGAAGCCAGGCCCATGCTAATGCCACCGAGCACCAGGGCATTCATGGGTTCGCTGTGCAACCAATGCTTGAGCAGCCAGCCCAGCAGGCTGGAGGCGGCAATTTGCGGCAGGACGATGAATAAATTGAACATCCCCATCATGACGCCGACCTTTTCCTTGGGCAGAGCCGGGGCCAGCATGGCGTAAGGCATGGAGAGAATACTGGCCCAGGCGATGCCCACCGCGGTCATGGAGAGCAGGAGTTCGTATTTATCACCGGCCAGCGGCACGGAGGCCAGCCCCAGGCCACCCACGGCCAGACACAGCACATGCATGAGTTTGGGACCGGTATATCTGGTGCCCCAGAGCAGGACGAATGAAAAAATGAAGCAGACGACATTGTAGGCGGCAAAACAGAGGCCCGACCATGCGCCGGCGGCTTCCATTTCCACGGATTTGGGGGCGGCATGAAAGATGTCTTTCGCCACGGCCGGCGAGAAATAAACCCACATGGCAAACATGCCGGTCCAGGTAAAGAACTGGACCAAACCGAGTTCCCACATGCGCCGGGGGAGGTGAAACACCAAGGCAACAATATCGCCCAGGCCCAAAGTCCAGTCAAACTGCCGGCTGCGAATGGCCCGCAATTCCGCAGCCTCGGGCGGATATTCGGTGGTGCGGAACACCGTCCATAACACGGCGCCGAGGAAGGCGACGGCACCGATATAAAAAGAATAACGGACGGAATTGGGAATATGCCCGCCGCCGCCGGCATCCGCGGCCACGCCGAACCAGTTGGTCATCATCCAGGGGAGGGCGGAGGCAATGGTGCCCCCGAGGCCAATGAACAGGGATTGGATGGCAAAGCCTTGGGAGTTTTGCGCTTCCGGCAGGTTGTCCGCCACCAAGGCACGGAACGGCTGCATACTGGCATTGATGGTGCCATCCAAGATCCAGAGCAAACCAGCGGCCATCCAGACAGCCGGGCAGTTGGGCATGAGGACCAGCGCCAGGGAGGCGAGCAGGGCACCGCCCAGAATAAAGGGGCGGCGGCGGCCCAGGCGGGTCCAGCAACGGTCGCTAAATTGACCCACCAAGGGTTGGATAATGACCCCGGAAACGGGCGCGGCCAGCCATAAAATGGCCAGTTGATCGGGATCCACGCCCAAATAATTATAAATGGCGCTCATGTTCGCCATCTGCAAGCCCCAGCCAAACTGAATGCCGAGGAACCCAAAACTCATGTTCCAGATTTGCCAGAAATTCAGCGGGGGCTTTTGCATGGGGCGAGGGGGCGCGGAAAATAAGCGATGGAGGGTTTACTTGGCGGACATGGCGGTTACCGAGCGATGATAAATGCGCCAGCCGAAACCGTCCAATTGAAAACGCGGCAGGTCTCCCGGCGGGCCGTCAGGTAATCCCGCGATTTTTAGGGGCTTAAACGCTGCCGCATTCAAAACTTTGAGCGAACCGTTGACGGGCCGGTTGGACAAATTAATGACCACCACAAATTCGTCGTTGCCATCCAGGCGCAGGAAGGACACGACGCGGGAGGTATCAGTATTCGGCAGCCAGATGAGGCGGTCGTTGGTCAGCGCCGGGTAATCCTGGCGTAATTTGATGAGGGCTTGGTAAATCTGGCCAAAAGGGGGACGGTCCTTGGGGTTCCAGAAGATGGTTAATTTATCAAAGAGCGCCGGGTCGCCGGACTCGGTGGCGTCACCGACTTCCATGCCATTATAAAGCATGGGAACTCCATCCAGTGTGAACATGAGAATCGAGGCCGCCAAAGCGCCATTGACGCCATAGCGCGACACAGCCCGGGACTCATCGTGATCATCAGACATCCGCATGTGGAGGGCGCCTTTGGGAAAACGGGCCAGGTTTTCTTCCCAGCATTTTTGAATATCGCTCGCGGGGGCACTGTGCATCAGCACCTGATTCAGGGTGGCCAGCAGCGGCCAGGAATAATCGATGTCAAAGGCATTGGTCAGCAATTCGGGTTTGCTGGCCTCGGCCAGCATCATGAGGTCGGGCTTCACAGCGAGCAATTGGGCGCGGGCCTGCTCCCAAAAATCAGTCGGGACATTGGAGGCCACATCGCAGCGGTAGCCGTCAATGTCCGTTTGCTGGATCCAGTATTTGAGCATGGTGATCATGTAGCCACGCAGCTCGGAATTGGTGTAATTCAAACCGGCGACATCGGTCCATTCCGGCACGGGCGGGATGACGTTGCCGGCGGCATCCTGTTTGTAGAAGGCCTTGTTGGTCATCATCACACTGTCCCAAGCGGTATGATTGGCCACGAGATCCATGATCACCTTCATGCCGCGCGCGTGGGCCCCGGCGACCAGTTGCTGGAAATCGGCCAGGGTGCCGTAATTGGCATCCACGGCATAGTAATCCCGGATGGAATAGGGGCTCCCATAACCGCCCTTGCGAAATTTTTCGCCGATGGGATGAATGGGCATGATCCACAAAATATTCACCCCGAGGTGGTGGAGGTCGTCGAGCCGCGCGGTGACCCCCGGGAGATTGCCGGCGGGCGAAAAATCCCGCGGGTAGATTTCATAGATGGTGCCGGTGCGCAGCCACTCGGGTGAGGGGTGGGCCGGCAGCGCAACGCTGTTGGTGTCCCCGGCGTGCGCCTGGAAACCCAGCCAGGCAGCGGCGGCAACGGTGACCCCCACTGGGACGAGACGGCGTAAATATTGACCAATCAGATAAAAATTCATTTTAATCAAATATCCAAAAAACGACACCAGAGACATTCCATTGTACCACCGGGAGGTAATGCCAGCGAAGGCATTTGCCGGCAACTGAATCAACTGGCCGGCGTGTGCATGGCCAGCCAGGTAAGGTCGTTAACACTGGCCGCATCGAGGTTGCCCACGCCTTGCAAATAGCTGCTTAAATTGGGGTGGAAGGGCTGGGTGGTCACTGTGCCTTTCCATTTGTGCAAATCGGAGTGGCCATCGGCGTAAACCTCGCCGCTGGAAGCACCATGAATGCTGCCCGGGAGCTCGGTAAAGGTGGTGCCTTTGCCATTGGCATCGGCCGGGTTCACGTACAGGCCGGCATCATCATCGCTGTTGGGGTTTTCATCCATGATGACCCAGCAATCCGAGGGGCCCGGGGTATGGATGGCGGAGCTTTTGGTGGGATTGTAAAACGCCGGCCAGTTGCCGCCGTTGCCCGGGGCAAACCATTTGGAGCCATCGCCAAACGCACCGTTCATGGCACAGGTGCGAATGCGGCTGGTCCAGCCCTGGCCAATTTGGCTGCTGGACAGTTTATTATCCGCGGGACAGATAAAAATTTTGAGTGATTTGGCCACATAGCTGCCAAACAGGGCGGTCCCTAGCGACGGGCTGTCGACCGTAATGTATAAGGTATTGGTGTTATCGGCCTTGGCGGTCCAGTCCATGGCAATTCCGTAAGGACAGATCCAATTGGCCTTGTTGCCGCCGACATTCTTGTCGGAATTACTGACGAGGCGGTCATTATTGTCCCCGGCATACATGATCCAGGTGAGCCCCAGTTGCTTGTAATTGCTCATGCAGGAAATTCCCGTGGCCCGGGTCTTGGCCGCGCTGAGGGCGGGCAGGAGCATGGCCGCCAGAATGGCGATGATGGCAATGACCACCAGCAGTTCGATCAAGGTGAAGGCCGCGCGCCGGTGGAGGGAGGGGATCAGTTTCATGGGGGAGGGGGAGAGAAAATCGAGATTTTAAGAACCGCCGGGCGGCGAGTCGCCGCCCGGCGGAATGCGGAAGGACAGGTTAAATGGTTATGGTTGAATCAAGCGGAAGAAGCGTCCGCCCGGCACAATTTGGAAGTTGCTGGAGTTGCTCCCGGTGGTATCCGGGTTGCTGGTCCAAGGGCCGGTCACAGCCGGAGCGCTTTGCAGGGTCACGTTGGGGTAACCCAGCCAGCTTAAATGCACCAGCGTGGAGGAGAGGGGGCTGATGGTGAGGCTGCCAAATTTGGTTTCGACGGTCTGGACCCCGAAGCTGTCGAGCGGCATGTAGTAGGTGCCAGTGGTGCTGCGGATGTACCGGAAATGATTCTGGTTTTGACCGGCCTCATTATCGGTGCCATTGATGGAATACTTGTAGGACACGGAACGGGAATGGCCCGCGGGGAAGGTGTAGCTGAAAGTGTACAGCTCGCTACCCACCGGGTCATTGGCGAGGATATATGAACCCAGCGCAATGGCATTCCAGCCGGCCCAGCCGAGGAAGTCGCCATTGATGAAAACGGTGTCGTTATTCGGATCGAAGGCGGCGTGCGAGACATAATCCACCGCATTGGTCATGTTGACGGTGAAGTACACCGTGGTGTCGACGTTGAGCAAGTCGTTGGGGCTGATGTTATTAAAGAACACCGCCGGGATATTGGTGGCGGCCAATTGCGGCACGATGAGGCTGCGGTTGCCCGTCGCGGAAGGAATGTTGTCATACTTGGTATTGCCGGATGAGGTGTAACGGAACTGGTAAAACACGGACGAACCTTCGCCAACGGCGACCACTGCGGTGTAAACATTGGGGTTGGCGGCCGAGGGGTTGTTGGTACAGGGAATGCTCGCACCCCAACCATTGAAGGAGCCATTCAGTGTCACGCTGGTGGGGTCGTAGCCGGGATCCGAGAGGAGGATGCCCGACATGTCCACGTTGAACGTCACTTTGGCGAGCGGCGCGTAGGGTGCATCGCTGAAGTTAACCAGGGGCAGGGTTTGCGCCACATTGGCAAAATAACGGTTGCCACCGCTATCGGTATTGGCGGAGGAGGGGCCTTCCCACTCGGTGCCGGGGTTGATCACATACTTGAAGGCTTCGACGCCACCAGGAGAGGCGGTGACGGGAAAGGTGCCTTGCCAGACATTGGAAGTCACGAGACCGAACTGGTTGGTGACCAGAATGTTGGGGTTGTTGGTGAGTTCGCTGGCGCCGCCGGACCAGCCATTGAACAAGCCGCGGACTTCCACCGAGCTGGTGCCGGGGGTGAAGTTGCCGAGCGCAATTTGTTGGGAGACATCCACTTGGAAGGTAACGTCGTTCGCCACCGGCGTGCCATTATCGGCAAAAAAGGCGGTGGGCTGCACGATGCTGGCACCCACGGTGGAGGGGAGTTTGGCGGCGCGGTTTTGGCCGGTGGGGAGGTTTTCCCAATTATTCCCATCGATGACAAATTTGTAGGAGGCGGTCCCACCATTGGCGTCCGCAGTGTCGTTGAAAGTGTTCGTGTAAACGGTGGTGTTGCCCACTTCCTTGAGCGGGAAGGCGCCCCACCCATTAAAGGTGCCGTTGACGGAAACGGTATCGGTGCCAATGGTGAAGGGGGCATTGGCCATGTCCACGCTAAACGTGATGAAGGTGCTGTTGGCCGCCTGGGCCGACATCAGTCCGGCGGCGCTTAGGGCCACACCGGCCAGGAGCGCCTGGACGCGATTTTTAACTGTCAATGATTTCATGGATGTTGATGAGTTGGTTGCAATAGTTATAGGGAACTGAATCACGTTACGGGCACCCATGAAATCCCGCAACCGCATGTTTGTGCGGGCGGGGCCGGAATAGTGGGTAGTTGGCCGGAACGAGGGCGGACCTGGCTAGTATCTACTTGCAAAGACTAGCGTATTTACTGGAGAGGGTTTTGGGGTGAACTTTTACTTTTGTCCATTCAAAGGGCGCGGCCGTCTCGTTATGGGCGGTGACAAAGGCATCAATGGCTTCCCGCAGTTCGCGGACACTGCGAAAGCTGGCTCCGCGCAGCGCGGCCCGGCTGAGGATGCTGAACCAAACTTCCACTTGGTTTAGCCATGAGGCATGGGTCGGGGTATAATGAAACCGCACTTGGGGATGTTGGCCCAGCCAGCGGTCATGTTTGGGCTTGTGAGTGTTGAGGTTGTCCAGCACCACATGGATTTCCCGTCCGGGATGAGCGGCGATCACGTCATTCATGAAATCCAGAAACTCTCGCCGCCGTCGCCGGCCATAGTGTCCCGCCTGGACTTGACCGCTGGCGACATTCAAGGCGGCGAAGAGCGTGCTGGTACCGTGGCGGGTGTAATCATGCTGAAAACCGCTGAGCGCCTGCCCACTGGGCAGCCGCAACCAACCTTGCTGGCGCTCCAATGCCTGAATACAGGGCTTTTCATCCACGGCCAGCACGATGGCGTTGTCTGGCGGATCCAAGTAGAGGCCCACCACATCCGCCGCTTTTTGTGCAAACTCCGGATCGGTGGAGACACACCAACTCCGCCGCCGGGCCAGGCTGATACCCAAGCTGCGCAGTTCCCGCCAGACTTGATGGGCGCTGACATCCCCTAGTGCCCGGGCCAGGAGCGGACCGGTCCAGGTGGCATAACCTTTGGGCGGAGCTTGATCCAACTGCACCAGCAGACGTTCCCGCGTGGTTTGGTCATAAATCGGCACACGGCCGGGACGAAAATCGTCCGCCAGCCCCGCCAGTCGTTCCTGATCAAAACGCACACGCCATTTACAGATGCGGGCGGGACGGGTGTCCAACCGTTCCGCAATGGCTTGATTACTCAACCCGTCGGCGGCCCACAAAATGATGCGGGCCCGCTCGACATGGCGAGCTTGTGCTTTCGGTTGCCGCAACCAGCTTTCCAGTTGCATTCGTTCGGTTTCGGTAAGGTGAATGGGGGTCGCAGGGCGTGCCATGACCCTAGTTTAATTATTACGCTAGTCTTTGCAAGTAGATACTAG